>JANNHO010000585.1:0-3381 GCA_031404435.1 Acidimicrobiaceae bacterium | reverse complement strand
TGGTTGGCGCAACCAAGATGGACCGGCCAGAGTGGCTGACCGTTGCCCCCAACGGTCAGGTCTACGTGGCGCTCACCAACAACAGCCGCCGCGGTCGGACGACGACAGTGCCATCGGAGAACCCGAACTCCGTCGCTGACGAGGCCAACCCGAGATCGGCGACCGGTCAGGGCAACCCGTACGGTCAGGTCGTTCGCTGGTCTGAGAATGGCGATGCCGACGCGACGACGTTCACATGGGACATCTTCATGCTCGCCGGCGACCCGTCGAACCCGGCGGCGATGGACGGCTACAAGCCCGGTGGCACGATCAACGGCGACATGTTCGGTTCACCCGATGGCATCTGGGCCGACGCCGATGGGCGGATCTGGATTCAGACCGACATCTCCACGAGCACCCTCGGTGCCGGGCCGTACGTCAACATCACCAACAACATGATGCTGGCCGCCCATCCCGATACGAAAGAGACCCGCCGGTTCCTCGTCGGGCCGAGGGGATGCGAGGTCACGGGGGTGTGCACCACGCCCGATCAGCGGACCATGTTCGTCGACATCCAGCATCCCGGTGAGCCGGCCAACGAGATCACCGTTCCCGCTGCCGCGCAGGCGATCAGCAACTGGCCCGACTTCAAGCCGCTCGGGCAGGGTCGGCCCCGCGCCGCGACGTTGGTGATCACCAAAGACGACGGCGGTGTGATCGGCACCTGAGCCCTGTGGTGTGACTGTCATCGGTGAACTGGCGCGGTCTCAACTGCGTCAGTTCACCGATCCGCGCGGCACGACCCAACCCTCGCAATCGCGCTCGTGTCGGCAAGGTAGAGGCCACGTGGGATCAACGACGGGCCTCGGCGCGAAGCTTCGGGTCGGGTAGTTCGACACTTCCCCACATCAATGGGTCCTCGAACGCTGCAGCCAGCCGGCGCCGATTGGCCACCAAGGCGAGGGCCGCGTCGACGGTGTCGATGTTGGTCGATGTACCCAGTTCGATCGCCGCCGATGCGAGCATTGCGTCGTCGATGTCGATGGTTGTACGGGCCATTCGACCACGATAGTAACGCTCGCATCACTTGTGCTGAGAATGATGCCGAGCCTCGTTCGGCGCGTCGGACCCTTGGCGAGAATGATGCGATCTGGTTGTGTGGTCCTCGATGTATGTTGATTTGCATGGAGAGCACGAGTGTCCGGATCGATGTTCGTACCCATGAGGAACTGAAGCGGCTTGCTGCGTCGCTTGGGACATCCGTCGGAAACACGGTCACGCTTGCGGTTCGGTCCCTGCGGCAGGACCGGATCGGGTTGCAGCTCTATTGTCCGCTGAGGGCTGTTGAGACAGCCTGGCTCGATGCTGACCTGGGGTGATGTCGTTGATCTCGACCTCCGTTCACCCGAAGTCCGCAGGTTAGGCTGTCTCGATGGACCTGACGACAATCATCGAGGTCCGCGCCGGAGTTCGGAGCGGGAAGCCATGCTTCAAGGGCACCAGGATCACGGTCTACGACGTCCTCGAGTACCTCGCCGGCGGTATGAAGCCGGAGGAGATCGTTGCGGACTTTCCGGATCTCACGCTTCAGCACATTCGCGCGGCACTCGAGTTCGCCGCTTTACGTGAGCATCGGTTGGCCGTCCCAGCGTGAAGTTGCTGTTCGACCACAACTTGGCGCCACGACTGGTCAGAGACCTTGAGCACGTCTTCCCCGGGAGCAGGCACGTGCGCAACGTCGAACTCGACGAAGCGGACGATCGCCAGATCTGGGAGCATGCCCGTGACCAAGCGTTCGTCATCGTCTCGAAGGACGACGACTTCCGCCAGTTGGCCTTCCTGCACGGTGCACCTCCAAAAGTGATCTGGTTGCGCGTCGGGAACGGCCCGACATCGGAGATCCGCCAAATCCTCGCCACGAACGTCGACTCCATTTCTGAGTTCGGTCAGTCGACCGAGGCGTCCTTGCTGGTACTGCCTGGCTTGCCATTCTGAGTCATGTGGCTGCCGTGCGGTCGATGGCAGCTCACCGACCCGCGTCGCACAACCAAATGGCGTCGACCCGCGCTCCTGGTGGGACGCGCTGCTGATCCCGGGTTTCTTCAGGCGATGAGCTGAACGACGCCTGTGCCTTCGACGAGCGAGCCGATCAGCCACGTGGGTTCGTCGATCGAGGCTTGCACGGATTCGGCATCGGCCTCGGCGCAGACGACCACCATGCCGATGCCCATGTTGACGGCCCGATACAACTCGATCGCCTCCATTGCGGTGCAGGCCGAGCGGACCAGCTGGAACAGTGGCGGCACCGGCCACGATCCGAGCTGGACGCGCGCATTGCACGATGATGGGAACACGCGTGGCAGGTTCTCGGGGAGGCCGCCGCCGGTGATGTGGGCGAGCGCTTTCACCTTGCGGGTGGCCAGCGCAGCTTCGAGCACGGGGAGGTAGTTGCGGTGCGAGCGCAGCAGTGCCTCGCCGAGGGTGCAGTCGAACCCGGGCGGCCTGGAGTCCATCGGCAGCCACTCGAAGATCTTGCGAAGCAACGAGTAGCCGTTGGTGTGTGGACCATTGGAAACCACCCCGATCAGCACATCACCGACACCGACATCGGGCGTTGGCAGGAGATCGGCCCGGTCGACCACGCCAACCAGCGTGCCGGCGATGTCGAACGCTCCCGGCGCATATACGCCGGGCATCTCCGCCGTCTCGCCGCCGAGCAACGCGCATCCGCTCACCTCGCACGCTTCGGCCATCCCGGTCACGACTTCGGCCACCCAGTCGGCACCTATGCGGCTGGAGGCGATGTAGTCGAGGAAAAACAACGGCCGCGCGCCTTGCACCAGAACGTCGTTGATGCAGTGATTCACGATGTCGGCACCGGCCCCGCGGTAGCGGCCGAGACGCGCCGCGAGTTCGACCTTCGTGCCGACGCCGTCGGTGCTGGCAACCAGCACCGGATCGTCGAGTGCCTTGATCGCGGCGCCGCTGAACGCCCCGCCGAAGCTGCCCAACCCGGCCAGCACAGCGGGACCGTGCGTGCGCTCGACGGCGGCTTTCATGTTGGTGACCGCACGCGCCCCTTCGTGGATGTCGACACCGACCGCCGCGTAGGAATCCAACCGTGCCGCCGCAGCGCGCCAGCCGATGTCGCGGCGAACCTGCATGCCGTCGAAGTGGATGCCGGCCATCGCTGCGTATGCAGCCGCACGGGCGGCACCGAGGTCGGTGCCGCGGCCGGTGACGGCCAGGACTCTCCCGCCGGTCACGACCGTGCCGTCGGTCCCGGCGAGATACACGGTTGCGTCGGCGAGCTCGCGGGCGAGGCCGGAGATCTGAGCCCCCAGTTGCGGCGCATCCGGGTACCCGGCGGCAGCGGCAACCACGGTGCATGCAGCGCCGTCG
>JANNHO010000584.1:0-1947 GCA_031404435.1 Acidimicrobiaceae bacterium | reverse complement strand
ACACCCGCCACCGCCGAGCGCACCACCCGGCTCACTGAACTGCTCGACACCGCGCCATCGCCGTCCTCATCGATCACGATCGAAGCCGTCACCGGGAACACGTCGGCGGCGCGCCGGCAGGTGATCGCCGCCGGCGGCATCATCACCGGTGCGGTTGAGGGCGAGGTGCTACAGGTTTCGATCCCCGCCGTCCGGGTGGCGCGCCTCGACGGCGCCTCCGCCATTGAGTTCACCAGGGCACCGCTGACAGCGAGCCGGCCGATCACCCGAACCGAGTTCGGGCCGGTCGTCGGCGAAGGCGTCGCCGCCGTGAACGCCGATGACTGGCACGCCGCCGGCATCACCGGTGCCGGGGTGCGGGTGGGCATCGTCGACTTCTTTGATCTCACGTTGTGGAACGCAGCCGAGCATGGGCCGCTCCCCGATCTGGCGCACCGCTTCTGCCTCGACGGCTCGGGTACCGGCCTGTGTGATTCGAGCAAGGGTGCCTCCGAGCACGGTGTTGCCGTGGCCGAGGTCGTCAAGGATCTCGCCCCGGACGCCGAACTGTTTCTCGCGACAGTTGGCACGGCGAGCGACCTACGCGCCTCCATTGACTGGTTCGTCTCGAACGGCGTCTCGGTCATGACGCGGTCGCTCGGTGCCGCATACGACGGAGCCGGCGACGGGTCTGGACCATTGGCCGCCACCGTCGAATACGCCACGAGCAAGGGACTGGTGTGGTTCAACTCAGCAGGCAACGATGCAGCCGGCAGCTACGGGCGCTACGTCGACGGCGTCGATCCGTTCGGGTACGTCGACTTCCTGAACGGTCCGGGCGTCGACACCACGCTCGGGATTCGAAGTTCAGCAGGCTCCCCTGGCGGGGTGACCTGCCTCGGGCTCGATGGTGTCCGTTGGTCTGACTTCGGCGAATCGCCCGGCCAGGTCACTGACTACGGCGTCGAGGTGCTCATCAACGGCTTCGTCTCCAAGACCATCAACGAGAGCCAAGGTGCCGGTGCAATCCCGATCGAGGGCCAAGATGACAGTGTTTGCGCGACCAACTCCGGCACGCTGGAACTTCGCATCCGGCGAGTGTCTGGTGGCGATGCCGACGGCGACATCATCGAAGTCGGCACCTTCGACGGAACGCTGGAGTACAGCCAGATCGCATACAGCGCGGCCAAGCCCGTGGTCGATTCGCGCAGCCCGTCACTCATCTCCGTCGGGGCCGTCGATCCGCCCAGCGGTTCGACGATCGCGTACTACTCGTCACAAGGCCCCACCAACGACGGACGGCTGAAGCCCGATATGTCGGCGCCCAGCTGCGTCACGAGCACCATCTACAGCCCAGCGGTGTTCGGTCCCGGTGCGTGCTTCAACGGGACCAGCGCAGCCGCGCCAACTGCTGCGGGTGCCGCCGCGCTCATCCTTGGCAGGGGCCTCACCCTCCCCGGTGTGCATCTCGCCGCGCTGACGAAGCATCTTGTTGCCGACCTCGGCCTCCCCGGCCCCGACACCGCGTTCGGAACGGGCAAATCGCTGCTGCCGGCACCGCCGCCGACCGCGGTCGACGCCCGGCCGGCGATGTACACGGCCTTCGCCGTTCCGACCAGGCTGCTCGATACGCGGCCCGAGTCCTCCACGGTCAACGCCCGCCTCGGCCCCCACCCGCAGTACAGCATCATCGACCTCCCGGTCGGTGTCAGCGGTGCAAGCGCTGTTGCCGTCAGCATTGTTTCGGTCGGCAACGTCGCTCCCGGATACGTCCAAGCTGTACCGACCCTGCTCGGCCAACTCGGGTCATCGTCGAACCTCAACGTCGCCACACCCGGACAGGTGCAACCGAACTTCGCCATCGTCCCCGTCGGCGCCAACAACTCGATCAGCTTGTACCTGTTCGCCGGCGGCCACGTCGTCGTCGACATCATGGGCTTCTTCACGCCGGTCCCCGTCGGCATACCT
>JANNHO010000583.1:0-4991 GCA_031404435.1 Acidimicrobiaceae bacterium | reverse complement strand
GTCACGACCGTGCCGTCGGTCCCGGCGAGATACACGGTTGCGTCGGCGAGCTCGCGGGCGAGGCCGGAGATCTGAGCCCCCAGTTGCGGCGCATCCGGGTACCCGGCGGCAGCGGCAACCACGGTGCATGCAGCGCCGTCGGCGACCACGATCGGGGTCGTGGCGAGCTGCCCGGCGCAGCACGCGGCGGCCAGTGCGGCGAGATCGGAGTCGAGCAGCGGCAGGATCGCCTGCGCTTCGGGATCGCCGAAGCGGCAGTTGAACTCGAGCAGCTTCGGGCCGTCGGCGGTGAGCATCAGCCCGGCGTACAGCACGCCCACGTACGGCGTGCCGAGCGCGGCGAAGTGATCGACGACCGGCTGGATGAACGTTGCGGTCAACTCCTCGGGATCGTGGCCGATCGGGGCGGGGGCGTACGCACCCATGCCGCCGGTGTTCGCTCCCGTGTCGCCCTCGCCGATGCGTTTATGGTCCTGGGCGATCGGCAGCGGCCTGGCGATGGTGCCGTCGCACATCGCCATCAGGCTGCACTCGGGGCCATCGAGGCGTTCCTCCACCACGACCGGCCCCTGCGCGATGAGCGTGCGGATGGCGTCGTCGGTGGCGGCGGGGGAGTCGGGCACGATGACGCCCTTGCCAGCCGCCAGGCCGTCGAGCTTGACCACGACCGTGCCGGTGAACTCGCGGGCCCAGCGAATCGCATCGTCGGCGTTGTCGGTTCGGAAGTACTGCGGCGACGGGATACCGAGCTCGTCGGCGAGAACACGGGTGAAGCCCTTCGAGCTCTCGAGCTTCGCGAGCGCGGCGGTCGGCCCGAAGCAGGCGATCCCGGCGGCGGCACAGCGGTCGGCGACACCATCGACCAGCGCCGCCTCGGGGCCGACGATGACAAGATCGACCGTGCCCGCAGAAGCCCGCGCCGCCTCGGTATCGAAGCATGCGGCGGCGGTCACGTCGTGACCGTGGCGACTGCATGCCTCGCGGATCGCGGCCTCGCGTCCGCCGCTTCCCACGACGACGACGCGCATCAGGCGAGCACGCCTTCGAAACCAAGCTTGGGCTGGGCCTGGCTGACCTCGATCGGGTACCGGCCGGTGTAGCAGGCGTTGCAGTAGCCGCTTGCCCCGCTGTCCTCGTCAGCGCCTGCGATGGCGCTCATCATCCCGTCGAGCGACAGGAATCCGAGCGAATCGGCACCGATGTGCACACGCATCTCCTCGATGCTCAGACGGGCCGCGATCAGGTCGTCGTCGTGGCCCATGTCGACACCGAAGTGGCACGGACTGGTGATCGGCGGGCACGTGATCCGCAAGTGCACCTCGGTTGCCCCGGCCTCGCGGATCAGCTTCACCAGCGGGCCGGCGGTGGTGCCACGCACGAGAGAATCGTCGATCATGACCACCCGCTTGCCGGTCAGGTTCTCGCTGAGCGCATTGAACTTCAGCGCCACGCCGCGTTCGCGCATGTCTTGCGTCGGCTCGATGAACGTCCGTCCGATGTAGCGGTTCTTGATCAGGCCGTCGTTGTGCTGGATGCCGCTGGCCCGGCTGTAGCCGATCGCCGCGGGGATCGAGGAGTCGGGGACCGGGATGACCACATCGGCATCGACCGGGTGCTCGAGCGCGAGGTGTTCACCGAGGCGCTGGCGCACGTGGTGGATGTTGCGGCCCGCCCACACGCTGTCGGGGCGGCTGAAGTAGACGAACTCGAACGTGCATCGCGCCGACTTGGCCGCCGGGGCGATCGCTGCGCGGTGGTGGATTTCTGCGCCGCGCAAGGTGACGATCTCGCCGGGAGCGACCTCGGAGATCTCAACGCAACCAATGGTGTTCAGCGCGCATGTCTCGGATGCGACCGCCCATCCGCCGTGCGGCAGACGACCCACGCTCATCGGTCGGAACCCCCACGGGTCGCGCACGGCGATCACACGGTCGGCAGCTAGCAGCACCAACGAGTACGCACCGCGCCATGCCGGCAGCGTGCGCTCGAGCCGTTCCTCCCACGTCCGCCCGCCCGCCGCGGCGAGCATCAGGGTCATCACCTCGGTGTCGCTGGTCGCAGTCAACCCGAAGCCGTGGTTGAGCAGTTCGTCACGCAGTTCGGGGGCGTTGACCAGGTTGCCGTTGTGGGCGACGGCGAGCGGGCCGTGCATCGTCTCCACCAGGAACGGCTGCACGTTGCGTACCGCGTTGGCCCCGGTGGTGCTGTAGCGGGTGTGGCCGATCGCGTGGTATCCGGTGAGTGGCAGCATCGATTCGGGCGTGAACACGTTGGCGACGAGGCCGGCGTCTTTGTGGATGCGGGCCCGGCTGCCGTCGCTGACTGCGATGCCGGCGGCCTCCTGGCCCCGGTGCTGCAAGGCGAACAGCCCGAAGAACGCAAGCTGGGCAACGCCTTCACCGTGCGGTGTCGATGCACCGAACACACCGCATTCGTCATGCGGTGAATCGTCACCGAGAGGCGTGCTGACCTTCGGTCGGCGGGTGCGCAGCGGGGCGGTTGGTGCCGGCTCGGTGACGGTCGACGCGGTGACGGTGAGAGGAATGCGGGTGATCATGCTGGGTCCTCTGCGGTGGGTGCGGAAGTACGGGGTTGGGTGTTGCCGGTGAGCGCGGCAATGGCTTGTTCGATGCGGGGGGCGGCCGGGGTGGACGCTGGCCGGAACGTGAGGCCGGTGATCCGCTCGTAGGCCGAGATGTAGCGGGCCGTTGTTGCGGTCACGACATCGGGCGGCAGTACCGGTGGCATGCCGTTGCCGTCGTAGCCGAGATCGATGAGGGCACGGCGGACGACCTCTTTGTCGAGGCTCTCGGGCTCGTCGCCGGATTCGAGGCGGGCGGCATACGAATCGGCAATCCAGTAACGCGACGAATCGGGCGTATGGACCTCGTCGATCAGCAGCAGTTCGTCGTCATCGGCGGCGAGACCGAACTCGTACTTCGTGTCGGCGAGGATCAGCCCGGCTGCACTGGCGACGCGTTGGCCCTCGGCGAACAGCCGCAGCGCGCGATCGCACACATGCATCCACGTTGCCTCCTCGACCAGGCGCTTGCTGACGACGTCGGCACATGTGATCGGCTCGTCGTGTCCGCCGGTGGCGGCCTTCGTCGTCGGCGTCACGATCGCGATGGGCAACGCAGTATTTTTGGCGAGCCCGTCGGGGAAGTCGTAGCCATAGATCGTGCGTGCACCGTCGGCGTACTGGCGCCACAACGATGTGGACGTGACCCCGGTGATGTAGCCGCGAACCACCACCTCGACCGGCAGTGGATGCGCAGTCCGGCCGATGGTGACGTTCGGGTCGGGGACGCTGACGAGGTGGTTGGCCACGATGCCCCGGGTCCGTTCGAACCACCACGCCGCAAGCTGGTTGAGCACCTGACCCTTGTGCGGAACGGTGGCGATGATCCGGTCGAATGCCGACAGGCGGTCGGTGGTGACGAACAGGCGCTCGGTCGGCGACCACTCGTACGACACCCGCACCTTGCCGTCGCGGCGGTCGGGCAGAGGCAACGAGATCTCGGCGAGACCCGTGCCTTCGAGCCCGGTTGTGCCGGCGGGCGAACCGGTCACATCGACCTCGCATGGTCGACGCCGCGTCGGAAGATCTGTAGCCCCAGCGAGTGTGCTACGCCCCGCGCGTGCTGGGGATGCTGGCGGGCAACCACGTGGTTCTCGGGGTGGGGCATCAGTCCGAGAACGACCCCGCTGGGGTCGCACACTCCGGCGATGCCGGCCACGGAGCCGTTCGGGTTCTCCGAGTAGCGCAGGGCGACCTGTCCGGCGGCGTCCAGCGAGGCCACATCGGGATGCACGTAGCGGCCTTCGCCATGAGCGATCGGGCACTCGAACGGCTCGATCCCCTCGGTCCAGATGCAGCGACCGGGTTGCGGTTCGAGGCGAACCCATTCGCACTGGAACCGGCCGCTCGCGTTGTGGCCGAGCGCCCCCGGCAACAGCCCGGCGCGCACCAATGTCTGGAACCCGTTGCAGATCCCGATGATCGGCTTGCCATCGGCGACGAAGCGGCTGAGTGCGTCGCCGAGTCGTTGCTGCAACGACAGCGCAAACATCCGCCCCGCCCCCAACGCGTCGGCATGGCTGAAACCTCCGGCCACCACCAGCATCTGCGCTGCATTGAGAACTGCTGTGTCGGCCGCCACTTCGGCAAGCCGGGTGATGGCGGTGCTGGCACCGGCCAGCTCGAGCGCGAACGCGACATCGTGGTCGCGGTTGGTGCCGGGAGCGGCGATCACGAGTGCGGCCGGCCTGCTCATCGCACGCCCGTGCCGGTTCTCGTGCCCGTGAAGGCGCGGCGGGCGTCGTCGAGCGAGATCGTGGCGTGGATCACGTCGATCGTCGGCTCGTCGGTGACGCGACCGATCGGCATGATCGTGCCGTCCGTTTCGTCGGAGCCGCCGGGGTCGCCCGAGCCGGTCATTGCTGCGGTGAACCAGGTGACGTCGGCGGGGTCGAGCTCGCACACGAAGCGCCCGTTGCTCTCGGCGAACAACGCCACGACCGGATCGGAATGGGGGAGTGCATCGAGGCTCACGCCGAGTCCGCCACCGATCGCCATCTCCGCCAGTGCCACCGCGAGGCCGCCCTCGCTGAGGTCGTGGCAGGCGCGCACGCGGCCGGTGATGAGCGCTTGGTGGAGGCGGCGGTAGCGCTGCGGGGCGGCCGGCTCGGGGGCCGGTACCGACCCGTCGAGCGGGTTGTCGAAGCCGCCGAGGTGCACGCCGAGGTGGCTCCCACCGAACTCGGCTGCGGTGGCGCCGAGCAGCACCAGCACACTGCCGGCCTGCTTCAAATCGGTGGTGACGACGCGGCTTGCGTCCGGTACGTGCGCGACTGCGGTGATCACCAGCGTGGGTGGCACGCTGTGACGCTCGCCGTCGGAACCGGTGTACTCGTTGTTCAGCGAGTCCTTTCCGCTGACGAACGGCGCCGCGTACGCGAGCGATGCGGCGCAGCACGCCTCGACGGTC
>JANNHO010000582.1:0-5542 GCA_031404435.1 Acidimicrobiaceae bacterium | reverse complement strand
GGATATCTCGGTGCGGCCGACGTGGCTGGACAACATGGCCGTGACCTACGCACCTTCGGTGGCCGATTGATCCGCACGAGGTTCTCGCCCACACCCCTGCCCGGGGTGGAGGCGGTAGAGGTCGACGAGCGTAACGACCGTTCGCGCACCGCCGCGCAGGGCCGGTTCGCGCGCAACGCGATGGTCCAGGGCGCGGCGGCCGAGCTGTTCAAGATGTGGGCCGTGACCGTACGCGCCCGAGGCCGCGACCTCGGAGCCGAGATCGTGCTGTGCCTGCACGACGAACTCGTCGTACACGTGCCGATCGAGCACGGCGCCAGCGTCGCCGAGCTCCTTCATGCCTGTCTGCAGGAGGCAGCGCACCGCTGGGCACCGGGCACCGGCGTGCGTTTCGTCGCCGATGTGAGCATCATCGAGCGCTGGTCCGACGCCGCCCACTAAAGGGCGGGCCCGGAATGGCTGGTTACACGGCCTGGAATGATCACACGGCCTGGAGTGCTGACCAGACGCGCTCGGGGGTGCAGGGCATGTCGATGTGAACGACGCCAAGATGCGATAGGGCATCGACGACCGCGTTGTGAATGGCTGGTGTCGAACCGATCGTTCCGGACTCGCCGATGCCCTTGGCCCCGAGGGGGTTGCGCGGGCTGTCGGTTTGCGTGTTCGACGTCTCGAAGCTGGGCAGCTCGGCCGCCGACGGCACCGTGTAGTCGAGGAAGGTAGCGGTGACGGGGTTGCCGTCTTCGTCGTAACGAACCCATTCGTACAGAGCTTGCGCGGCGCCTTGGGCGATCCCGCCGTGTTGTTGGCCGGAGACGAGCATCGGGTTCAGGATTCGGCCACAGTCGTCGACGGCGACATGGCGAAGCATCACCACCTTGCCCGTTTCGGTATCGACTTCGACGACAGAAACGTGCGCGCCGAACGGGAACGTCGAGTTCGTCCCGTCGAAGTCGAGTTCGTGACGAAGCGTCTCGGGATCCAACCCGTCGGGAAGTTGTGCGGCATCCCGTGAGGCAATCGCGAGCTCGCCCCATGAGATCGATTTCGATGGTGTGCCGGCCACGTGGAGCGCTCCGTCCTCGGCAACGATGTCTTCGGTAGCTGCCTCGAGGAGGTGCGCAGCGATCTGCTTGGCGCGGACCAGCACCTCCTGCGATGCCAGGAAGATCGCCGAGCCCGCGGTCTGCAACGACCGTGAACCCAACGTTCCCGATCCGCGGGGCACGAGATCGGTGTCGGAGTTGACCAGCTTGATCTTGTCCATCGGAATCCCGAGCACCTCGCTGGCGAGCATCGCAAACGAGGTGTGGTGACCCTGCCCGTGCACGCTGGTGCCGGCGAACACGCTGGCCGTGCCGTCGTCGTGAACCTCTGCCGCGCCGAACTCGATGTGCAGACCGACGGGCGCGGTGACTTCGACGTAGGCCGCTACGCCGATACCGAGCGCAATCGGATCATTGGCGGCCCGACGGCGCGCCTGTTCCTGGCGCAACTCGTGGTATCCCGACGCGGCCAAGGCGGCGTCGAGTGCCTTTTCGTATTCGCCGGAGTCGTACGCGCCACCCGTGTTGGTGGTCAACGGAAATGCATCGGGTTGGATGAAGTTTCGGCGGCGGATCTCGGCGGGGTCCATCCCGATCTTCTGCGCGGCGATATCCATGACCCGCTCGATCAACTGTGTGGCTTCGGGGCGGCCGGCGCCACGGTAGGCGCCGATAGTTGTGGTGTTGGTTACCGCAGCCCTCGTGGCGAACTTGACCTTGTCGATGTCGTACACACCGACGCTCATCATCTGCGTCAGCATCGGCAGGATCGCCCCGATCGCCGGGTACGCACCCGCGTTCGCGGTGACATCGCCCTCGAGACCGGTGATCTTGCCGTCGTTGGTGACGCCGAGCTTCGCGGTCATCACGTAGTCGCGTCCATGCACGAGCGAGACCATGTCCTCTGACCGCGTCTCGGCCCACTTGACCGGCGCATCGAGCGCGCGACACGCGGCTGCGGCCACGATGTACTCGGGGTACACGGCGGCCTTGGGACCGAAGCCCCCGCCGACCCATGGACAGATCACGCGCAGGTTGGCCGCTTCCATGCCGAGCATTCCGACCAACGCCCCGTGCGCTGCGTGCGGTGCCTGATGGGAGATCCAACACGTCATGGTTCCGGGGGTGTCGCCGGGCTGAGCGAGGATGCCGTTGCTCTCCATCGGGGCACCGGCCAGACGTTGGCTCACCATCGTGACTTCAGCGATTTCGTCGGCACCTTCGAAGGGGTCGACGTCGGTGCCGTGCTCGGTTCCAAAGCAGACGTTCGACCCGTGCGCGGGAAACAACACTGCCGCATCGGGCATCAACGCCTGCGCCGGGGTGACGATCGCGCGGAGCGGTTCGTAGTCGACGATCACGGACTCGGCGGCATCCACGGCGGCAGCCTTCGACGTCGCCACCACTGCGGCCACGATGTCGCCGACGAATCTGACGACGTCGTTGGCGAACACCGGCCGGTTCAACTCGGGGGGCATCATCGGAAAGCCTTGGAACGATGGCAAGCCAAGGCCGTCGCCCCGAGCGTGATAGACGGCGCGTACCCCGGGCATCGCCTCGGCTTCGGACACGTCGACGCCGGTCACGTTGGCGTAGGCCTGGGTGGAGCGGACGAACGCAAGGTGCAGCGTGCCTGGCGGGGCCATGTCGTCGAGGTACTTGCCCTCGCCGGTGAGCAGCGTCGGGTCCTCCAGCCGCCGAACTGCATTTCCCAAGATCGATCCTGCATCTGCCATGGCAAACCCTTCCGGTGATAGAGCTCGCGTCGGGGGTTCCCGGCGGCTCAGATGGCCGACGTTACCCCAACCGGTGGTGCTCGCGGATCGCCGCATCTGGCATGGGTTCGAGCCGAGCGAGGGCTCGACCGATCAGGGCTGCGGTTTCGGCTTCGGACAGGTGTTCCACCACCGTCGCGTCGTCGCCGGCGGCGAAACAGCCGAGCACCGGTACGCCCGCCTGATCGGTGGCGTCAAAGAACAGCCGGAACGGATGGGCGGTCGAGACGTCGTACCACGCGCAGCGCGGTGGCCACCATCTTTGCGAGAAACGGGCGAACACCTTGCACACATTGCCGGACCCGACGCGGTCGATGCCCCGCCGCGCATCGTCTGGAAGGGGCGGGTCGAACACGACCGAGCCTGCCGCGAGCACACCGATCGGGATCGTGACGATGACCTGGTCGGCGGTGAGCGCGAAGCCCGCACCGTGGAGCGCCCACCTCGATTTCTCGGAGCGAATCATGTCGACGGTGCGCCCGCAACGCAGGTCCAATCCGGCGCGGAGATCGTCGATGAGCAGCGCCAGATCGCCCGTGATCAGCTCATCGCCGCCACCCATCCGGTACGGCTCATCGTGGTGTGCCCAGGACAGTTCATCCATCCTCGCCGCATACAGGTTTTCGGCCTCTGATTTCACCCACGTCCGCACCACCGCGCGGGCGAGCGGGTCGCTCACTGATTCGATCGCCGCCGGGAAGATGTCGGCCACCGATGGGTCATGGTCCAGTTGGCATGCTGCCTCGCGCATGAGACCCACGACGCTCGCGTGGGCGATGTTCGCCACCTCGATTTCGTGCCGGTCGAGCCACCCGTGGCCGTCGACGTGGACGGCCACGTCGTCCCAATCATGGGGCTGCGAGGTGATCCCGACCACGGCGAGCGCGTCCGCGAGCGGATTGCCGGTCGCACCGTGAATCCAGCCGGCGCCCATCGAAACGGGCCCACCCAGGGAACGGTCGCACACCGTTCGCCCGCCGGGGGTGTCGGCCGCTTCGAGGACCGTCACCCGGAACCCTGCATCGTGGAGTCGGCGCGCCGCGACCAGACCAGCAAGCCCGGCGCCGACGACCACGACCTCGCCGCCATGTGGCCCGGTGGCGATCACGTCTGCCGCGGCGCGTTCCCCGCTGAACCAGGCGCCGTGCATGGTCGCCGGCGACGGGGTCCACGTGGCCTCACCCGCCAGATGCAGACCCGGTCGCTGACGGTGAACGCCGGCCAGCGCATCTCGGTCGGCCGGCACACCGCCGGGACGCAACGACGAGTACGCGCCACGGTGACGCGGCCCACCCCAGGCCGACTTCACCGTAAGCACCGGCATGGTCGACGCGGTTGAGCGGACCATCACCGCGACTGGGTGGCCATGTGCCTCGGCAACCGCGAGTGGCACCCAGCCAAGCGACTGGTACATCGCCTGCTGTACGGCAAGGTCTCGTTCGCCCGCCGTGGCCGTCGCCGACCCAGCGGTGAACAGGTACAGCCGCGCAATGTCGTGGGCCGCTGCCCATCCGGTCGCGTGGGCCAGCAACGCGCGGGCGATCCCCCGACCCCGCGCCGCGGGCACCACGTACAGACTGGCGATCCATGGGCCGACGTGGCCGAAACCGGGCAGGTCATCGTCGGCGATCAAACTGACCGATCCGAGCCACTCGTCATCGTCGCTCAGGGCGATGAACGTGATCGGCACCGCGTCGGCCCGCATGACCTCGAACTCGCGCCACGCCGCTTCCACCCCCCACAACTCGTACAGGTCTCCCCACTCGGCCACGTGCGCTTCGGCCAACAGCGGGATCAAATGCGCATGCCCCACCAACGACTCGATCCGCATTCCCGGTGGTGTCATCGACCGCCACCATAGATTCGCCGCGCTGATCGAGGTGATGCGAGGCAACGACGTCGCGTGCGCTGCGTGTCGTCCGTAGACACGTAGCGCACACGACATGCCGAGCTCGGGCCGCCACATGCCCGTAACCCCACACCGATCCATGCTCATCCGAGTGTCGAGCGCCCACCCGTGTGCGCGCTCGACACTCGCATCCCCCTCTCTGCACTCCGACGACCGGCACGGACTCGCATGACCGGCGGGGACTCGGGTACTCACCCATCGCTACGCTCGGACCGTGAAGACCGTTGCATTGCTGGGCATCACCGGACTCTGGATTGCCGTGTTTGTGCTGAAGGAACTCGCACGGCAAGGTGTCGACGACGACCGCGCACTCCGCGTTCATCTACGCGGCCAGAATCGGATCAAACAGGCGCGGATCGTCGTCAGGTACATGACAGGCTTGTAGCCAAGCCTGCTCCGGCGATCGTCTCCGTTCGGTGATCGGGCCGGATGCCGATCGGCCGTTCTGCGTGGGTCGGGGCTCAGTCGAGTGGGACGTATGCGTCGAACTCGAACCAGCCGTCGCCGAGGCTGCGACCTACCTGCACTCGGCCACCGTTCGCGAGCGGATCGATGGCCGACTCGGAGCCGTTTGGCAAGAAAGCCACGCCCGTTTCAATGTCGAACCAGGTGTCAGGCGTGAAGAACAGTCCGTCCGAGGTTCTCCGCGCCCAGAGGACGTCGAGACCACCCAACTCCGCTGGTGCGTCGAACCCCTCCGCACCGGTCGGTCCTTCCGCTGGCAACTGCTCGACGAACCTGTCGAAGTCGTCGACGACATAGTGCCACCGGATATCGAACGGAATGGTGGAGCGAGCCAGTACAAGCGAGCC
>JANNHO010000581.1:0-4480 GCA_031404435.1 Acidimicrobiaceae bacterium | reverse complement strand
GTGTTCGATCGGATGCAGGCCCAGTCGATGGCGTTCTTCGACCGCAACAGAGCCGGCGTGCTCGTGGCCAGGATGACTGCCGACATCGAAAGCATGGGCGAGCTCATCCAATGGGGCCTGCTGCAGTTCGTGAGTGCGGGGTTGTTGCTCGTGGTGACGTTGGTGGTGATGAGTGCGATGAGCTGGCAACTGCTGGCGACCGTGATGCTCGTGCTTCCGTTGTTGGTCGCTGCATCGGTGCGGTTCCAGCGCCAGTCGAACAGCGCGTACCTCGACGTGCGCGACAAGGTCGGCCAGAACCTGTCGGCGTTGCAGGAGGGCATCGTCGGTGTCCGGGTGATTCAGGCGTACGGTCGCGAAGCCGAGCAGATCCGCCGGTTCACGGTCACCAATCGCGCCCTTTACGACTCGCACAAGCACTCGGTCGCGATCAGCACGTGGTACTTCGGTCTCGTTGAGTTCGTCGGCGTGTTCTCCGTCGCTCTCGTCGTTGGTGTTGGCGGATGGCTTGCCCATCGTGGGTCGATCTCGGTGGGCACCGTTGCCGCGTTCGTGTTGTTGTTGGCCAACCTGTTCGACCCGGTGCAGCAGCTCTCGCAGCTGTACAACACGGTGCAGTCCGCCGCTGCCTCGTTGCACAAGCTGTACGGCCTCATCGACACCGAGCCCGATGTGGCCGAACATCCGCACCCCGTTGATCTCCCTGCGCGCGGGGTGCTCGCTGCCCATGACGTCACCTTCGGCTACGACGGTGCGGTGCGACCGGCGATCGCCGGGTTCACGTTGTCGATCGCCCCTGGCGAGCGCGTCGCGGTGGTCGGCCCGACTGGTGCCGGCAAAAGCACCGTCGCCAAGGTGCTGGCTCGCCTGTACGACCCGACGTCAGGATTCGTGACCTTCGGGGACGTCGATGTGCGGCTGGCGTCGATGCAGTCTTTGCGTGAGCGGATCGTCGTCGTTCCCCAAGAAGGCTTCTTGTTCGGTGGAACCGTATTCGACAACATTCGAATCGCCAGGCCCGGAGCTACCGAGGCCGAGGTGGCCGAAGCCCTCGCAGCGATCGGTGTGCTCGAGCGATTCGAGGAACTGGCCGACGGGTTGCAGACCGAGGTCCGCGAGCGCGGGTCGCGATTGTCGGCGGGTGAACGGCAACTCGTGTCGATTGCTCGCGCCGCGCTGGTCGACCCAGCGGTGCTGGTGCTCGACGAAGCCACGAGCAACCTGGACCCGGGCACCGAGGCCATCGTCGAACGTGCTCTCGACCGGTTGATGGAGGGCCGCACGGTGATCGTGGTCGCCCACCGGCTCTCGACGGTGCAACGCGCCGACCGGATCGCAGTGATCGATCATGCCCGGCTGTTGGAACTCGGCACGCATGCCGAACTACTCGCACTTGGAGGACGGTATGCAGGGTTGGTCGAGGCGTGGCAGCGTTCGCAACCGTCGTCGGCCACATGAGCCGTCGGGGCGACTCAGGTCCTGTCGAACACCAGCACGAACTCCAGCAGGCCGTTGTCCTTCACCGTGGCGATCGCGTTCGACGGATCGGGGATCTCGTATTCAGAAAACAGCACCGGAATGTTCCCGAGCACCCCGATCCTGCCGCCGGTGATCTGCGCCTCGATGTCAAAGGTCACGCTGTTGGTCACGCCGCGCAGCGTGAGGTCGCCAGTGGCCGTGGCGGTGATCGGTGTGCCCTCGGCAGGGATCTCGCCAAAGTCGATCGGTGCTGTCAGCACGAACGTCGATATCGGGAAGTCGTCGGTCGACATGATCCGGTTGCGGAACTGCCCGTCGCGACGGTCGGAATCGCTGGTGATCGAGGCCATCTGCACCGTGAACTCGGCGGCCACCACGGAGGTGCCCTCGATGCTGAGCGTTCCCGTCACCTGGTTGGTTCGCCCGGCTCCTTCGGTATCGATCCCGCTGAGTACCTCTTGAACCCGGTACCCAAGCGTCGAATCCGATGAGATCGCCCATGCACCGGTTACATCACCGGTGGATCCGCCGGTGTTCGCCGTGGCCGAGGCTGCAGACGTTGCCGCGGTGGTGGCCTGCGGGGCGACAGAACTCGCTACGCCTGGTGTCGAGACGATGCTCGAGACGCTGGCAGTGTCGTTGGCCGTGTCGTCGGCATTGTCGAGGGCGTCGGCGAGATCGCTGGAGTTCAGCGCAGGGGGCGCATCGTCGCGGATGAACAGGAGCCAGCCGAACGCACCACCGACTGCCAGCACGACAATGGCAACAGCTGCGACGACGATCTTGCGGTTTTTGCTCATGGCCGCAGATTCTTGCAGCCGCAAGTGACAGCCAAGCGGCACCGCAAATTGACGTCTACCTCGTGGCTCGGGCGGCTACAATAAGTAGTTGTAATGAGCAACCATCCGTTCCGACCCCTTCGCCACCGGACGGTGCGACTGTTGTGGGGCGCTGCCGTGGTGTCCGATATCGGTACATGGGTGCAGCTCATCGTGGTCGGCAGCCTGGTTGCCGCCGACACGGGCTCGGCGGTCAAGACCGGTCTGGTTGCCCTGGCAACCTTCACCCCGCAGGGTCTTGCCTCGCCGGTTGGCGGCCTGCTGGCGGATCGGTACGACCGGCGGCGGGTGTTTGCTTCCGCCTTGATGCTGCAGGCGGTGATGACCACCACGCTCGCTGTTGTCCTGGGCGCGGGTGTGCGGAGCCCGTACGCGCTGACGGTGCTCATCCTGTTCGCCAGTGCGGCCGGCGCGCTGGGCGCTCCGTCATACGCAGCGATGCAGCCCGATCTCGTCCCCGCCGACGAGCTCATGTCGATGGTCTCCCTCGGTGTCTATTCGTGGAACAGCGGTCGGATCGTCGGCCCGCTGCTCGGTACCGCGTTGGTGGCCACGGTTGGTCCGTCGTGGACGATTGGGTTCAACGCGGTCACGTTCCTCGGGTTGGCGATCGCCGTGAGTTCTCTGCGTCGCTCGTTCCTACCTGCCCATAACGACGATGGCAGCGTTGCCGAGCGGCTGGCCGAGGGATGGAACGCGGTCCGCCGCACTCCGGGGTGCTGGCATGCCGTGGTGCTCTTGGTGTTGTTGAACCTCACGATGGTGCCGTTCATGGGTCTGATCCCCATCTTCGCGGCGGCCGAGTTCGACGGCGGAACCGGCCTGGCCGGCGTCATCAGCTCGGCCCAGGGCATCGGCGCGATCATCGGCGGGATCGTGCTCACCGTCGTTGCCGCCCGTCGGCGACGGTCGGACATCCTCGTCGGCACCATCATGCTCATCTCGGTCAGCCTCACTGCATACGCAGTGGCGCCGACGACCACCCTTGTGGCGATGGCGGCGGCCGTGCTCGGTTCGGGCGGCGCAGCAATCTTCATCATGTCGTCGTCGCTGCTGCAGCGCGACGCCCCGCCGCACAGCCGCGGCCGGGTGATGGCGATGATGCACGCGTCGCTCGGTGTGTCGTACGGCATCGGCATCATGATCATCGGCTCGATCGGTGACGCCATCGGCTTGCGCATCGCGTTCGTGTCCGGGGCTGGTGCGCTGGCGCTCGGTTTCTGGGCGCTGACGATGCGCTCGTCGATGTGGCGCGCCGCCATCGACGGGCCGACCACCGATGAGCCTGGCGGTTCCGGTGCTGGCGCCGACGTGGCCGGGGCTGACGTGGAGCCCGAGTTCGCCCACTGACCACTGGGTTCGGCACCGGTAGAACCCGGCAACCTGGCGTGGTTTCCGGCAGACTGCACGCCATGTCTGCCTCCATCGAAGTCGTCAAGTCAACACCGCGCGCCGTCGAGGTGATCGGCGTGCCCGTGTTTGCCTCGGGCCCAGTTGCTCGGCAACTTTCCATGACCCGGGCCGTGTTGAGCGGTCACGGGTTCGACAGCAAGGCGGGCCAGAGCCTCGTGCTGCCGAGTGCAACCGGTCCGACGTTCATCGCCATAGGGCTCGGGGATGCGGCAAAGATCGACGCCAAAGGACTTCGCAACGCGGCCGCATGCCTGGTGCGCGCCGCGGGGAAGCGCGCGAGCATCGCCACCACGCTCGCCGATCTGGAAGGTGTCGATGCCAAGTCGGCGGGTCAGGCCGTGGCCGAGGGCGCGCTGCTCGCCGCGTACCGGTACCTCGGATTGAAGACCGATACCTCGTCGGCGTCGGCGCTCGCGTCGATCACGTTGGTCGTCGGCGACAAGCGCTCGGGGGGCGTGCGCCTCGGTGTGGAACGTGGTGTGGTCATCGCCGGCGCAGCGTGTCTTGCCCGTGATCTGGCCAACACCCCGCCGGCGCACCTGACCGCGCGAATGATCGCCGACAAAGCCGTCGCGCTTGCCGCCGAAACGGGAATCACCGCCGAGGTGTTCAACAAAGACCAGTTGGTGGCGATGGGGTGCGGCGGCATGGTTGGGGTCAACAGTGGCAGCGCCGAGCCGCCGCGCATGGTCCGCCTCAGCTACACGCCGAAGAATCCGATCGGACATCTCGCGCTCGTCGGCAAGGGG
>JANNHO010000580.1:0-13584 GCA_031404435.1 Acidimicrobiaceae bacterium | reverse complement strand
CTGGTACCAGTCGCCGAGCCCGCTGAAATTGATGATCGATCGCCTGGTGTGCGCCGGGCCGTCGACGTCGTCGCCCACCGCGCCGATCAGCCCGTAGTACTGGTCGCGAAAGTCAACCGCAAATGTGGCGATTTCGCCGAGTGTCAGTCCACCGCCGACCGGCAGAACGCTCGGCGATTCGAGCAGCAGCGCGCCCCACGAGTCATGCAACGCGACGTCGGAGATCGCCCTCCCCTCCAGCCCGAAGCTTCGTGCAACGAGGCGCTGTTCGGCACCAGATTCGAACACCAGCGCGCATGTGTGCACGGCTGCGTCGAACACCTGGGCCGTGCTCCACCAGGCATGGGTCATCGCTGCCCGCTGCAGCACGCGACGACGGATCGGACCGGTGTCCCGACTGGTCAGGATCGACTGCGGCAGCACCAGGCCAACCCGCCCACCCCCAGAGCGGGCGAGATCGATCGCGAGGGCCAGAAACTCTGCGGCGACATCGGCATACTGCCCGCCGCCGAATCGTGAGCGCCCACCGCGGGTCGTAGCTGTCGCCAACTGGTTGAGGAACGGCGGGTTACCAATCACCACATCGAAACGCCGCGACCCCAAGTCCAACGTCAAGGCGTCACCGAGGATGATCTCGGCATCCGGGAGCGATAACCGTGCGCTCTCAACCGCGACCGGATCGATGTCGACACCCACCAGTACTACGTCGGAACCGAGTCGCCGGCAGACTCCGCGCAGGAACGCTCCGTCCCCGCACGCCGGATCGAGCACCCGGAGCCGGCTTGCGCCCGGCAGGCCGGCCGGCGGTGCGGGCGGCAGAGTCAGCGCGACAACGTGGTCGACCAACGTTTCGGGCGTGTACCACTGGCCAAGCGCCTTGCGCCGTGACACCGGCGACGCAGCCGGTGCGGGTTGGGGCGTATCCACCCGGCCAGCGTAGGGTTCTGGGCGTGACTGACGCCGCGAGCCGGTACCTCACCTTCGATCGCTCCGAGTGGGCCGATCTCCGGGCGGCCACACCGCTCACCCTGCGCGAGCACGATCTCCACGCCCTGCGCGGCATCACCGATCGCATTGATCTCGACGAGGTGACTGCGATCTACCTGCCGCTCACCCGACTGCTCAACCTGTACGTCAGCGCCACCCAGAACCTGCACAAGGTGTCGGCTGCGTTCCTCGGCACGTACGCGCCGAAGGTTCCGTATGTGATCGGCGTGGCCGGCAGCGTCGCGGTTGGCAAGAGCACGTTCTCCCGCATCCTGCAGGCGTTGCTGGCCCGTTGGCCCGATCATCCCCAGGTGGATCTCGTCACCACCGATGGTTTCCTGCATCCAAACCACGTACTCGAACAACGCGGACTGATGAACCGCAAAGGATTCCCTGAGAGCTACGACACGCGCCGGCTGATCGAGTTCCTCCGCGAGCTCAAGAGTGGCGCCGCTCAAGCAAGCGCGCCGGTATACAGCCACGTCGTGTACGACATCGTTCCGGGCGATGATGTGGTGGTCCGCCAGCCCGACATCGTGATCCTCGAAGGGCTCAACGTATTGCAAGTCGGCGACGCCGACGAGTTCGTCAGCGACTACTTCGATTTCAGCATCTTCATCGACGCCGACGAAGCAGACATCGAGGAGTGGTACGTCCAGCGGTTTCTGAAGTTGTGCGAGACGGTGTTTCAGGATCCGGCCAGCTTCTTCCAGAACTACGCCCACCTCGGCCACGACGAAGCAGTGGCCACGGCCCGTTTCATCTGGCACGAGATCAACGGTAAGAACCTGCGCGAAAACATCGATCCCACCAAGCTGCGCGCGAGCCTGCTGCTACGCAAGGACGTGAACCACCGGGTGACCAGCGTGTCGCTGCGTCGCCTGTAATTCAGCTGATCCCGAGTAACCCAGGCAGCTCGGCGAGCGACGGCAACTCGGTGAACAGTTCGTCGTGGTCCACATGCTCGAGCTCCCACAGCAGGTGGTACGGCACATGAACCGCGTGGCCGCCGAGCGCCATCACCGGCAAGATGTCGCTGCGCACACTGTTGCCCACCATCAGAAAGCGTGCCGGTTCCACACCGAAACGGCGGAGCAACCCGGCGTAGGTTTCCGGATCCTTCTCGAGCACGATCTCCAGATGGTCGAAGTGGTGGGCCAGCCCGCTCGTGGTGATCTTGTGCGTCTGGTGCACCAGATCGCCCTTGGTGATCAACACCAGCCTGGTCGACGCGGCAACCTTGGCCAGCACCTCGGGGACGTGGGCCAGCAGTTTCACCGGAGCTTCGAGCTGCGACCGGGTCATCTCCACCAGCTCGGCGATCACCGCGGTGGGGATCTTGCCGTCGGTGATGTTGATCGCCGCTTCGACCATCGAGATGGCGAACGACTTGACGCCATAACCGAACGTGGAGAGGTTCTTGCGCTCGGTCGCGGTGAGCGCCGCGGCGACGTCGATTCCCGTGGATGCGAACGGCGCGATGAGCTCGACGAAGCGCATCTCGTTGGCGCGAAAGTCGTCCTCGCTTTCCCACAGCGTGTCGTCGGCATCGAAGCCGATCACATCGAAGTTGCGAATCGAAAGCGTCACGTGGGCGGTCAGGATTGGGCGGTCAGGGCTGCCGGTGCAGCGCGTTGAGGTAGTTGTACACGGTGATCCGGCTGACACCCATTGCGTCGGCGACATCTTCGACTGCACGCCGCAACGTGAACGCCCCCCGCTCGTCGAGCAAGCGGATGGCGCGCTGTTTCTCCTCACGGGCCAGCAGCGGCAGGCGGGTCCCGAACTCACGCTCGATACCGTCGATCAGCCGGTCGAGCGCCCCGTGGAGCGGGGCCATTCTCACCACGGCAACCTCGGCACCTTCCCACTTCAGGGGAAGATCACCAGGTTCACGGAGCCCAAGCGGCACCAGCGACGCACCGAGCGATTCGATGATCGGCTTCATCGCCAGCACCAGCGGGTGCCGGGGCAGCTTGGTGTTGACCAATGGCTCGCTCACCCGGTGTTGGCCTGATCGGCTGATAGCGAAACGTGCGTGGCCCCGTTCGCGAACGCTGCGGTGATGATGGCCTGGGCGACGTGGCCGGCCTGGCCGATCGGGACTGTGCACGAACTTCCGAACGGGCCGAAATCCACGCTCACCCCGAAGGCTTCGGCAGCGGCCACGGCCTGCAAAACGTGTGGCCCGGGGTGGCCCTCGACGAAGGGTTCGATGGTGAACTCGAGCGTCAGCACCCGTCCATCGTATCCTCCGCCGGAGGGCCACCGGTTGGGCCAGCGGGGCGGTCGCTAGCCCAACCAGCGGCCCGGCCGCCAGCGAGATCAGGGAACGTGGTCAGCGTGCTCCCATCACCCGCTGGAGATCGGTCGAGCGGTTGACGCAGTCCAGACCGGCAGCCTCGAAGGCTTGGATCAACCGGTCGAGTGCGGTCCGGAAGGTGGTGTTCCAGTCACTTTCGAACTGGTCGCGAGCAGGGCCCACCCACGTGGTTCCACCGAGCGCCGACGTCACGGTCGCGGTGATCGCGTTCACGCTGTCGATCTGGCGTTGCAGGCTGCGGCCGAGCGCATCGAGTTGTTCCGGGTTGGCGCCGAACATGGTCATGGGTTGTTCTCCTTGTGACGGGCCGCAGTGCTGCAGCAGTGGTCACTGAGGAGCGGCGTGGTCGGGTGAACGGAAATCGAGTGGCTCGCGCAGCAACGGCAGCATCACATCGATCGAGTCGGGCACGAACGACTCGGTGGAGCGCAAGGAATCGAGGGCGCGAGGGGTGAGCCAGCGGGCCTCGACCACTTCGCCATCGGCAAACTCGAACGGCCCCGGATGGGTCACGCGGTAGCAGCGCCCGAGCAGGTCGACGTCAGGGTCGGCGAAGCGTCCCCTGCCGATCTCGGCAAGATCCACACCCGTGACCCCGACCTCCTCGGTCAGTTCGCGTTGCGCCGCGGCGCGATAGGTCTCGCCGGCTGCGACGACACCGCCGACAGCGATATCCCACCATCCCGGCCACAGATCCTTGATCCCGCTGCGGCGATGCGCCAACAATCGGCCGTCGGGGTGAACGACAGCGATGAACACGGCCCGGTGGCGCAGCCTGTTGGACCGCATCTCGTGCCGGGTGACCGTGGCGACCACGACGTCATCGTCATCGACCACATCGACCAGTTCGCCGCCCAGTTCGCCGCTTCCGTCCATCGTCGCAGTGTCGCACGAAACATGGTTCCGAGAGCCTCGCTAGCATTCGGCGATGACCACCGACACCCTGCTCGACGAAGCCCGCGACCTGCTCGGCGAGATGGTCGCGTTGCGGCGAACCCTGCACCAGTGGCCAGAGGTGGGCAACGACCTACCGATCACTCGCGACGCCGTGCTCGCAGCGCTCGAAGGGCTACCGCTGGGGTTGACCCTGCACGAAACCACGAGCGGCATCGCGGCAATGCTGACCGGCGGCGAGCCCGGGCCGACGATGTTGTTGCGCGGTGACATGGATGCGTTGCCAATGCCCGAGGACACCGGACTGGAGTTCTCGTCAAAGGTCGACGACGCGATGCACGCCTGCGGGCACGACACGCACACCGCGATGCTGGTCGGCGCGGCGCGGCTGCTGAGCGCCCGTCGCGAGCAGCTTCCAGGCCGGGTGCTGTTCATGTTCCAGCCGGGCGAGGAGGGTCACCACGGCGCCAGGTTCATGCTCGATGAAGGCCTGCTCGACGTGTCGCCGCACGCGGTCGACGGCAGTGATTCCCCCGTGACCGGAGCGTTCGCGATGCACATCACCTCGGCCAGCCCGGTCGGTTATGTCGCCTCGCGTCCCGGCCCGCTGATGGCGTCGAGCGACACGATGCGGATCAAGGTGATCGGCCGCGGCGGTCATGCCAGCGAGCCGCACCGCGCTCTCGATCCGATCCCGGTCGCGTGCGAGATCGTGCAGGCCCTGCAAATGATGGTCACGCGACGCATCGACGTTTTCGATCCATCGATCGTGACGGTGTCGAAGATCGTTGCCGGCACCACGAGCAACGTGATCCCCGAATCGGCGGAGATCCTCGGAACCGTCCGCGCCGTGAGCGAACGCACCCGGATGCGCGTGCACGACGGTATCCGCCGCGTGGCCGAAGGGGTCGCCGCGGCACACGAGGCTGCGGTTGAGGTGGAGGTGGAGCTCGGGTATCCGGTCACCGTCAACGGGGCATCCTTCACCGACTTCAGCATGGGTGTCGCCCGCGATGTGATCGGGGCCGACAAGGTGGTCACGCTTGCGCATCCGATCATGGGCGCCGAGGATTTCAGCTACGTCATCGAACGGCTACCCGGAACGATGATGTTCCTGGGGGGCACTCCGCTCGACCGCAGCCTTGCCACGGCCGCCCCCAATCACTCCACCAAGGTGTACTTCGACGAGCCGGCAATGGTCGACGGCGCTGCCATCTACGCCGCCGTCGCCATGCGCCACCTCGGTCTGTCCTGACCCCGACGACAGCAACGAGGGGCCGAGTCGGGGTCAGGTGGTGAGGCGGAGGGTGACGAGCTCGAACGGGCGCAGAATCAACGCAACGAACCCGTCGGCAACGTCGAGGCCCGTGTGCGGTTCTTCGAGGGCGTTGCAACGATGGGCGGCACGGACACTGGTGGCGGCTCGAACCGACACTGCAGCCCGGTCCCCGCAGGCTTCGTGTAGCCGCACGATCAGATCGCCGCTGCCATCATCGGCCCGCTTCACCGCGCTCAACTGCACCCCCGGGTGATCGACCGACACGACCGGCGCTACGAAACGAGCGGCCGCGGCCAGACCCGAACCCGCCAGACCAGGGCCACCGGGCACCAGGCGCAGGGGCATGTTGAGTGCTTCGGCCTCGTGGAGCACGTCGTGCAAACCGGCCCCGTGCGGCATCACGCTGATGGTCACGCGGTGGCGACCCTGATCGGCTTCGGGATCGGGAAACCGTGCGCCACGCAGCAGCGACACACGTACACCTCCATCGAACAAGCAGTGCCCGAAACGGCCGTCGTTCAGCACCGCGACCCCGAAGTTGGGCTCGGACAGGTCGACGAAGCGGTGCGCGCACACCTCGAACTTCGCTGCATCCCACGGCGTACTGGCGTGCGTGGGACGGCGGACCGTCGCGAACTGGATGTCGCAGCTGGCTTCGGTGGCATGCACGTCGAGGGGCACCATGACCGACAGCAGCCGCTCGTGCTCGTGCCAATCGATATCGAAGCAGAGGTCGAGTCGGGCAGAACCCGCACGCATGACATAGGTGACGTCCATCACCGAATCGGCAAAAGTCCGACGCACACACACGCTCGAGAGCAGCGGCCCACGTTCGACGTACTCGACCGAGGCCGCGCCCACCATCGCCACGCCTTCGAGCGGCACACCTCCGAGCGGCACGCCTTGCCCACGCGTCCACGATTCGAGGTCCCATGCGTCGTACTCCACGGGGTGATCGGGGGCCAGCTCGACCGTGATCGCCGTGCCGACAGCAAGCAACTCGCGCCCGCGGGCAACGTCGATGATCGACGTGATCGTCCCATCCAGATCCCAGTGAACAGCAAGGTGTCCATTGGCCATCGAGTGCTCGGTGGTCACGATTCGATCCGTCGCCTCGATGGCCATCAGCCCGACGAGACCAGACCCAGGCACCTCGACAAGCGAAGCCGTCTCGCCGGTCGACAACCGTTGCGAGTACCTGGCCTCATCCGGTTCCGCCTCGGAGACCAGCACCTCGCGACGCGGGTGTGTCGTTGCATTTGCAATGACACACCCGACAAGACCTAGCCGTTGGAATGCCCCGGCGATCAAGGACTCCAGCCGAGCGGATACCCGCACGTGCTCCGCCTCTGCCTCGTCATGCACCCAGGCGATGGAGGAGCCAGGCAGGATGTCGTGGAACTGCTGGACGAGCACGGCCTTCCACAATGAATCGAGCTCGTCGGCTACTTCGCCCGGCACCGCACCACCTGCCGCCCACCACAGCTCGGCTTCACGCAGCAGTCGCTCGCAGCGACGGTTGCCCACCTTGGTGTCGATCTGGCTCGTGAGCGTGCCGCGGTGCATCTCGAAGTACAGCTCCCCCCGCCACACCGGCACGTTTGCACCGGAGGCCGCTTCGGCCTCGACGTGGTCGAAAAAGTCGCCGGGCGCACCCAAACGGAGGCGAGGCGCGCCATCGAGATCGGCCAATCGCCGCGCCCGCTCCACCATCTCACGCGTGGGGCCCCCGCCACCGTTGCCGTAGCCAAAGGGCATCAGCGCAAACCGGCTCCAGCCGTGGTCTTGGAAGTTGACCTCGCTGAAGGCCATCTCTTCGCCGGTGACCTCGGCGTTGTAGGTATCGACCGGCGGGAAGTGCGTGAGCACGCGGGTTCCGTCGACCCCCTCCCACCAGAACGTGTTGTGCGGAAAGCGGTTCTGCTTGTTCCAGCTGAGCTTCTGGGTGACGAACCGGTCGCATCCGCCGGACGTGAAGATCTGCGGCAGCGAAGCCGGGTAGCCGAACACGTCGGGGAGCCACGCCTCCTGGCACCGCAATCCGAAGCGGGATTCGAAGTAGCGCTGACCATGCACGAGTTGGCGGACGAGGCTCTCGCCGCTCGGCAGGTTCATGTCGGCCTCCACCCACATCCCGCCGACCGGAATGAACTGCCCGCCGGCCACCTTGTCCGTGATCTGTTCGAATGTGGCGGGATACCGCTGCTCGACCCAGTCGTACTGCGCGGCCTGCGAGCCGACGAACCGGTAGTCGGGGTAGTCGTCCATCAGCCGCACGGCCGAGGCGAACGTGCGCGCGCACTTGCGCACCGTTTCTCTGATCGGCCACAGCCATGCCGAGTCGATGTGCGCGTGCCCGACACCGATGACCGTCAGCGAACTCGCCCGCGCTGGCGCAGCGAGCGCGGCGGCAAGTCGCGACCGTGCCCTCGCGGCGGAGCCTGCGACGTCGCGATCGTTCACCTCGTTCAGAGCGGCCTCGATGGCACGCAGGAGGTGTGCCCGGCGGGGATCGGCGAGGGCCAGCCCGCGCATGACCCCGAACGCCACCTCCGCGTCGAGCAGCAGGTGGAAAACATCGTCGTCGCGCACGGCCAGATCCGCCCGGCGGAGACGGTAGAGCCCACGGTCGCCGGCGGTCTCGAGCGACCCCAACGTGCTCGGCTGAAAACCGGGTCCAAGCGAAGGATTCGACGCCGCCTCGACAAGCAGGACACATCGGCGATCACCACCCGAACTCAACGGCACCGCGGTCCGCCGCGGGTGGATCCCCTGCAGCGGAACGCCGTCGTTCCACACCAAACCCTCCGCCTGGAAGCCTGCCCCGGATCGGTGAAAGCCGAGATCGATCACGGCCTCGATGCGCTCGTTGGCCCAAGCTGCGGGCGCCTCGCCCGTCAGGCGAAACCACGTGGTGCCCCACGGGCGACTCCACCTGTCGCCGACCCGGAACGGCTCGAAATCCTGCCGAACCGCCACCTCGTACGGCACGGGCTCGCCCGGAGCATGCCATGCCGCCACCACCATCGGCACGGTGGCTGGATGCATCTGGGGTAGCACGCGCTCCCACAGTTCGCGCTCGATGCGCTTTTCCACCAGCACCCGGTCGTCGTGCACTGCCGGAGCCTACGAGGTCGTCGTGGGGCGGGCCTGGCTGGCCGGTACGGTCGCGGCGATGACGTTGAGGTTCCCCGTGGCACCGATGAAAGCATCGATGGGTTCGCTGCCACCGACGACTGACGATGCGAACTGGGCGTATGAGGTCAAGTGGGACGGATACCGGACCGTTTTGTTCGTCGACACGGCGGCGAGACGAGTGCGCGTACAAAGCAGTAGCGGTCTCGATGTGACCTCGACCTATCCGGAGCTCGGAGCGATCTATGAAAGTGCAAATGCAACGAGTTTGATTCTTGACGGTGAAATCGTGGTGTTCGATGCGAACGCCCGGCCAACGTTCGAGGGGGTGCAGCGACACAGCGCCCCCGTCGTATTTCAGGCGTTCGACGTTCTGTCCATCGATGACCACGACGTGATCGGGCTCGGGTACGAACAACGGCGATCCCTTCTCGTCGATGTACTCGAACCAGGCAGCAACTGGGTCGTGCCGGCACATCGAGTTGGCGGGGGCGCCGAACTGTTGGCCGCGACGGCGGAACAGGGCGTCGAGGGGGTGATGGCCAAACAACTGGGAAGCACATACCAGCCGGGCAAGCGAAGCCGGGCGTGGCGCAAGGTGAAGAATCGCCGACGCGTCGAGGTCGTCATCGGCGGGTACACGGCCGGCTCGGGCAGCCGATCGTCCACGTTCGGGGCGCTGCTGGTCGGCCACGCGGACGAGGTGGGCACGCTGCGATTCGTTGGGGGCGTCGGCACCGGTTTCGACCACCATCTCCTCGACAGGCTGACGAGGGAACTCCGCCTGTTGCGAGCCGAACGGTGCCCGTTCGACCCGGTTCCGCCGCGGGAGTACCGGCGTACCGCCGAATGGGTTCACCCGCACATGACGGCCATCATCGAGATCGCCGAGTACACCAATGAGGGTTTGGTGCGCCATGCCAGCTTCGTCGAACTTCTCCCCTGATCAGGGATTCGTGCCCAGAGTCTCTGTGAATCGTCAAGGACCACCACCGATCGTCGCGGGTATCCTTCGTTTTTGTGATCTAATGCGGCAAACTATGTGCTACGCGGGACGAAACATCTGAAGAGGGGGGTCGATGAGCAATCGAATCCGGTGCATTTCCAAATGGGCTGTGGCGTTGGGCCTGGGCACGATGCTGGTCGCCGCCCCAACCGCATCCGCCCATGTCGATGCCATCGTTGCCTCGTGCGAGGCGGGTGTCGTGATCAACCTCACCGACTACAACGACGGCGGGATCAACACGATCTCGGTGTCGATCGACGGAGCGGTGGCGTTGTCGACCAGCTTTGGAGCTGGGATCTCGACAGCCGTGCCATTCGGCGACCCGTTTGCGACGCATAGCTATCGCGTGGTCGTGCGCGCTTGGGACGATCCCGATTCCGTCATCGGGTGGAGCTTCGATACCGGCGTGCTGGGTATTTCCGTGTGCGCAGAACTGCCCCCGACATCCGCCCCGGCGACCACCGCCGCTCCGGCGACCACCGCTGCGCCCGTGACGACGGCCGTCGCCCCGGCCACCACGACCACCCTGGTTGCGGGCGGCGCCATCACCACGTCGACGATTGCCCCGACGCCGACGGCGCCGGCCGCGGTACCCCCGAGCACGGCAGGTGTTGTCGCCCAGGCCCCCGGCGGACCGACGACCGTGCCAGCCGCGGCACCTCCGGTGGCAGCTCCCCCGGCCGCACCCCCGACGACGGTGATCGTCGCCTCCGAAGCACCCCCGGTGGTCGGTGCCGAACTTCCTGCGACCGGTGACGTCAACTTCGTCGTGGTCGCCCTTGGGCTCATCGTTGGAGGCATCGGGCTGTTGACCACGGCGCTGCTGCGCCGTTCGACACAATCCTGACCGCACTCAACGGGCCAGCAAACCGCACTCAACGGGGCACCCAACCCGTGCTGCGACACCGAACGCGTGCGGAGCCACGGCGCTCGGGCAACCACGAGCCGGTACGCTTCGGACCCGAGTTCCGGCCCGAGTTCGCACGACGTTCCCTCGGCACAGGTTGGTCTCGCCCCTCTAGCTCAATGGTTAGAGCACCGGACTTTTAATCCGTTGGTTCTGGGTTCGAGTCCCAGGGGGGGCACCGAATCATCCCAGTTCAGAGCGTAAGGTCCACGCGATCCTGCGTGCCTCGCTGAACCAGAGGGAGCGTTGGGGGCTCGTCCAGCGAAACGTCGCCAAGCTCGCCTCCGCCCCGTCACAGCCGCAGCGCGAGCAGCACCCTGGTTCGCCAGTTCACCGCCGACGACATCGTTGCGTTCTCGCGTGGCTTCGGGCTGCCAGTTGGGTTCTTCTTCCTGCCACCTCCACCGAGCGCCGCTCCGTTGCCGATCCGCTTGGCGTCCAAAGACAACCCCTACTGGGGTATCCGCATGGCCGAGCCGGTCGACGTCGTTTTCGGCCCGGTCGGCGACGGTGGGTGACGCTCGGCCGGGTCATGCGGTGCGATGTGGCAGGTTCTGTTCGAGCCAGTGCCGAGAGAGTGGCTTCATGTCGTCGTGCGGGTAGTAACCGTCGAAGGTTTCTTGGACGTCCTCAATCGTGTGAAGCCCGGAGGCCGCGAGGAGCGGCTCGAGATCCGGGAGGTCCCGTCTTCCTCGACCCGCGCGGAGCTTCATCGCCAGCAACAGCTTCGGCTGCGCGACGAAGACGCGCACCTTGCCAACCTCGAGTGTCGGTCGCCAATCGTGTGGGCCCACACCGACACCGTCTGGGATGAACATCACAGCCTTCTCGTTGAGCCAGTCGTCGGGCCAGCGGCGACGAATTGCGATCTTTCTCACCACCTCAACAACCTGTTCGCGGACCACCGGTCGGGCATTGACCCAGGCGTCGATGTCGCTGGTTGCTTGGCGATCGGTGTTGTACTCCAATGCGATTGCGGCACCGCCGACTACATGAATCGTGAGCTCCAACCCGCCAGCGTCCAACTCGCCGGCAAGCTCGCCGAGTCCTGCCACGATGTCGTCACGATCGAGCGTCATGCGCTGGACAGTTCTGCTGCGTCGATAATCACTCCACGAGTTCGCAGTTGGGGCGGTGTGGCCTCGATGACGCTCGAGTTGCCGATCGACCAACGGTCCACGAACCACGGCGTGTCGAGACGAGGACCGTCGGTCAGCCACTTCGGGCGAGGCAGTCGCTCGGCTGCCAGTCGAAAATCGACTACTCCGGCGATGAATGCATCGAAGCGCTCATCGCCCGTGGGCGGCGGTGGGGCCACCGTCAACGCGACTCGCTCGGCACCATGTTCGCGAGCGAGGTCGTCAGCCAATTGGATGACAGCTCGATACGCACCGTCTTCGTTGTCGGCGGCGACGAAGCGAGCTGTGGAGTCTGCGGCTTCGGCGACCGCTGCACTCTGTGTCGGGAGTGCCGCGAGTCGAAACCCGGCAGCTCGAAGCAAGCGATCAAGGGTGTCGACGTTCACATCGCGTCCTTCCGATTCGACGCGGGAAACGTTCGATTGGCGAAAACCGACCTTGGCCGCGAGCGCGGACTGGCTGAGCGGTGTGCTATGTCGGGCGTGTCGCAGGAGTCGAGCTGCAACGGTCATGGTCCACCTCCTACGGCTATTATATCCAAATGGATATGAACTGTCCACGTGCCGAGGCGAATCCAGCCGAATGAAATGCAAGGATCCGTTGGGAAGCGCGTCGCGAATTGGTACGCGTCAACACGTGTTCGAGGCGACTTTTAGTCCGTTGGTTCTGGGTTCGAGTTCCAGGCGGGAGCACTAGTTGGGCGCCAGGCGAACCCGTGCCCCGAGCCGGAATCGCAACGGCATACTGGCGTCATGACTGACAACACCGGAATCTCCACTGGGCCGGCCGACGATGACGTGGAGCCCGATGTTGACCTGTCGCCCGAGGCCGCCGAGCTCGCCGCATTCGATCTCGATGGCGACGGAAAGATCTCCTTGATCGAAGCCGAGCGCGCTCGTCTCGGGGTGGTCGACGCCCGGCTGGCGGAGTTGTCCGAGGAGGGTGGCTTCAAGGGCTCCCTGGCCGAAGCCGCGCATAAGGTGCTCGACAAGCTCGACAACGACGGCTGACACCTCACTGTGCGTAGCCGGTCGGAGCCGGATGGACATCTCGTGGCATGGCATCCAGCGAGATCGGGTACCGGTCGGTATGGACATCATTCGAAATGACGATGGCTCGCTGACAATCCCGGTGATCCCGGGTCGCCACGCGGCCGACGGCGACGCCGAGCCAACACCCGGCGATGCACCCGGCGATACACCCGGCAACAGTTCGTCCGCCGGGGAATCACGGGTGCTGCGGCCCGGCGAGGGGGGCTACATCGAAGCGCTCGCCGAGTGGGACCTGCAGCAGCATCCCGATCGTGGTGAGGCTGTTTCGACGGTGTCGGGTCGCGAGCAGGCGATGGCGGTTGTGCATGCGGTCGACGAGGATCGCCAGCACGTGACCGAAGCCGTTGAATCGCTCGCCGACCCGCAGGCGAGCGCTGAAGCACTGCGTCACGTGCTGGTCGGCGGCACGCCGTCGGTGAAGGCATTTGCCTCCGAAGTGGCTGAGGCGGAGGGTGGCGACGAACTACCACCGCACACCGCCACCAAGATCATCGGCGAGGTGCTGGCCGAGATCGACACCCACTCCTGACTCCGCTTCTTCCGTTGCACGCGTGTTGTTCGATGGCCGGATCGAGATAGAGGCCCTGAGGCGAGGTTCACAATTGAGCGCCAGCATGAAACCACGTTCACTGAACCACTGAGCGTTGGTGGACGACGCGCACGTGTGAGTAGAGCGGCGCACGTATCGGTGACAGTGATGTTCGCGCCTCGGGCATCTGTGGAAGGTATATGGAATATGGGATCTGCTGGTTGGATCGGGGCGAACTGGTGTACGCTTCAGGTATGTCGGCGGACTCGAACCACAGCTTCAACGACGACCGCGACGACCCGCCCGGCGACCGTTGCGGTGATGGCGGTCGGG
>JANNHO010000579.1:0-4866 GCA_031404435.1 Acidimicrobiaceae bacterium | reverse complement strand
CAAACTGTGATGGAGGCCATTTACGCAAAGCCCACGGACGCCGAGCGCGACGCCTTTTTGCCGGACGGTCCTCCGGCCGGTATGTGAACGCCTCACCGTAGGACGTGGCCCGCACGACGAGGCCGTCGGCCAACACGGCGGTGGTCTGCTGCGGGGCAGTTGCCCCCGGCCCGGCAGGATCGAACACCGCGAGGCGTTGATCGGCGCTGTTGTCGCGCAACGCGTCGGGCTGCGGGCCACCCGTTTCGGTGAGCCCGGTGACGTCTTGCGAGCCGCGCCAATGCATCGCCCGGTCGCGGTTGGAGTCGGTGACGATCAGCAGCGATCCGGCCGGAACCGCGGTCGCGGTGACAGTGTGCGGCCCGGCCAGATCGGCTGTGTACACGACGGCTTCGTCGCCGTGCAGCAAACCGGCAGCGGCTGCGTCGATGATCCCGTCACCGCTGCCGGCCAGCACCACCACCGTGCTCGCGGCCCGCACCACGGGCACTGCGCCGGCCACGTCGACCAGTGCGACCGGCGCGAGTGGCGTGCCGATCAGCGGTTCGCTCAACGCCTGTTCGTCGATCATCGCGATGTCGGGTTTGTTCACGACCGGCGCGCCGATGCCGGCCGGAGCAGACAGCCCCTCGGGCTCGGCGGCGAACAGCTCGGCGATCAGCTCCGGGCGGGGAGTGCGGAACCGGTCGAAGGCGAGGTCGTTGGCCAGCCAGATCGTGTCGACGGCAAGGAACCGGGAGACGACAGCGATGCTGTCGGGATCAATCGCCCCGTTCTGAAACCGGTTGTCGAACGCGTAGAGCAGATCCATCGCTCCCGGGCTGCCGAGGGGCAGCAGGTCGCGGGGTGACCAGCGGCTTGTCGGTGAGGCCCGGCAACGGCGGATCGACCGTGTAGCCCCAGCGGAACGCCCCGAACTCCGACCCGGGGAGCTGCAACACGCGGTACTCGCCCGACCCGGCATCGAGTCGCGCCGCGGCTTCGCTCCACGCTGCCGGCACGTCCTGGTCGCGCACGAGTGCCGCATCGACGAGGCCCTCGTTCCACAGTGCTGGCAGGTTGGCGATCGCCAACAGGGCGACCAACGGTGCGGCGATCTGTCGCCAACGGATTCGTGTGGTGCCGAGCGCAGCGACGAGCGCTCCGGCCCCGAGCGCCATGCCGAACGAACTCAGCGGGATCGCCCGGGTGCTGCTGCGCAACGCGAGGCCGAGCGGCGATTCGCGCAGCGGCACCATCAGCGGTGACGACTCGGCGATCGGGTGCACCCCGACCGCCAGCACGACCCCGGTGAACACCAACAGCGCAGCGAACCGGCGCTGAGCCCAACGGGTGAACGCGATGCCGGCAAGGCACACCACCACAAGTGCGAAGCCGATCACGATCACCTTGATCGAGCCCATGTAGTGCAGCGACGCGGTGGTGGTAAACGCGTATGGGTCGCGCACGTAGAACAGCCAGTAACCCAGGCCACGTAAAGCTTCCGTGCTCACCGAGGTGAGCGACACGGCATCAAGGGTTTCCGAAAAAGCCAACACGTCGGCTCCGTGGCGGCCCTGCACCACCAGCATCACGATCCACCACAGCGACACCACCAGGCTCAGCGTCCCGATCCGCAGCGCGGTCATCACCGCGCTGCGCCACGTGATCGAGCGCTGCCATGCGGCGTGGAGCAACCACAGCACCGGTGCCGGAGCGATGAACGCGAGCGCGGTCGCGTTGACTGCGCCGATGGTCAGGACCACGAGCGCAAACAGTGCCGGATCGCGCCATCCGCGCCGTGTCGCGGCGCGCACCGTGAGCCCGGCCAGCCAGCCGACCCCTGCCCACGGCAGCAGCATCACCGAGGTGCGCGACACGTATGGCAACACGTACGGCGAAGTCGCGTAGACGACCCCGGCGATGGTCGCGCCAGCCGGGGTGAGGCCGAGGTGTCGTGCCGCCCAGCGCACACCCGCCCCGCCGAGGAACAGGATCGTCCCGATCCACAGCCGGTGCGCCACCCAGTCGGGCACGCCGAGCCGTTCGAACACCCAGAACCACGGCCCCGACGGCCACAGGTAGGCAATGGTCTGGTGGGGCACCCACCCGGCGAACTGGCGGGTGTCCCACGTGAACGGGGCGTCCGCGATCAACCGGCCGGGATCGAGGTAGAGGTACAGCTTGGTGTCGGTCGGCATCCGGCCGGGCTTGGCCGTGAGCGCCGGCAGGTAGGCGAGCATTGCCAACAGCGCCAACCCTGGCCGCCTCCACATCGCTGTGCCGGCCACCGTGCGGCCGGCCACCGTGCCGCCAGTCACGGGATGGTCGTCACGGGATGGCGCCGAGCACGCCATAGAGACCCGTCAAACACACGAGGCCGGCGGTGCTGAGGGCGATCAGCAGACCCCATTCTTCCTCGCGATCCTCCGGCCACCAGGCCGCGAGCGAGATCAGCAGTGGAAACGCCGTGAACAGGAACCGTGGGCGGGCGGTGACCGTGCTCGGCAGCACCATCAACGCCAGGACGACGACGACGAAGGCCACCAGCGGCCAGGGAAGCCGTCGCTTGACCATTGCCACAAGGAGGACGATCGTCACGAGCACCGAGACGGCGGTGATGATGTCGGTGGGCGAAGCGAGGGGGCGGATGAACGCTTCGAAGGTGTTCTTCACTGCGGTGAACCCGAAGCTGGTTCCTTCGTCCCATGCTTCGGTCTGCACCCGGAACCACGCCCATTCGTCGGTGCGGATGTAGAGGTACAGCTGGAACGCGATGAACCCGATCGGCGCAAGTGCCGGGGCGATGAGGGCCCGCCACTGCCGCTGATGCTTGATCGCGAGGAACGCGGCGACTGCGCACGCGGCGACGAGGGCGAGCCCGTTGGGTCGTGTTGCGGTGCCGACCGCGGCGAGCAACCCGGCCAGCAGCCACCGTTCCTGCAGGAGCATCAGCAGGCATGCGGCGGCAAGCACGATCAGGGTGGCTTCCGAGTACGTGAGGCTGAGCGCAACGCTGCCGGGGAAGAACGCCATCAGCAGCATCGAGCGGTACCCGACCCGCTCGCCGAACAGGTGCTTGGCGATCAGGCCGACCAGCCAGAGGGCCACCGCGCCGAGTACGAAGTTGACGAACACACCGGCAAACACATCGCCACCGGGCAACACGAAGTCGGCTGCGTTGACCACCAATGGGTAGACCGGGAAGAACGCGGCCCTGGCTTCGGGCATGTTGTAGGTGACGTCGGCGGGGATGCTGGTCGGGTATCCGGAGCGGATGATCCGGTAGTACCAGGCACCGTCCCACGAGGTGAGTACCTGCAAGATCAGCCCGATCGCATTCTTCGGGCGGGGGAGCCCGAGGCGGTTCGAATCGGCGACGTCCTGGGCGGCAACGATCGCTGCTCCGGCGATCACGCACAACCGCGAGACCAGGTAGGCGATGCCGGCCCGGCGGAGCATTGACGGCCACATCGATGGCGCCGGTGGCGTGTCGCTGGGCGCGGGAGCAGTGGAAACGGCAGTACTCATCGGCGTCACGACGCTAACACTCGGACCGGGTTGGACTGGGGCAACGACGCTCGCGAATCGTGCCCGGTCACCAACGCGCCATCGGCAGGATTCGCTTGCGTGGACCGAACTTCGGTGCACCTCCGACGTCGAGGTGCAGGAGGCGCACCACCCGGCCGCGCTGGCCTCGGTACCGGTCGAGCAGGGCGAGCATCCGTTCATCGGTCGCGCGTGGCTCGCCGGCAAGCGCCCAGGCCACACTGTTCTTCACGTGGAAATCGCCAACGGGCACTGCGTCGGGCTCGCCGAGAGCGGTGGCCAGCACCACGCCGATCGTCCATTCGCCGATCCCCGCGATCAGGACCAGCTTGCGGGCTGTCTCGACGCTGCCCGCGTCGCCCCAGTCCCACAACTTGGTGGCGTGGCGGGCAACCGAGATGAGAGCCTGGGCGCGTTTGCGTTCGATGCCGAGCGGATGGAACCACCAACTCGGTGTGGCGGCCAGGCGGTCGGGATGCGGTGGCAAACGCAGTGCGGTGCCGTTGATCGGGGTCGGCCCCGGTGCAGGCTCGCCGAGTTCGAGACACAGCCGGCGCCACTGCGCGCATGCCTCACCGGCGGTGATCCGCTGCGCCAGGATGACCGGCAAGAGTTCGTGGTACAGATCGCGACTGGCCCCGAGGCGCAGGTATGGATGGTTGCGTTGCGCGCGCACCACGACGGGGTGGGCGCCGTCACAGAACAGCACCGGTTGATCGTGGTGGCCGAGCAGGTGCGGGACCGTCGCCTCGAGCCAGTCCGCGCCGGAACCCCAACTGCGTGTGCGGACGGTGCCGTCGCGCCAATCGACGTGCAACGTGGCTGGTCCTTCAGGCGTGTGCGTGGCCCGCCACAGTTCGCCTGGCAGCAGCCGCGTCGTTGGATCGCTGCTGCCATACCGCAACGGCGACAGCGTGGTCCGGTGCGGAACCAGAACGCCATCGAGCGGCGGTTCAGGTTGGACGGCAAGCATCGACACCCCCCGACCGTACCAAGGGGGTCTCACGCAGAGGACCCGCATCCGGGTCCCGGCTCATCGGAGTGGTGAGCGCGCACACGGGTGGGCGTTCAACACTCGGATCCCTCCTCGCCACACTCGGATGACACGGCTGGACTCGGGGGTTCTGCGTGGCTCGGGGTACGCGTCCTCGGCCACTGCCGACCACCGCGAGGCGATGGCGGCATTCATCCAGCGCCGCCCGCCGACCTTCACCAACACCTGAAATATCCGACGGCCACCCGCTGACCGGCCATCTGCGGGGCCGTTCAGGGCCTGGTCGACAGGATCACTGGGGTGATGTTCGGGAAGTGGCAGGCGACGAAGTGGCCGGGGCCAAT
>JANNHO010000578.1:0-8024 GCA_031404435.1 Acidimicrobiaceae bacterium | reverse complement strand
CAGGGCGACGAGCGGCACCGCGATCAGCACGCCCAGCGTGAAGGGATCGCGCAGGGTCGTCGAGATGGCCGACGTGAAGCACTGGCCGCACTTCGAGAACGCTGCCCGGTTCAACGATGTCAGCCTCGAGTTTCTGCTGAGTTGAATGATCGACCCACGATGAGCGAGACCATCACCACCGATGTGCTGATCGTCGGCGCAGGGCCATGCGGTATCACGTTCGCCAACCTGCTCGGCATCTACGGCATCAAGACGATCGTGATTGACCGCGCGCCGGCGATCGTCGATTACCCGCGAGCGGTCGGCATCGACGACGAGTCGCTGCGCACCTGCCAAACGATCGGTCTCGTCAATGACGTGCTCGCCCACACCCTGCAGAACATGCCGATCCGGTACTACACGTCGTGGGGGCGCTGCTTCGCCCACGTCGAGCCGAAGGCCCGGCCGTTCGGATGGGCACGACGGAACCTGTTTCTCCAGCCAATGCTCGAACGAACCCTGCGGATCGGGGTGGAGCGGTTCGACTGCGTCGACGTGTGGTTGCAGCACGAGCTCACCGCGCTCGAGCACCGCGCAGACCCACGTGCCGGCCAACGCGTCACCGCGACGCTGTGCGACCGCGACGGTTCGGAGCACATCATCGACACCACATTCGTGGTCGGTGCCGATGGTGGGCGCAGCACCGTGCGCGACCTGATCGGGGTGTCGCTCGACGGGGTGACAGAACCGGTGAAGTGGCTCGTGGTCGATGTCGAAAACGACCAACTCGATGCGCCGTACTCGGCCGTGTTCTGCAACCCCGATAGCCCGACCCTGATGGTGCCGCTGCCGTACCGCCACCGCCGGTTCGAGTTTCGCCTCGGTCCGCTCGACGACGAGGCGGCGGTGGTGGATCTCGACCACGTGCGGTCGCTGCTGGCGCCCCGCTACGGCGACACACCCCTGCCCGACGTGATGCGGGCCCGGGTGTACTTGCACCACTCGCGGGTCGCGTCGACGTTCAGCCGCAACTCGGTGTTCCTCGCCGGTGACGCCGCGCACCTTCAACCGCCGTTCTTCGGGCAGGGCATGAACTCCGGCCTACGCGACGCGACCAACCTCGCATGGAAGCTCGCCGCTGTGGTGCGTGGCATCGGCGGTCCCGGGCTGCTCGCCTCGTATGACACCGAGCGACGCCCGCACGCAACCGAGATGGTGAACTTCGCTACGCGGATGGGCTCGATGTACCGGCCCCGCAACCCGATCACGGAGCGGGCGCGCGACCTCGTGTTCCGTGCGGTGCAGCGAATCCCTGGCGGGCGCGACTACGTGTTGCAGATGAAGTACAAGCCGATGCCCCGCTACACAAAGGGCGTCGTCGCCGGCGTGGCGACGCGTGACAGGGCCGACCCCGTCGGGCGAATGTTCCCGCAACCGCACGTCGGGCTCGTCGGGGAGCGAGTGCTGCTCGACCAGGCACTCGGCCCGTGGTTCGCGGTGCTCCGCCTCGGTGGCGACCCGGCCGACCTCGACGACGGCGCGCTCGGCTGGTGGCGCGAGGTCGGTGCGCAGTTGGTCGAGGTCCGGTTCGGATCGGAAGAGGGCGACCCCACGAGCGCCCCTACCATTCGCAGCAGCCCTACCACTCGCAGCAGCCCTACCACTCGCAGCTGTAGGGTCGCCATCGACGACGTCGATGGTGCCCTCGCCGCCTGGTACGTGCGGCACCCCGGTGCTGACGTGATCGTCCTACGCCCCGACCGCTACGTCGCCGCGGCGTGCTCGCCACACGCCTTTGCCGAGGTCACCGCGATCCTGAAAGTCGCCATCGCCGGCGGCGGATGATCGAAACCACCGTTCACAGCGGCGGCTCGTCATGCCCTCACGAGGCGGCCGGGGCGGGCACCGGTGTCGAGGCCGTTGCGGCGGGTAACGGTGCCGGCGACCATGGTGACGTCGTAGCCGCTTGACGGCTGGAGCAATCGGGTGCCGCCGGTGGGGAGATCGTGAACGGCCTTCGGCGTGCTCAGGGTGAGGCGGTCGTGATCGATCACGTTGAGATCTGCCCGGAGGCCGACGGCGACGCGACCGCGGTCGCCGAGGCCGTACAGATCGGCGGGTTGCGAGGTGAGACGGCGGACGGTCTCGGCGAGCTCGAGGCGTGGGCCACGCGTCCGGTCGCGCGCCCAGTGGGTGAGCATGTACGTGGGGATGGAGGCGTCGCAGATGAACGCCGAGTGGGCGCCGCCGTCGGCGAGGCCAACCACGGCGTCGCGGTCCTCGAGCTGCTCGTGCAGCACGGAGTGGTCCCAGTCGGCGTAGTTGTACAGCGCGTAGAGCATCATCGCCCCGTCGTCGAGCAGGCCGTCGTAGCAGATCTCCTCGCGCGAAACTCCGTGCGCCTCGGCGCGCGCACCGATCGACTGCTCACGCGTCTGCTCGTAGTCGGGTGCGCCGGTGATGATGTGGCAGTCGCCGAGCACCATGCGGATGTAGGCGAGTTGGCCAGACTCGGAGCGGTTGGCCGGCTCATCGGCCCCGCCCAGGATCGCCTCGCGAACGGCTGGATCGCGCAGTTCGACGAGTCGCTCTGCCAAGGGCAGCTGCGCGACCCGGCGGTAGGTCGGCCGGGCGCTGAATGGGTGGCGCACATCCCAGCCCCAGATCACACCGAACGGACGACCGGCGATCAGGGGGGTGACCGGCGCACCGGCGGCGCGCCACGCCGCGGCGCTGTGCATCTCGGTGCGCCAGCGTCCGGGGTCAGCGTGGTTCTGCAGCAGGATGAACGTGGTGTTGACGCCTGTGTCGCCGGCGAGCCTGCCCAGCCATTCGAACTCGGTGGCGATCGCGGTGGGGTTATCGCTGCGGGCAAGGCCGGCAGCGGCGAATTCGAGCACGCGACCCTTCGCCACGGCGACGTTCGCGGCGATCGTGGTCAGCTCGCCGAGAGTGGCGTAGGTGCCGGGCACCGGTGTGCCATCGAGTGACTTGTGACCGAGCGTGCGCGATGTGGTGAACCCGAACGCTCCCGCCTCGACCGCCTGCCGAACCAGGCGGCCCATCGCCTGAATTTCGTCGGTCGACGCCGTTGCATCGTCGGCAGCGGTTGGCCCCATCACGTACCGGCGGAGCGGACCGTGGGCGATCTGGGTGCCCACGTCGACCGACCAGCGGCGTTCGGCGAGCACATCGAGATACTCGGGGAACGACTCCCAACCCCATGTGAGACCCTCACTGAGTGCTGCGCCCGGGATGTCCTCGACACCTTCCATCAGCTCGATCAGCGCGTCGTGGTCGACGGGGCGCACCGGTGCGAACCCCACGCCGCAGTTGCCCATCATCACCGTGGTGACACCGTGCTGGGTGGACGGTTCGAGCAATGTGTCCCAGGTGGCCTGGCCGTCGTAATGGGTGTGCACATCGACGAAACCGGGGGTGACGATGCGGCCGGTGGCGTCGAAAACCTCGCCGACCGAGTCGGCAAGGTTTGCCTCGACGGCGACGATCCGGCCGTCGGTGATACCGATGTCGGCTCGGCGTGGCGCGGCGCCCGTGCCGTCGACGAGCGCGCCACCGGTGATGATCGTGTCGAATTTCATGGTGGTGTGGGACCTCCGTGGCGTCAGCGTTGCACAGTGTTACCAGGGCGTTCGGTCATGAACGCTTCTGGCCCCAATCTAGTTGACGCTGGCGTCAAGTGGCCCGTAGTGTGCGGCCCATAGCCAGCTACGGATCCGTGGGGAATCAATGAAGGTGTGGGTCGACCCTGAGAAATGCCGTGGGCACGCGCTCTGCCTCACACACGCGCCCGACGCGTTCGAGTTCATCGATCTCGAGGACCGCGCGGTCGTGATCGAAGGCGCGGTCGACACCGTGCCCCGCGAGCAGTTCGAAGCAGCTGCCCGTGAATGCCCCGAGCGGGCCATCGTCATCACTGACTGACGCCAGTATCCAGCCACCAATTGATCTGGGGGATCATGACTACGAAGGCCAAGCACATCATCGATTTCGATCACCACGCTCCCGAGCTGCGTGATCACAACACCGAGGTCTTCACGAGCCTCATGTACGGCGAAGGCGGCTGCCCGATGGGGTGGTCCGACAAGCACGACGGCTTCTGGGCGATCTGGGGTTACGACGCCCTCTACGACGCCGTGCAGGATTGGGAGACGTTCAGCTCCGGTCACAGCGCCGGATGCCCGAAGGGAGTGCCGAGCTCGCTGTACGCCGACCCGTTGATCCCGATCGACCTCGATGGTCCGGTGCAGCAGGATTTCCGCAAGGTCGTGCTCAGCTGGTTCAACCCCGGGCACGCGAAGTCGATGAAGGAGCGCGTCGAGGAGATGTGCGACGAGCTCATTGACGAGTTCATCGAACGCGGAGAGGCCGAGCTCAGCTACGAGCTGTTCACCGCGCTCCCCGCGATGTTCACGCTCGAGATGCTCGACTGGGATTCGAGTCGTTGGCCCGAATGGGTCGAATGGGTGCATGCGATGATCCACGATTCTGTCGTCGACCCCGAGAAGTCGATGCGGGGCATCAACAACCTGTACGGCAACATCGGCCAGGAGATCGCCCGTCGGCGTGAGCAGCTTGGTGACGACCTGTTCAGCGACATGATGCGCACCCCGATGAACGACCGGTTGCTCACCGACGCCGAGCTGACCAACTTCGCGCTCCTCGTGCTGCTCGGCGGGATGGACACCACCTCCGGCACCACCGGCAATTCGCTGCTGCTGATCGACAGGGACCCCGAGCTTCGCCAGCAGATGATCGACAACGTCGACAGCATGCCAAAGATCATCGAGGAGTTCCTGCGCATCGCCGGCCCCGGTGGTGGCCTCTTCCGCCGACTCACCAAGGACGTCGAGTTCCACGGCGAGCAGATGTCGGAGGGCGAGCGGGTGCTGATGATGTACTGGGCCGCGAACCGCGACCCGTCGGCCTTCCCAGAGCCGGAGAAGATCGACATCTTCCGCACCAACAACCGCCACATGGCGTTCGGCCTCGGCCCGCACCGATGCCTCGGATCGCATCATGCCCGCCTCATGCTCTCGACCCTGTTCAGGGGCGTCTTCACCCGCCTGGCCGACTTCCAGGTGCAGTGGGACGGCGTCGAGCGCTTCGAGGACTGCGGCAGCGTGTACGCGGTGCGGCACCTGCCGGTCACGTTCACTCCCGGCGAGCGCAAGAAGCCAAGGCAGGTCGGCGCGTGACCGTCACGATCGACCTCGCCGGGCGCACCGTGCTCGTCACCGGCGCCGGCCAGGGGGTCGGTGCCGCTGTCGCCGCGCTGCTGGCCGAGGCGGGTGCCCGCGTCGCGGTCAACGACCTGGTCGCCGACCGCAGCGAGGCGCAGGCACAAGCGCTGCGCGATGCCGGCGGCGACGCTGTAGCGGTGCCGTTCGACGTCACCGACTTCGAGATGGTCACGGAGATGGTCGCCGGGCTCGGCCGGGTCGACATCCTGGTCAACAACGCCGGCAACGCCGGCGGCGACACGTGGCCCGGCATGGTCGCGTTCGCCGAGACCGAACCGGCCGACTGGGAGAGGTTCCTCCGCGTCAACCTCTACGGCGTGTTGAACACCACCCGGGCCGCGCTACCCGGGATGATCGAAGGTGGATGGGGGCGGGTCGTCACGATCATCTCCGACGCCGCTCGTGTCGGTGAGCCGAAGATGGCCGTCTACGCCGCGGCCAAGGCCGGCGCGGCGGGCCTCACCCGCAGCATCGCCGTTGAGGTCGGCCGCCACGGCATCACCGCGAACAACATCGCGCTCGGCACGATGCGCACCCCGCTCTCCGAATCGAGCTGGGTTGGCCTCGACGACGTGGAGGTCGCAGGCCGCATGAAGGGCTACGCCATCCGCCGCCCGGGGCTGCCCGACGACGTCGCTGCTCTCGTCGGCTACCTCGCCAGCCCAGCCGCGAGCTGGATCACCGGCCAGACGATCCCGTTGAACGGCGGCTACTCGTCTGCCCTGTGAGCCGTCCTCAACCCAGGTCGGGCGGGTCGCCCACGAGTTCCTCGGGATCGCCGAACGGAAACGGCACAGTCGCCTGCCACCGGCGGCACCGGTGACGATCGCTACTTTGGCCTGCAATTGCTGACTGTCGACAATGCTCGGTTCCGTGGGTTACTTGGAGCCGTGCCGGCCGGCGATCTCGGCGAGCTCGCGGGCGGTCATCGGCGTGCCTTTGCCGCGGCCCATGCTGCGTAGCGAGGTGTCGACATCGGCACCCTCGGCCTTGAGCGCACCCACGGTGCACTTCTCGCGGGGACGGATCGAGAACGGATCGAACTGATAGATCTTCATCGCGTTGAGGTGCGTGATCTTGTCGATCTCGTCGTCCGGTACGCCTTCAAGCGAGTGGGCGAGCAGGGTTGCGGAGTGCGGCCACGTCGAGTCGGAGTGCGGGTAGTCGCATTCCCACGTCATGCGGTCGATACCGACTGAGTGGCGGAGCTCGATGCCGGCGCGGTCGTCGATGAAACACGTCGAGAAGTTGCGGTGGAAGATTTCGGTCGGCGTGAGGCCGCCGAAGTCGGCGCCGGTCCACGCACGGTGATGGCTGTACGTGTAGTCCATCCGCTCGAGCGCGTACGGGACCCAGCCGGTGCCGCCTTCCGACATCGCAATCATGATGCCAGGGAACTTGCGACAGATCGGTGTCCACATCAGGTCGTTGAGCGCCAGGAACGAGTTCATCGGCGTGATCGCGATGCTCACATCGACCGGGGCGTCCATCGACGTGACCGTCATCGACGACGACGACCCGATGTGCATGCACACAACGGTTCCGGTGTCTTCGCACGCCTTGAAGAACGGGTCCCAGTAGTCGAGATGGAGGCCCGGAAGACCGAGCTTTTCGGGGTTCTCGGAGAAGGTGACGGCGTGGCAGCCCTTGGCTGCGGTGCGGCGGATCTCGGTGGCCATCAGGTCGACGTCCCACAGCGGCATCACCGACATCGGGATGATGCGCTCCGGGTAGGTGCCGGCCCACTCGTCGATGTGCCAGTCGTTGTAGGCGCGAACGCAGGCGAGGGCGAGGTCCTTGTCGGTGGCCCGAAGGAACAACTGGCCGCAGAAATGCACGAACGTCGGGAAGTTGATCGACCCGAGCACGCCGTTGGCGTTCATATCGCGGATGCGTTCGTGGATGTCGTAGCAACCCGGGCGCATCTGGTCGAACCGGAGCGGGTTGAGGCCGTACTCCTCGGGCGGGCAACCGGCGACGGCGTTGAGGCCCATGTTCGGGGCGCGCATGCCCTCGAACTCCCAGTACTGGCTGCCGTCGTCGGCTTCCTTCACGCGCGGTGCCTGGTCGCGATACTTCTCGGAGATGTGAGCGTCGAACATCGTCGGCGGCTCGATCACGTGATCGTCGACGCTGACGAGAATCATGTCGTTGGTGTCCATGGCAACTCCCGGGGGCGATGGTGGGGTGGGTTCGGCTGGCGGCGGCTTGCGAAGGTCAGTTGACACAACCGTCAGATGTCACGTTATCGAACCGCAGGTGCGCCGTCCACCCGCGAGGCATGTCGCACGTCTGCGGCCTGCGCCGCCGAGCCGACACTGTGCTCGCGTGACCGGGCCCACCGCGACGGTAGTGGTGTGGTCGGCCATGCCGCCCCGGACCTCTGATACCGGAAAAAGCACGCCACCGCGGGCGAGTCGCGGCGAGAAGCTGATTGACAACCGCGCCAGGCACCACTGGGACGGTGGTATTCAAGCGGGCGCGGATGGTGGGGTGGCCGCGGGGTGCCAATCACATCCGGGATGCCGGCATCGGCCATCGCGAGCGAGCACCGCACGCCACGAAGGTGTCGGGACTGTGGTCAGAGCACAAGCGGCACAGCTATCGGTGATGGTGATGTTCGCGCCTCGGGTATCTCTAGAAGGTATATGGAATATGGGATCTGCTGGTTGGATCGGGGCGAACTGGTGTACGCTTCAGGTATGTCGGCGGACTCGAACCACAGCTTCAACGACGACCGCGACGACCCGCCCGGCGACCGTTGCGGTGATGGCGGTCGGG
>JANNHO010000577.1:0-10325 GCA_031404435.1 Acidimicrobiaceae bacterium | reverse complement strand
ACCGGTGACGATGATCTGTGTCGCGCCGAGCACCGACGCCATGCCGAGCGTCGCGATGAACGAACCCACCTTCAATCGCACCACGATGAACCCGTTGATCGTTCCGATCGTTGTGCCGATCAAGATTCCGATGACGACGGCGAGCACCAAGTTGTAGCCACGGCTGATCAGCAACACCGTGCTGAGCGTCACCAGGTTAGCCGTGGCACCGATGGCCAGGTCGAACACCCCGCCGATCAACGGAACCAGGACGCCGAGCGCCAACAACGCGGCAATGGCCCGGTTCGCAGCGACCGAGTGCACAGTTGCACCCGTGGGAAAAAGGTCCGGTTGCCAAACCGAAAAGACGATGATCAGGAGCGCCCACAGGTACAGACCGCTGAACCGGTCGAACCCGAAGCTGCGCGGTCGGCCGATCATCGCGGAGCCGATTCGCTGGAAGCCGGTTCGCCCGAAGCCGGTTCGCTGGCGGCTGGTTCGCTGGCAGCTGAGTCGATGCCGAGCGCCGCGCGGGTGAGCGAGTGGACGGTGATCTGTTCGCCTTGAAGCGTGGCGGCCACGCGACCCGAACGCAACACGATCACCCGGTCGCAGGTGGTAACCAGTTCGTCGACATCGGATGAGCTCATCAGAATTGCCGCACCTTCCTGCGCCGCGTCGAACAGCGCCTTGTGGAGTTCAGCCTTGGCACCGACGTCGACGCCTTGGGTTGGTTCATCGAGGAGGAACAGGATCGGGCTGCGCTGCATCCATTTTCCGAACACGACCTTTTGCTGGTTTCCACCGCTGAACGATGACATCGGCTGCTCGATTGCATGATGCGGTCGAACTCCGAAGCGGTCGAACCAGCGGCGGGCGATTGCCTTTTCACCGTTTCGCCGCAGCGAGGGGGCACGCCAGAACTCGCGCAGGTTCGAGATCCCGATGTTCTCACGGGCGCTCAGATCGAGGAAGCAGCCCTGCAGCTTTCGTTCAGCCGGCACGTAGGCAACATCACGGAAAATGGCCAGATCGGGTCGCATCGCTGGGAGTGGCTGAGCTCGCACCGCCACATCGCCGCCATCGCGGGCACGGGCACCGAACAACGTCGCGCACAGCGCGTCCCGTCCAGATCCGGTGATTCCGGCAACACCGACGACCTCGCCCGGGAAGACCTCGAACGAAACGTCGCGCAGCACCTCCGAGGCCAAGTTGTCCACCTTCAAGATCGGCTCACCATGGCCGATCTTATGGACCTGCAGCCGGTGCGGAGATTCCAGGGAGGCACCGAGAAGATGATGAAGGAGGGCGTCGCGGGTCAACCCGGCAACCGGTTCGGAAGCGACCTTCACCCCGTCGCGCAACACCGACGCCCGCTGAGCGATCTCGAACACTTCATCGAGTCGATGGGTCACGTACAGCACCCCGATTCCGCGCCTCGACACCGCTCGCACGATCTCGAGGAGATGCTCCACTTCCTCTTCGGGAAGCCGTGCCGTCGGCTCGTCCAAGACGAGCAGGTGCACGGGCGCACCCTCATCAGCCAACAGGGCGCGAGCCACTGCGACCCCGGTCTTTTGGGCTGGCGACAACGAGGCGATCGAGCGCTTCGGATCGACGTCGAGCTCCATCTGCTCCAGCGCGTTCCGGGCCCGGTCGGACGCGACGCGTGAGCGGATCGTACCCCACCTCGTCGGGAAGCCGGGACCGAATGCCAGGTTGTCGGTAATCGAAGCCGCCTCGATCAACCCCAGGTCCTGATGAACGAATCTGGCCCCCAGTTCATAGGAGCTGTGCGAGCTACCGAGGGTCAGTTCCTGCGCCCCGATGTGGATCATCGCCCCCTGATCCGGTCGGTGATAGCCCGACAGCACCTTGATCAAAGTCGATTTGCCCGAACCGTTCTCGCCGAGCAGCGCGTGCACCTCGCCTGCTGCGACATCGAGTTCAACCCCATCGAGTGCGCGACCTCCGACGAAGGTCTTGGTCAAGGAGTGAACCTGTAATGCCGGTGCCGGTGCCGGTGGCTGTGAGGCCACCTGCACCGGCGAAACGGCTTCTTCCATCAGACGCCCCAGAGCGCCTTGAACTGGTCTTCGTAATCCTCCGGGAAGTGGAGGCCAAGGGCCCAATCGTCGGGATTGCCAACGTTGTCAGGCGTCACCAGCATCTGCGGGCGTCCACCACCAGCATCGACAACCTCCATACCGAGCAAGGTACGAGCGATGATGTCAACGGCGACCCAGCCGAATTGGTCGGGTGCCTCGGCGGTCCACGCTGAGTTACCGCCCGTGGTCAACTCCAAGAAGTTGTTCACATCAGCTGCGCCACCGGCGATCTTCACATCGTCGAGGCCCGCTGCCTTCAGCGCGGACGGCAAGCCCGGGATGAACGCACCGTCGGTCGTGATGACGTACTTGATGTCGGGATCTTTCTGGAGTGCCGAGATGATCGTCGGGACGACGTCGCCAAGCTGCGCTGGGGCGATGTCGAGCGCCGTGAGCTCGCACTGCGAGCAGATCTCGGCCACCTTGGCCTTGAACCCGTCGCCGTACTTCTTCAACACGGCGTAGGCAGGGGTGTCTTGGACGAGCGCCTTGCCAGTGCCTGCGGAATCGGCCGTGAACCACTGAGCCATGATCTCGCCAGAGGCGATGTAGTCCGTGGCGTTGGAGGCACCATGGGTGACCGCGTCACCTGGCACGTTGTCTCCGTCAGCGATCGAGGTGATGATCACGCCGGCTTCGGTGTATTCCGCGACGAGGTCCTGCCAAACCTGCTGGGAGAATCCGATCGGGCTGACAGCGAACGGGTCGTACGTGAGTGCGTCGACCATCGCTTGGTGCAACGTGGCGGCACCGTCTCCGAGTGCGTCGTATTGCAGGTACTCGGTCTTCCATCCAAGTGCCTTCGCCGCAGCGATCGCACCGTCACTGATGACATTGCACTGGGGCAACTCGCAGCCGATGACGACGTAGGTCTTTTCCTGGGTCACCGGGCCGGTCAGCGGCTCTGTTTGGTTGATGGTCGTCGGTGCCTCTAAGAACGCGGCAGCGGCCGCAACTGCGGCTTCGGCTTCCGCTACCGCCGGGTCTGCGGCGTCAGCGGTGGTTGCGGCCGTATCGGTACCGGTGGCCGCGGCGGTGCCACCTGCTGCAGTGTCTGCCGATGGTGCGTCGGTGGCTTGCGTCGACTCGGAGTCGCTTCCGCAGGCAGTAGCTACGAAAGCAAGTGCGAGCGCAGCCGCAACGATCCGTGATCTCTTCATGAACTTCCCCCTCTGCATGCATGCCCCAATGGCACACATGCACTCACTACATCACAAGGTGGCCTGTCTGTCAACAGTGTCGTTAACAAAATCGCTCGCCACGTGTCAGGCGCGCAGCCCGGCGACAGCCAAGTCGGCGTATGCCGTACCGATTTCCTCGGCGGTGTCGGGCGATCGATCCGGGACGAACCAGCGGTTGGTCCAATTGATCATGCCCATGACGCCGAAGGCCAGCACTCGGGCGGATGCCATCGGGCGGATGCTGCCGTCGTCGATTCCCTCCTGCACGATGGCGATGATCGCATCCTCATACTGGCGGTTCACCGAGCGCATGAACTGTGACCAGGTGGTCCGGTCGGTCTCGACGTGAGCCAGATCCTCGCGAATGTAGACGTACAAAAGCGGGTAGTGCGTGCCATACGACTGCATCAGTTCGATGACCAATGTGCGCAGCTTCTCGAGAGCGGGCGCTGCGGACGAGAGTACGGCTTGCGCCGTCGCAACGTTGGCTTCGGACACCTCGCGGACGACCTCGTCGAAGAGCTCACGCTTGTTGGCGATGTAGTAGTACAGCGACGCGCGGTCGGTGCCGAGTGCCTCGGCGACAGCGCTCAGACTGGTGCCCTTGAAGCCGCGGGCGTTGAAGATCTCCGCCGCGACACGAGCGATCTCGCGTCGGCGCTGCTGATACGACGCAGAGCCTTTGTCGAGCGCTGATTTGCGTCGTCGGCCGATCTCGCTCGTCGAAGCAAGCGTTGCGTTGTCCACCGGACCCTCGTCCTTCGTCGTGTGCCGGGCCGTCAAGTGTAGCTGCCGATTTCGGCATGTGCGGACTCATCGGCTGCGCCAGTGCGCCGGACGCTTCTCGGCAAACGCTGCGGCACCCTCGCGCGCGTCGTCGGTGGCCAGAATGCCTTCGACCAACTCGCGCTGTCGGTCCCACACGTGGTCGACCGGCCAGCCAGGGGAATCCATGACGATCTGCTTGGTCATCGCCACCGCCAATGGACCGTTCGCGCCAATCACGTCGGCGAGCCGGCAGGCACCCTCGAGCGCGTCGCCGCGCAGGGTGAGCCGATTCACCAAACCCCATTGATGGGCCACCGGTGCCGGCATGTGGGCTCCCGTCAACGCGTATTCCAACGCGATCTGGCGCGGGATGCGCTGCGGCAAACGGATCAGCCCGCCCGAACCGGCCACGAGCCCGCGGGTCACCTCGGGAATGCCGAACACCGCATCCTCGGCGGCAACGACGAGATCGCAGGCGAGCACGAGCTCGCAGCCGCCGGCCAGCGCGTACCCTTCGACTGCGGCGATCAGTGTCTTGCGCGGCGGCGTTTCCGTGATTCCGGCTAACCCTCGCCCCTCGATCTCCGGCCGCTCACCCCGCAGGAACGCCTTGAGATCCATGCCGGCGCAGAACGTTCCGCCAGCACCGGTGAGGATGCCGATCAGCAACTCTGGATCGTTGTCGAGTTGATCCATCGCCGCGGCAATGCCCTCCGCGGTTGCCCGGTTGATCGCATTGCGAACCTGCGGCCGGTTGATCGTCACGACGAGCTTTCGGCCTTGTCGATCTGTGGTGACGGCATCGGTTTCCATCCCCTCGACCGTATTGGTCTTCGGCACCTCTGTCAACAGAAACGTTGACGAAAGCGTCTGCGGGTTCTAGGGTGCCCGGTATGTCAGACCTCTTCTCACTACAAGGAAAAGTTGCCATCGTGACCGGCGGTTCGCAAGGCATCGGCCTGATGATCTCCCGAGGTCTTGTCGATGCGGGCGCGAAGGTCTACGTGTCATCACGCAAGCGCGATGTCTGCGACGCCATCGCTGGGGAGCTCTCCGAGCGCGGCTTGTGCGAGTCGTTGCCGGGAGATGTGTCGACGGAAGCGGGCGTCTTGAAGCTCGCCGGAGAGCTCGCCGAACGGGAAGAGAAGCTGCACGTGCTCGTCAACAACGCTGGTGCGGCCTGGGGTGCGCCGCTGGCGACGTACCCCGACAGCGCCTGGGACAAGGTTCTGGCCACCAATTTGAAGGGTGTCTTCAACCTCAGCCGGGCGGTGCTACCAATGCTGGAACGTAGCGCCGGCCCGCGGGACCCCGGGCGGATCATCAACGTCGGCTCGATCGACGGCTTCCGCGTGCCCGCGCTGGAGAACTACGCATATTCCACGAGCAAGGCCGCCGTGCATCAGTTGACTCGAGTGCTGGCCCAACAGCTCGGTCCGCGAAATGTGACCGTCAACGCGATCGCTCCCGGACCGTTCCCGTCGAAGATGATGGCGTCGACGCTTGCCGAGGTTGGCGAAGAGTGGCGAGCGAAATGCCCGATGGGCCGCCTTGGCGAACCTGACGACATGGCCGGCATCGCGGTGTATCTCGCATCACGTGCGGCGGCGTGGGTCACCGGCCAGATCATCGCCGTCGATGGAGGTTTCTCGACCAGCCCATGGTGACGCGGCACTGGTGAGTTGGCCTCAGCCGATCGGGCCGCCTGCGACGTAGAGCACTTGGCCCGACACGAAGCTCGACCGCGTATCGACGAAGAACGATATTGCGTTGGCGATGTCGGCGGGTTCGCCGGCCCGCCGTACGGCGATCGCCTTGACCGCTTCGGTGGTCAACTCTTCCAGCGACATGCCGAGCCGCGCCGCCACCGCCGAGGTCATCGCCGTGGGGACGAAGCCCGGTCCAACCGCGTTGACCGTGATGTTGAACGCACCGAGCTCAATTGCGAGCGACTTGGTCAGACCGATCACTCCGGCTTTGGCCGCGGCGTAGTTTGCTCGGCCCCTGTCGCCGACCGCAGCGGTGCTGGTTAGGTTGACGATGCGACCCCACCTGGCTCTGCGCATGTGCGATTCCACGGCGCGGCACATGAGGAACGCGCCTCGAAGGTTCACCGAAACCACGAGATCGAAATCAGCTGCGGACATGTTGCCGAGGAGCGCATCGCGCAGCACGCCGGCGTTGTTGACCAGTACCGCTGGCGGCCCGAGTTCGTCGGTGACGACGGTAACCGCGGTCGCCACAGCATCTTCGTTGCTGACGTCGGCACCCACCGCCAGTGCTCGGCGACCGAGTGCTTTCACCGCTTTGACGGTGTCAGCACAGGCATGAGCATGGATGTCGACGACAGCGATGTCGAGTCCGTCGGCGGCGAGCCGCACAGCGATCTCGGCACCGATGCCCTGGGCACCTCCGGTGACGATTGCGATTCGGCTATCGGTTTCCATGCTGCCTCCAGCGAGTTTGTGCGCTCACCCGCGGCCCTGGGCTTCGGCAGCCTGGGCTTCGGCAGCCAGTGCTTCGGCAGCCAGTTCGGCGAGCAGGAACTTGCGCGGGCGACCGCTGGGGGTCAGCGGAACCTGGTCGACGGCGATCTGGCGAACGTACTTGGGTACCTTGAAGCGGGCGAGTCGTTGCGCGCAGTGATCGATCAGGGCCACCTGATCGACCGCGGCACCTGCAGCCGGAACGATCCAGGCGAATCCCGCCTCGCCCATTCGATCGTCCAGAACCGATACGACATAGGCCTGGGCGACATCGGAATGCCCGGTGAGGACCGTCTCGACTTCGGCCGGCATCACCTGTTCGCCACCGCACCGGTAGCACTCCTTGCGGCGCCCAGCGAGGGTGATGTAGTCGTCCGAATCGAGTGTGCCGAGATCCCCGGTTCGCAGCCAGCCCTCGGCATCGAATGACTCAGCGGTTTCTTCTGGCTTGTTGTAGTAGCCAGATGTCACGCCGATGCCGCGCACCATCAGTTCGCCTACGTCACCTCGCGGCAACTCACGCCCGGTCTCGGGGTCGCACACCCGGTACACGGCAAGCCGGCCGCCGTTGTCGGGGTCACCGGCGACGCCGACGTCGCGGAGCCGACCGTTGGTGGTGCGCCACAGTTCGATGGTGTCATCCATGCGCGTCACGGTCGTCGATGCTGTCGTCTCGCTCATGCCGTAGCCGGTGGTGATCTCCACCGGTCCGAACACGTCGATGATCTCCTCCCAGATCCCGGCCGGCGACACACCGCCCGAGTTGATGAGCGAGGTCAACCCAGAGAGGTCGTAGTCGTCGGCGCGGGCAGCCACGATCACCGCCTGGGTCATGATCGGCACGAACAATACGTCGGTGGCCCGGTGCTCGACGATGCTGTCGAGGGTCGCTGTGGGGCTGAACATCAGCTGCGGAATGATCGCCCCGCCAACGAACAAGGTTGCGAGGAGACCTTCGACGTATCCGTACACGTGATACATCGGCAACGAGAACGCGATCCGTCGGCCGTCCTCGAACGCCCGGCCGTAGGCGCACCCGTAGGCGGTCCGCAAGAACATGTCATGCGTCAGCACCACCCCTTTCGGGGTCCCGGTGGTGCCAGAGGTGTACAGGATGTCCGATGTCGAGTCGGGACCGAAACCGACGACCGGCCTCCAACCGGCAGAAGTCGCCGCCAGGTCGTCCAACGTCGCTGCTCCGGCGCGCCCGTCACCTTCTGCCGAAAAAACGTAGACGTTGCGCAGTTTCGGGAACCGGTCGCCGCCGGCACGTCGCTCCCAGCCGGGGGCCAGATCGTCGAGCGCGCTCAGATAGTCGAGGCCGCGAAACCTGTCCATCGTGATCAGCGCGACGGCGTCGGATTGCTCGAGCACGTATCCCAGCTCATCTCGCCGGTTCAAGAAGTTGATCGGCACCGTGACCGCACCGGCGCGAGCGATGCCGAACTTGACTGCGACGAACTCGGGGTAGTTGGCGAGCAAGATGGCGACGTGCTCGCCGGGCCTGACTCCTGACGACGTGAGCCCGTGAGCAATGCGCTTCGACCACTCCTGGATTTCACGGTAGCTGTAGGTGACCTCGTCGGTGATGACGAGCGGTCGATCCGGAAACTCGTCGGCAGCGGCGTCGAGCATGTCCGCCAGCGTGCGCGGTTCCCACGTGGGGAACCGCGCTTCGAGCTCGGCGCGCCGTTCGGCGAAGGGTTTCACGACTCCAACGATGCCTGGTACGCCTCCCAGTAGGTGCGGTGCGCTTTGAATTCCTTGTCTCGGTCGAGCACGGCCGGCTTCACGCCGCCCTCTCGCCACAGTTCGGTGAACCTGTCCATCGATGGGCTGGCGATTCCCATCGCGTCGAGATCGTTCGCCGCAGCCATCGCGGCCTGCATGCCCTGGGCCTCGAACCAGCGGTTGGTGACTTCCTTGTGCGAGTAGATCGCGTCGAGGGCTACGTGGGACACGCGCTCGGCGTAGGCGCGCGCCACTGCCTCGACCTGATCGCGAGGCACGGCCCGGTTCACCAGACCGAGTTCGGCGGCCTCCGCTCCGGTCATGTTGTCGCCGGTGAGCAACCACTCCTTGGTCTTGCGCATGCCGAGGTGCACCGGCCACAGACCGAACACGTGGATCTCCCCCATCGCTCGCGCCTCGGGTTGACCGAGCAGCGCGTCCTCGGCGCAGAACACCACGTCGAGCACGCCGATCAGGTCGAGACCGCCGGCGACGCAATGCCCGTGGACCACACCGATCGTGGCCTGGCGAATGCGGAACAGGCGCATCCATCGCTCGCGCGACAGGTGGAACTCGCGGCGCGACCACACGGGTGAGCGACGATGGGGGCGCCGTTGCACGTCGTTGATCGCACTGTCGGCATCCCACAGGTAGGAGAACTCGGTGAGGTCGTAGCCGGCGCTGAAGTGGTTGCCGTTGGCCTTGATGATCAGTACCCGCGTGTCGTCATCCTGATCCAGATCGTCGAGCACCAGATCAAGTTCGTCGCGCAGCTTGCGCGAGATCGCGTTGCTCTTGTCGGGACGATTCAGCGTCAGCGTGGCGATCCGTTCTTCCTTTTCGTAGATCAGCGTTTGGAGCTCCATGAGCAACCTCTGTTCGATAGGTGGTGAGTGCGGTGCCGCGGCGGCCCCGTGCACAACGTAGACAGTCATCGCGATGAAGTCAACGGTTGTGTTGACATACGGTCTGAACTTTCGTACCATCGGCCTACACCGACCGAGCGAGGAGCCGCAACTTGAACATTGAGGTGGATGTCATCGTTGTTGGGGCAGGTTTTGCGGGCCTTCGGGCACTGCACACCTTGCGCCAGGCAGGCCATACCGTTGCGGTTCTCGAAGCAGCATCGGGCATCGGCGGCGTGTGGTACGCCAACCGGTATCCGGGCGCGAGGTGCGACGTGGAAAGTCACGACTACTCGTACTCGTTCTCGCCAGAGCTGGAGCAGGAGTGGCGTTGGAGTGAGCGCTACTGCACCCAACCGGAGATCCTTCGCTACGTCGACCACGTTGCCGACCGGTTCGACCTACGCGGCGACATCCAACTGAACACTCGCGTATCGAGCGCAGACTTCGACGAAACGACGTCACGCTGGTCGGTCGTCACCGACTCGGGTGCACAGTGGTCGGCGCGCTACCTGATCATGGCGGTGGGCCAGCTGTCCAAGACCAAGGCACCGTCACTCGATGGCCAGAGCTCGTTCGCCGGCGACATCTACCACACAGCCGAATGGCCCCACGAGGGTGTCGACTTCACCGGCAAGCGGGTCGGGGTCATCGGCACGGGCTCGTCGGGGATGCAGGCCATCCCGATCATCGCTGAACAAGCAGAACATCTCACCGTGTTCCAGCGCACTCCGAACTTCAGCGTGCCGGCGTGCAACGCCGTGATCACCGACGAGGAAGACGCTGCGGTGAAAGCGGACTACGCCACCAGGCGGACCGAGGCGCGCAACTCGCCGAGCGGGCTCGGCTTCGTCACGAACAAGCAGTCAGCGCTCGAAGTAGACGACGACGAACGTAACGCCGCCTATGAAGCTGCCTACGAACGGCTCGGATTCGGGTTCGCTCTCGCCTACCACGACATCCTGCTCGACCTGAAGGCCAACGACACGGCTGCCGACTTCATCCGTGGCAAGATCGCCGCGCTCGTCGACGATCCCGACACCTTGAAGAAACTGACGCCCACCGACCATCCGTTCGCGGCCAAGCGGCCCTCGGTCGACAGTGGCTACTTCGAGACGTTCAACCGCGACAACGTCGAACTGGTCGACATCCGCACCGACACGATCG
>JANNHO010000576.1:0-9894 GCA_031404435.1 Acidimicrobiaceae bacterium | reverse complement strand
CCTCCCCGTCAAAGATGCGGTCGGCTTCTTCAACACCGGCGAGGCGCGCACCCCGGCTGCGCACACCATCCTCGAACGGCTCGCTGACGTCGGGCTCGGCTACCTCAGCCTCGGCCAGCCGCTCACGACGCTTTCCGGCGGCGAGCGGCAACGGCTCAAGCTGGCCACCCGCATGGCCGACAAGGGCAGCGTCTACGTCCTCGACGAGCCGACCACCGGCCTCCACCTCGCCGACGTCGAACAGCTGCTCGGCCTGCTCGACCGACTGGTCGACTCCGGCAAGTCGCTCATCGTCATCGAGCACCACCAGGGGGTGATGGCACACGCCGATTGGATCATCGACCTCGGCCCCGGCGCCGGCCACGACGGGGGCCAGCTCGTCTTCGCGGGCACGCCAGCAGACCTCGTCGCCGCTGGCTCGACCCTCACCGGCGAGCACCTCGCGACCTACGTCAGCACCTGACCGAAACCATTGAACCCTTCGTGGACAATGTGCTCGAGCGGACGTGCCTCGGTGCGTGCCTGGGTTGTCGTCAGGGCACAAGCGTGAGAGCGCTCAGCGTCGATTGCACGACGGTGAAATGTCGACGGTCGTACGTGGCGATGTCGTTGATGCCGAGCCGTTCCGCCGCAGCTATGACTGAGGCGTCGGCCGTGCCGAGCGGAAGATCCCGGTACCTCGAGACGAGTGCGGCGATCCGCAGCCAATCGGCGGCCACCACCGGTTCAGGAATCAGGGCGCCGGACGCCAGGTCTCCAAGGAAGCGAACTTCCGCATCAGGGCCGAGCCGCGTTCCCAGCAAGTAGGTGACTTCGGTGATGACCAACATCGGAACGAGGAGCGGACCCGGATGTGTCTCGAGGAGTTCAAGACTCGCGACGTGGTGACGATCATCACGATCGACATAGGCATACAGCGGACCAGCGTCAACGATCAGTGCGATGATCCGACCTCGCCGGCGAGAATCTCTTCGATCCGCTCCGAAATATCGGACTGCCCGCTTGACCCCGCGCCTGCCGCAAGAAGTCGGCGCCTGCCGCGCGGTTGTCCAAGCATTGCCTCGATTGCCTCGCGTGTGAGTTCAGATATGGTGACGCCACGGCGCTTGGCCTCGTGGCGAAGTCGGGCATCGAGTTCGTCGGACAGTTTGACCGTTGTGCGCTGCATGTATGCCAGCATACCTATCGGTCACCGCAAGCCGACTTGATGAGGCGACGACTTCGCTTGCAGTACGACACGTGCGGCAGCATCGTGCAGACTTGGGGCATGCCAGAGGAGTTCGAGGGAGATCTTGCAGGAGCCGTGTTCTGGGGGGCCGATCTCAGCGGCGCCCGCTTCCGCGACGTCAACCTCACCGACGCGAAGATCAGCCATGCCTGGCTCGTCAACGTCGACATCGACGCGCTGGTCGATGGGGTTGTCATCAACGGCGTCGACGTAACGGCATACGTGAACGAACGTGACCCGTGGTACCCGCTGCGGGCGATGCTCCGACCTTCGAACCCGGAGGGCATGCACGCAACGTGGGCGGCCCTCGAGGACGAGTGGGCGAAGACCGTCACCCAGGCACAGGCACTCCCCGACGACGCGCTACACCAGTCGGTCAACGACGAGTGGTCCTTCCTCCAGACCCTGCGACATCTCGTGTTCGCGATGGACAAGTGGTTCACGGCGCCGGTCCTCGGCGAACGCTTCCACCCGATCGGGGTGCCGAACACCGGCTCCGTCGACTTCCCGTGGCCCGACCTCGACCACAGCGTGACGCCGTCTGTTGCGGATGCCCTGGCCGTGTGTGCGGATCGCGCCACACGCTTTCGCGACTATCTCGCATCGCTCGCGACGACCGAACTCACACGACCGATCAACGTTCTCGAAAACGGCGAGAACCCGCTTCAGGAATGCATGTACACCGTCTTTGAGGAGGTGTTCTGGCACAACCGTTACGCACAGCGGGATCTCGCGAAGCTCGAAGCGACGACGGCACCCGCCGCGGAATCGTGAGGCTCTAGCACTTACATTTCGCAACTCATCCGTCACAACATCGCAGCATCCTGGCGTGAATATCGCAACACATGCTCCGAACGGGTCTGCCGAGGCGGGCTTCCAGTGGCGATCAGCCTCAACGATCGGGCCCGGCGCAGGTGGTTCGATTCGCACCTCGCTCAAACACTGTCCGGCGACGTCCCCGAGCTCAGCGGCATCCGACGCATCGACGTGTTCCTCGTTCGCCGGCTCCCCGCTTGGGGGCGCACCCTGCGAGCGCGCGTGGGAAGACACCCAAACTCCACCTCGTCGACTCCGGAGTCAGTGCCCACATGATGCGCCTCACCCCCGGCCAAGCTCGCCCAACTCGACCCCGCCTCGCTCACCGAGTTCGGCCACCTCCTCGAAACCTACGATGGCAGCGTCGTCGGCTTCGAGGTCGAAGCCCGAACCAAAGCCGTCACCAATGACCTCACCGGCCTCCGACTTCTCCGAGGTGCGGCAGCCGAGGCCGGAGAGCTGCGTCAGGCCGTCGTTCGGATGGTGATCCGAGGTTTGAGGTGAGCGGCGAGGACGCGGAGATCGTCGGGGTCGCTGGTGATGACGACCGAACCGGTCCGCGATGCGGTGACGGCAAGGTGGGCGTCGACGATGTCGGTGGTCGCTGACTTTGCCAATAGCGCCCCGACGGCATGGGCGTGTGCAGCGTCGAACGAAACGACGTCGCATCCCCGCAGGAAGCGTCGCAGCTGGACCTGGCGAGGTGAGCGGCTGGCTTGGGCCACAATCGGAGCGGTCGTGACCGGAACCAGGCCCACTTCGAGCCTGGCGCGATGATCGGCCCACACCTGGCGGTCGTTGCGGTCAGCAGCGATGAGCACGCCGGTGTCGTAGACCGTGGTCACGCCGACCGCTTGCGGGGTGGCGCGAGCTCGTGAGCAACCCGCTGTCGAGCCCTGGCCATCTCGTCTGCTGTGAATGGACCGTTGAGGCGTTCCCACTCGGCAATGGCAGACAGCCCGTCGCGTACGACGAGTGCACGCCGGGCGGCTTCCGTCATCCAAGCCGACACGCTGACGCCCTCGTTGGCGGCAGCGCTCACGACGCGTTCGTGAACTTCAGGGTCGACGGTGATAGCGAGTTTGGGGGACGGATTCCCACGGGGCATCCCAGAACAATACGACCACAGTAGGAGACATGCAACCGGTGGCTGGTTTCCGCCAGACGATCGCCTTGCGTCGACTGGGGATCGAGGTGGTTCATGCATCGCGGATCGTGCGAAGCTCGGTGACGGGACGGTGACTTGGCCGGGAACGAGGTCGTCGATCGCATCTCCGACTGCGTGTGGTGAGGCGGGACGAAGCGGCCGACTCCGAGCGCAACAGAATCACACGAAGCCCGGCCGGGTGAGCGCGAGTGGTCAGCTGACGGGCAGGCCGAGGTTGCGGGCGATGATGATGCGCTGGATTTCGCTGGTGCCCTCGCCGATCTCGAGGATCTTTGCATCACGGTAGAAGCGGCCGATGGGGTTCTCTTCGATGAACCCGCTGCCGCCGAACACCTGCGTTGCAACGCGAGTAGCCGTGACGGCTGTTTCGGTGGAGTACAGCTTGGCGATGGCGGCTGCGCGTGAGAATGGCCGGCTCTGATCTTTGAGCCATGCCGCCTTGTAGGTCAGGTTGGCGGCGTTCTCGACAGCGACGTCGAGGTCAGCCAAGGCGAACGCAATGCCTTGATTGGCACCGATGGGCCTGCCGAAGGCAACGCGTTCCTTGGCATATGCGACCGCCAGCTCGAGGCAGGCACGTGCGCAGCCGACAGCCAGCGCCGAGATGGCGACGCGGCCGTCGTCGAGGATGGACAAGAAGTTGCGCAGGCCCGAACCGGGCTGACCCAACATGTTGCGATCGGGCACGCGGCATCCATCGAGCACCAAGCCGTGCGTATCGCTGGCATGCCAGCCGAGCTTGCGGTACGCGGGTTCGACAATCAGTCCCGGCGTACCGGCTTCGATGATGAACGTCGAGATGCCGTCGTCGGTACGCGCCGTGACGACGATGATCGATGTGATCGGCGTGCCCGAGTTGGTGATGAACGCCTTCGCGCCATCGATGACCCAGTCACCGCCGTCGCGACGGGCGCGAGTGCGCGTCGCTCCCGCATCGCTTCCTGCATCGGGTTCGGTCAGACCGAAGGCTCCCAGAGTGCGACCGGCCACCAGGTCGGGCAGCCACTGTTGCTGCTGATCGGCGGTGCCGAACCGGAAGATCGGGTTGGCGCCCAACCCGACGCCCGCCGACAGCGTGATGCCCATCGACTGGTCGACGCGTCCGATCTCCTCGATGGCGATGCACAGCGACGCGAAATCACCGCCACCGCCGCCCCACTCCTCGGGGAAGACCAAGCCGAACAGTCCCATCTCACCCATCTGTTCGACGACATGCACGGGAAACGTGTGGTCGTCGTCCCACTGCGCAGCGTGCGGCGCGATCTCGGCTTCGGCGAAGGCGCGGACAGATAAGCGAAAGGCCTCGTGCTCGGGCGACAGATCGAAGTCCATCTAGTTCTCCTCTCGAAGGGCAGCCGGTTCCAGAACCGCCAGCAACTGGTTCAGGGCGACCCGGTCGCCCACGTTCACAAGCACATCGCCGACGACGCCGTCGATGGCGGCGCTCAGGGTGTGCTCCATCTTCATGGCCTCGACGACCACCGCCGGCTGGCCGGCCAGGACCAGATCGCCCTGCGCGACCAACACCGCCACGACGGTGCCGGGCATGGGACTGGTGATGCTGGCGCCTCCCTCGCTGATCTTGGCTGCGCCGGGTGCAACAAGCGCAGGACGCGTCAGGCTGAACGACTTCCCGGCGGATCCCACCCAGGTGGTCGATCGGCTGACCACAGCACTGAACACAGTGGTGGTGTCGCCCAGGTCGAGCTGCATCCGTCCATCCTGCAGCCAGAAGCGCGCCGGTATCACGGTCAGTCCGTCGAAGACCTCGTAGCCGACATCGGTCGACCGGACACGCAGCTCGACTGGTTGGCCGTTGCCGTCGACCGCCGTCCACTGCGTCCATGCCGCCTCGCCGATACGCCAGCCACCGCGATCGCCCCACGCGCCACCGTTGCCAGAGCCGGTGCCGGTCCTGCCGTACAGCGACATGAAAGCTGCTGCTGCGAGCGCGGCGACGGGCGTGGTCGGTGCCGGGGCAGCCGCGGCGATGCGCTCGACGAGCGCTGTGTTCATCACGCCACGGATCACATCGGGATCGGCCAGGACGGTCCGCAGGAACTCGACGTTGGTGGTGACACCGAGCACGCTGGTCGCAGCCAACGCAGCGTCGAGCGTGCGCCGCGCAGCATCGCGATCGGGACCCCACGCAATGATCTTCGAGAGCATTGGGTCGTAGTTCGAACCCACCTCGGTCCCGACGACCAGCGATGAATCGACGCGTACGTTCGGTCGATCGGTCGGCTCGTGCAGCGCGAGAACGCGGCCGCCTGTTGGCAGGAACCCGCGTGATGCGTCTTCCGCGTACACCCGTGCCTCGAAGGCGTGACCCGTCGGATGCAGATCGGCTTGGGCGAACGGCAGGCGCTCACCATCGGCGATGCGCAGTTGCAGCTCGACCAGATCGACGCCCCACACGGCTTCGGTCACTGGATGCTCGACCTGAAGCCTGGTGTTCATCTCCATGAAGAACGGCTCGTCGGGGCGGTCGCCGCTGACGATGAACTCGACCGTGCCGGCATTTACATATCCACACGCCAATGCGGCGGCGACGGCCTGTGCGCCGATGGCCTCGCGGTCGGACTGGGACAGGAACGGCGATGGCGCCTCCTCGATCACTTTCTGGTGGCGGCGTTGCAAGCTGCACTCGCGCTCACCGAGATGGACGACGTTGCCGTGCGAGTCGGCCAACACTTGCACTTCGATGTGGCGGGGGCACTCGACGAACCGCTCGACGAGCAACGTGTCATCACCGAACGCTCCCAGCGCCTCGCGTTTGGCCGATGCGATCTCGGCGTCGAGCATGTCGATGGACGTGACGAGACGCATCCCCTTGCCGCCGCCGCCGGCCGACGGCTTGATGAGGACGGGGAGCCCGATACCGGCTGCGCGTTCGGCGAGCTCGCTGTCGGTCAGGCCGACACCCGACACACCGGGCACCACGCGCACGCCGCGTGCCGACACCGTGTCCTTGGCGCGGATCTTGTCACCCATGGCTTCGATCGCCGATGCCGGCGGGCCGACGAACACGATTCCGGCGGCGGCGCATGCAGCGGCGAGCGCCGTGCTCTCGGACAGGAAGCCGTACCCGGGATGCAGCGCCTGAGCCCCGCTGGAAAGGCAGGCCTCGATGACGCGGTCGATGTCGAGGTAGCTCTGCGACGGTGCCGCTGGACCCAGACGCCGAGCAACATCGGCGGTGCGCACATGGCGGGCATCGACATCGGCGTCGCTGTAGACGGCGACAGAGCGAATTCCAAGGGCGCGCAACGTCCGCATGATACGAACGGCGATCTCGCCGCGGTTGGCCACCAGAACGGTCTCGAACATCAGCGATCCGCCGTCACATCCGGTACACGCCTTAGCCGACGGGGTCGAGCGGTGCCTGGCCCACGATCGAGAGTGCCAGCCCCAAGACGGTACGTGTCTGGGATGGCTCGATGATGCCGTCGTCCCACAGCCGAGCGGTGGCGAAGTAGGGGTGGCCTTGCTGCTCGTACTGCTCGCGGATGGGACGCCGGAACGCATCTTCGTCGTCAGTCGACCATTCCTGGCCCGACCCCTCGAGCTGATCGCGGCGCACCGTTGCCAGCACCGAAGCGGCCTGTTCGCCGCCCATGACCGAGATGCGCGCGTTGGGCCACATCCACAGAAACCGTGGCGAGTAGGCACGGCCGCACATGCTGTAGTTCCCGGCGCCGTAGGACCCGCCGATGATCACGGTGAGCTTGGGCACGCGGGCCGTGGCGACTGCGTTCACCATCTTCGCGCCGTGCTTGGCAATGCCGCCCTCTTCGTACTCGCGACCCACCATGAATCCGGTGATGTTCTGCAGGAAAAGCAACGGGATGCGACGCTGATCGCAGAGCTCGATGAAGTGCGCTCCCTTCATCGCCGACTCCGAGAACAGCACGCCGTTGTTGGCGATGACGCCGACGGGCGACCCGAAGATGTGGGCGAACCCGGTGACCAATGTTGAGCCGTACAAGCGCTTGAACTCGAGGAAGCGGCTGCCGTCGACCAGCCGTGCGATGACCTCGTGCACGTCATATGGCGTGCGATCGTCGGCCGGGATGACACCGTGCAGTTGAGAGGGATCGACGGATGGCTCGTCGGCCTGCTGCACTGCCCATGGCGCAGCGGCCGCAGGTGGCAGCGTGCTGACGATCGAGCGGACGATCTCGAGCGCGTGACGGTCGTCGTCGGCCAGGTGGTCGGTAACACCCGAGACGCTGGAGTGCATCGTGCCGCCACCCAGTTCCTCGGCTGTGACGACTTCGCCGGTCGCAGCCTTGACCAATGGCGGGCCGCCCAGGAAGATCGTTCCCTGATCGCGGACGATGACGGCCTCGTCGCTCATGGCCGGTACGTATGCGCCGCCGGCAGTGCAGGAACCCATGACTGCGGCGATCTGGGCGATGCCACGAGCCGACATCTGCGCCTGGTTGTAGAAGATGCGACCGAAGTGTTCGCGGTCAGGAAAGACCTCGTGCTGCTCGGGCAGGAACGCGCCCCCGGAGTCGACCAGGTAGATGCACGGCAGCAGGTTCTGTAGCGCCACCTCCTGGGCGCGCAGATGCTTCTTCACCGTGATCGGGTGATACGTGCCGCCCTTCACCGTGGCGTCATTGGCGACGATCACGCATTGCCGGCCGCTGACCATGCCAATGCCGGTGATGATGCCCGCCGCTGGCACCTCGCCGCCGTACATTCCGTGTGCCGCCATGGGCGACAGCTCCAGGAACGGCGAACCCGGATCGCGCAACGCGTCGACTCGTTCGCGTGGCAGCACCTTGCCGCGTGCAGTGTGCCGTTCGCGCGCCGCCGGCGGCCCGCCTTCACGAGCGCGGGCCATCTCCCCGCGCAGATCTGCAACAACTGCATCGAACGCCTCGACGTTGCGTTGATAGCCAGGATCGGTTCGGTCCAGGCGGCTCGACAACTCAGGGATTTCCATCAATCCAACGACTCCCGGCAGTTGGCCCGCAGCGAGCAACGTACAGACGATCGTCGGCCGTTGCGCCCGAGCGCCCGGCGCCAGGCTACGCGACGTTTGCTGGGCGCCCGTCATCCGGGGGATGTCTGCGAACTACCGTGACACGGTGAACTCGCCGCTCTACGACCAGCCGTTGCTCCCTCATCTCATCGTGCAGAGCCTTGCCGCGCACGCCGATGCGCCGTGCATCCATCTCGCCGGGCGTGTCGCGTCGTACGCCGAGGTCCAGCGACGGACCAGTCAGCTGATCCAGGCCCAGCGGGCGCGGGGCGTGACACGGGGGACCCGTCTCGCCGTGTTGTCGAAGAACCGGCCGGAGGTCCTCACGAACCTGACGGCGTCGCTCGTCAACGGCTGTGTGCTGACGCCGCTGCACCCAATGGCCTCGCTTGCCGACCACGCCTACGTGATCGCCGATGCCGAGATCGAGTGCCTCGTCTTCGACGCCGACAACTTCACCGAGCGCGCTCGCGAGCTCAAGGCTCAGTATCCGGATCTCAAGCTGCTCGGCTTCGGTCCCAACGACGTCGGCGACGACTACCTCGCGCTCGCCGACGAGTTCGAGCCGGTGCCGCTCGTCGCTCCCGATGTGGATCCGGATGACCTGTGCACCATCGTCTACACGGGCGGTACGACCGGGCGGCCGAAGGGCGTGCTCATGAGCCATCGCGTGTGGCAGGCGATGACGTGGATTCAGATGGCCGAGTGGGAGCTCCCCGAGGACCTGCGGATCGCGATCGCGACCCCGCTGTCGCATGCTGCGATGTCGCTCGTCGCGCCCGTGCTGCTGTCGGGCGGAGCATTCTACGTGATGGAGTCATTCGACCCGGACGGCTTCTTCGATCTCGTCGCCGAGCATCGCATCACCGCCACGCTGGTGGTCCCGGTCATGTTGTATGCGCTGCAAGGGCACCCACGCTATGCGACTGCAGACATGTCGTCGATGGAGACCATCTTCTACGGAGCGTCGCCGATGAGCCCGGCCAAGCTCGCGCAGGGGATCGAAGATTGGGGACCGATCTTCTTCCAGTTCTACGGGCAGACCGAGGCGCCGATGGTCATCACCCACCTGAAGAAAGGCGAGCACGATCTCGACCGCCCAGACCGCCTCGCCTCGTGCGGCCGCCCCGTGCCGTGGATGCACGTGGCGCTGCTCGGCACCGACAACCGACCGGTCGCCCATGGCGAGTCGGGGGAGATCTGCGCACGCGGTCCACTGGTGATGACTGGATACAAAGATCTGCCCGACGAGACAGCGGAAGCGCTGTCGGGCGACTGGTTGCACACCGGCGACGTCGGGCGCTTCGACGACGACGGCTACCTGTACATCGTCGACCGCACGAAGGACATGGTGATCACCGGTGGCTTCAACGTGTTTCCCCGCGAGGTCGAAGACGTGATCAGCATGCACCCCGCCGTGAACATGGTCATGGTCATCGGCGTGCCGGACGAGAAGTGGGGAGAAGCCGTGAAGGCCATCGTCGTGCTCCAGTCGGGCCAGCAGCCCTCTGATGCGCTGACCCGGGAACTACAACAACTGGTGAAGGACGCGAAGGGCTCGCAGCAGTCGCCGAAATCGATCGACTACGTCGACGCGATCCCGCTCACTGCCGTCGGCACGTCGGACGGAGAGGAGACTGCTCGTGTCCAGGCACGACTTCTCGAACTCGGCTTCTGGGTGCAGGC
>JANNHO010000575.1:0-1610 GCA_031404435.1 Acidimicrobiaceae bacterium | reverse complement strand
CGACCACGGTGACCCACGAACTGGGCCAAAAGGACAGCCCCCTGCGCGTTCTGCTCCGACCCCATCAGCCAGCACTTGGCGGCTCGCCGTCTTGGCCAGCACGACCGAGCTCATCTCGGTCGACTCCGACTCGACGAAGCGCGGATCGACCCCGAGTGCTCCGAGCACCTTGGCCATCGCCACCGGGAAGCGGGCGACCACACCGGACGTCGGAGCGAGCGGGGATCAGCACCGGGACGAACGTGGTGGCGTTGACGAACAGGGCGACGTGCGGCCGCCAGAACAACACGTTCGCGTACCAGTCGCCGAGCACCGTCGTCGATGACGGCGGATCAGCCATCGGTCGGCCGACGCGATCCAGGAGCTTCTTCGTACCGCGAACCGTGTACACGACTACTCCGCAGCCAGAGCCGCTTCAAGCTCCGTGCACGCCTCGTCGAGCAAGCGCGCGCGGCGCCGGTCGGTCTCGGCGTTCGCTTCCGACGCGACGTACTCGACCAGTTCCTCGAACGCACCCGTGCGGCCCGTCAGAACGACCCCGCCACGGCTGCCTTCGGCGCGTGGAAGTGGCGGAGGTCAGCGACGAGCATCTGTGTCACGGTAACCAGGCATTGACAGCGACCGCGGAACTGATCTCGAAGGTGCCGGCCTGTGGTGCACGTTCGGCATGGTTGCCGCAGCACCAATGGGATTGTCTGAGATGCACCATTGGTAGTGTTCAGAGCGGTCGGCCTATAACGTCGAGGTCGTGGCGAGTGATGTCGACTTCCGGGGTACCTACGTGCGGCGCGTCATCGACGACGAGATCGATGAGTTGTTCGCGCAGTTGCCCGCACTGTTGCTCGACGGCCCGAAAGGTGTCGGCAAGACGGCCACCGCGACGCAACGGTGCCGATCGGTCCGCCGCCTCGACATTGCATCCGAGCGCGAGATCGTCGAAGCCGATCCTGCGGTCATCGGGCGAGACCCGGCACCGTTGCTGATCGATGAGTGGCAACGTGTCCCGGCCGTGTTCGACGCTGTGCGACGTCTCGTCGATGACGACCCGACCGGGGGCCGGTTCTTGCTCACTGGATCGGCATCGACCACCCAGACGCACTCCGGGGCCGGCCGCATCACCACCCTGCGGATGCGACCGCTCTGCCTATCCGAGCGTCGCCCACCCCAGCACGGTGTGTCCTTCCACGAACTGCTCGCCGGAACTGCCGCGATCGAAGGCCGCACCGAACTCGCGCTCGCCGACTACGCGGAGGAGATCGTCGCGGGAGGGTTCCCGGCGATGCGCCACCTCACCGGCCGACCGAGGGATCGGCAGCTCGACAGCTACATCGACCGGATCGTCGACCGCGACCTCCCCGAAGCCGGTTTCAACGTCCGTCGGCCAGCGACCGTCCTCGCCTGGCTACGCGCCTACGCCGCTGCGACCGCCACCACGACCTCCTGGGACAAGATCCGAGACGCAGCAACCAGCGGCACTGACGACAAGCCGGCCAAGACGACGACCCAGCCGTACATCGAGCTGCTCACCGCCCTGCGGATCCTCGACCCGCTTCCCGCCTGGATCCCGTCCAACAACCACCTCAACGCCCACACCGGCACCCCCAAACACC
>JANNHO010000574.1:0-1743 GCA_031404435.1 Acidimicrobiaceae bacterium | reverse complement strand
TGCTTTGGATTTGGTTGTTCGTCGACTTGGCCGATGTATAGCTCGAACCCAGGTTGTAGAGGAAATCCCTTGTCCGCCGGATTCAGATAGAGATTCATGCTTTCCATCGCAGTAACCATCTCTGCCGGCATGGAACTCGCTAATAGTCCCGACATAAGCTGCCCAAGATGTACTCCTGCCGCCTGAGAGCCGACAGTCAGCAAGAGTCGATGCTTCTCGATGTTGTTTAGGCGAGCGAGTTGCCACAGAAGGTCGTTTCCACCTCGGTATGGCTTGAGGGCGTCAAAACGAGCAATGGATTCGGGCTTCGCTCCAAGAAGTTTGGCCTGCTTTGCCGCGTCGTATTTCGCTTGATCGTCAGCTATGGGGAAGTAGATTCCTCTCGGATTCGGTGGAGAGTCATTCGTATCCTGGCAGACAACCTGATAGGCACGATGATCCAGTGCGGTTGACAGGTTCTGTATTGCATCGCCTACCAACAGTGACAGTTGGTCGGGTGTATTCTGATCGTGCGATATGAAGTAGACGAGTTTCCGGCTTTGAGCATCGTGCTTGGTCCCGACTCGGTATGGATTCGTAGCAAAGAATGCTTGAACCGCGGGCCCCTCGTCGTTTAGTGTGGAACGCGACATTCAAAATAGCCGTCGATAGTCGGGCTCGGTGGGCATGTGGGCAAGCTGCATTTGAGCGACGACCTCGGTGGCATGGCGACGACCGAGTTCGCACCGCCGAAGGGCCTCGAACCGTGGGAGGGGGCAGTGCTCCTCACCGAACGCGTCGACGACGGCACCGTCGAGGCCTGGCTCTCCGGGCTGGCCGGACATGAGGCGGTCGAGCTCGGCGAGCAGGACGACAAGCTCACCATCGCGTCCGGTGCGAAACGCGACTCGCTGTCCGACACCGATGCCGCGCTGCTCGCCCAGATCCAGGGCGGCAAGAGCGTGTACGTCACGGGCACGTACGACCCCGCATTCGCTGCCGCGTGGGGTCAGGTCGCAGCGATGCAGCGCGAGCGGATCGCTGCCAGCGGGTGGTGGAAGCACCTCGGCCCGGGCGAGAAGGTGTCGGTGGGCCGGGGTGGCTCACCGTTCAAGCTGATCGTGTTCGCGGCGTTCGCGTTCCTGTGGTTCGGCAGTGGGCTCGGCGCCGTGCTCGGGCTGCTCCGGTCGTGGCCGCTGGCGCTGATCGTCGGGCTGGCGTTCCCTGCCGCCGTCGCCTTCTTCCTCTACAGGGTGATGCTGCCGGCTCGCAGCGCACAGGGCTCGGCACTCGCGCTGCGCACCGAGTCGTTCCGGCGTTTCCTGCACGCAAGCGAGGGTCAGCACGTCGAGTGGGCGTGGTCGAAGGGTCTGTTGCGCGAGTACTCGGGATGGGCGGTAGCGCTCGGCGAGGCCGACGCCTGGAGCACGGCGCTCGCGTCCGCCAACGTGCCGGCGCCAGCTCGGGCGTCGATGGGGCCGATCATCGTCGCCGGTCGACGCTCGTCGATCAACGCCAGTCGCACCCGTCCCTCGCCGTCAGGGTCGAGCGGCGGCGGCCGCAGCGGCGGTTTCCGCGGTGGCCGCGTGGGCGGCGGCGGTGGCGGCGGCAGTCGCGGATCGTGGTGAACGACGGCGTACGGTTTCGTGCATGGAGTTCGGCGCGGTCATCCCGCACAACGAGATCGGCACCGACCCGGGGGCCATCCGGGCATTCGCGCAGGGCGCCGAAGAGCTGGGCCTGACCCACCTGCTGATCTACGAC
>JANNHO010000573.1:0-5219 GCA_031404435.1 Acidimicrobiaceae bacterium | reverse complement strand
GATCGAGTGGGCGATCTGCGCGATTCGCGTGTGCAGTACGTCGCGCACGTCGGAGGTGAGCGCGATCGAGACGTCGGCGTCGTCTTCCGGCCGACCGACGAAACGGTACGCGGCTCGGCTGACGGGTTGACCCAGCAGCTGGTCCACGGCCCAGCCGTAGAACGCCAGCTGCAACTTGTCGGCCTGGGGGCCGAGCGGTGTGTCGGAGTTGATCGTCGTGTACTGGGTGGCCGAGCCCGATTTCAGGTCGAGTACGCGCAGCGATCCGTCCGGCAATCGGTCGAGCCGGTCAACCGAACCGGCGAACAACACGGTGGAGGAGTCACCGTTCGAATCGTCGTCCGGATCGTTCCACTCAGCGGGCCGCAGCGCAACAGCCTGCGGATCGGGGCGATGCGACCTGCCGAACGTGAACTCGGTTGCCACGGGCGTGACCGGGTCTGCCAGCTCGGCCCGTAGACCACGCCGAAGCGCGTTGACCATCTGGGTGCGGCGTGCCCGCCACATCTCGGGGTGCCCAAGGAGATGCCCGGCCAGCATCGGCGCGGCGAGTTCGTCGAGCACCACTTCGGCTCGACCAGTCATCACCTGGACGTCGCGTTCGCTGGCGATCCATGCGTCGGAGTTCGGCGCGGACGACTCGGGGTGCTCGATCAGCCAGTCGCCGATGAGTCGCTCGAACACCGCGTGGATCAGGGTGCCCTTGAGCAGTGGTTCGATGTCGGCGATGTCGGTGGGATCGGCCTCGTCGGTCCCCGCGCCGAGCACCCGGGTGACGAAGTACTTGAGACCGCACCGCGCCCACTCCTCCAGTGACGTGATGCCGATCTGGGCAGGCTCGCCGGTGGGCTTCGGGTGCCGGAGGGGATTCGAGTGCTGCAAGGGTCCGACCTGGCCGTCGAAGTGGCCCGGTTGCTCCTGTGCCCTCGCCGTGATCGCCCGTCGCCGCCGGCTCAGCAGCGGGCTGGAGCGGTTGACGTCGCGCGCGAACCATTCGCCTGGCTGGATCCAGGCCACGTCGGGCGAGCAGATCTGGCCCTGGTGTGACGCCACGAGCTCGGCAATGTGCTCGCTCGGGATCAGTGGCGACGGGTACAGCTCGCCACCTGATCGAAGGTCCCAGCGGGAATGGAGCACGGTCGCGCCAGAGCTGGCGCCATCGAGCGCAGCTAGAAGGCCGCGTTGATCGCGCAACGGGCGGTTGGCCGGCCCGGTGAGCACACCCAACGGCTCGGCTCCGTGGGCGCGGGTGAGGACGAGATCGTCGGCGATGCGACCGGGGAGCAGGTGATCGTTGGCCCCGACGACGAACACGTGGTCGAACACGGCACCGGTTGCGCCGACCAACTGGTCGACGAACACACCGGCACCCTTGCTCTCGGCAGTGATCACGTCGGTGTCCAAGAAGGCGGTCACGAGACGCGACAGCGTGGTGTTGCGTAGCGGAAGACCGAACTGATCGACGTCGGCCAGCACGGCAAACAGCCCCTCCACCTGCTCGGCAGCCTCGCTCTGCCAGACGGGGTAGCCCCTCCACGTATCGAGCCGCCATTCAACCGTGCCGCAGTGGCCGGCGAGCCATGACTCGAGCGCTGCCGCCACCGCTGCCCATGTCGTTGCCGCCCGCACCGTGTCGCGGTGGATGTGCTGCTGTCGGACGAATCCGGCGAGCCCACGATGACGTCCATGATCGGGATGGTCCTCGGGCGGCTCGGCGGCGTTGAAGTCAACCCAGTCGCGCTCGGCAACGACGCCGCGGCGGCGCGCGTACCGGTTCCACAGGTCGGCGCGGCGCGCGAACGTCCGAACCGTGCCGTCGGCTTCGAGTTGTTGCCCGAACGGGGCGAGGCGAGCGAGTTCGATGATGGTGGAGCGGGCCAGACCGTCGCTGACAAGGTCGAGTAACGCCCGCATGATCTGCCCAGCCACCGACCCGTGGAGCGGGGGTGCGACCTGTCCGCGGGCGGCAATTCCTGCCGCAGCCAGCGATGCGGCGATCGCTGAGCGGTGCGCGCCTGCCGGCGGATAGAAGATGGCGATGCGGTCGGCCACGACGCCGTCTTCGAGGAGGCCCACCACCCGTCGGGTCACCTCGCGAACCTCCTCGTCGTGGTCAGGGCACGACACCACGGTTGGTACCACCGCACTGACCAGGTGTGCGGGCGGCTCGACGGGGTGGCCGACGAGCCTGGCCACGTGCGGGCCCGCCGACAACTCCGGGTTGCGGCTGGTGGTGGCGATGACGATCGCCTCGGGGGCGCTGCCCAGCAGCGCTCGGAGCAACTCGACCTGCGCCGGATTGAACTGTTGGGTGACCACCACAACCAGCGGTGACGTGGTGCTGACCGGATCGGTCGCGACTCCGCGGGTGGCCAGGCGAATCAGTTCGGCCTCGTCGATCAGACCTTGGCCGAGCAATCGTTGCCGGACCGCGGCCACCACCTGACAAACCGCAGCGGCACTTTCGCGATCGCCGGCCAAAGCGGCCAGGCGGGCGGCGTGGTTGCTGGGAAGCGTGAATACCCCGTTCAGCGAACGGTAGGCGCGGACCACGGCATCGTGGGTGGCAGGGTGTGCCGCACACGTGGCGAATGCCGCGGGCCGGGTTCGTTCATCGGCCAGCACCTGTTGCACGATCGCCAGCAGCGCCACAGGAGGGGCCACCCGGCGGGGACCGAGCTCGTGAGCAGCAATAGCGGTGGCCAAGCGCAGCGCACCTCCGATTTCCGCGCCGCACGACCCGCCAGCACGCGGCAATCCACGTCGAAGGCCATCGACCGTGGCCCCGTCGGGGGCGACCACGCGGACGAGGCGCAGCGGATCGTCACCCTGCAGCTCGCGAATTGCCTCGCTGACCGAGCGTGCCAACGGGAGCCCCGGTGAGGTCCATCGCAAACTGGTTGGCATGGTGTCGAACCTACAGCGGGGGTGTTGCGCGGTTCCGTCAAGCCGCACCCTCGCAGGTCAGGCCGATCGACTCGTCTCCGTCACGCCCTCAGAGTGCTGGCAGGTCGAGCAGCAGCGCCTGCAACAGTAGGGTTTCGTTCGGGTTGCGCTCGAGCGCTTCGAGTGCCGTATGGACCCGAGACACTGCCCGGATCGCCGCCTCGGGTCGCGGTGCGGTGCCGCTCACCACGGCATCGCGGTACGCGCTGGCCATGACGGTCAGCCCGCTGCGCAGTTCGTCGATGCGGTACCGGCGGATTTCTCGCTTGTGCCGTTCCTCGACCGTCTTGCGGCCACTGCCCCGCTCGCCGGTTGCCGCGACCCGCTGTTCCAACTCGGCGATCTCAGCAGCGTGGACCGGTGTCAGCGACGCCGTTGCCTCGTCTGCCAACGCAGCGATCTCATCGACGAGTTGGACCACGGTTCGTCCGGTCCCGTCGAGCCGCGAGGCCACAGTGGCGAACGCTGCACGACGGCGGTTCAACCCCGCGTCGTCGACCAGCACTCGGGCCCGGTCGAGGTTGCCGGCAGACGCTGTGGCCGCAGCGTCGGCCACGTCCGGCGAATGTCCCTCGGCGATCAAAGTGGTGCGGATCAGTTGCTGATCGATCGGTGAGAACTCGATGCGGACACACCGTGAGGCGATGGTGACGAGGTCGGGTCCAACCCGGTCGGCGAGCACGATGAACATCGTGCTGTCGGGCGGCTCCTCCAACGTCTTGAGCAGCCGGGCGGCCCCGAGCGCGTCAAGGAGGTGGAACTCGTCGAGGATCATCACCTTGCGCGCCCCTTCCATCGGGGCGAGTGACGCCGTACGCACGATCTCGGTGATCTGTTCTTTCGAGATCGCGGCACCGACTCGCCGAACTTCGGTGACATCGGGGTGCTCCCCGGCGAGCACAAGACGAACCTCGCGCTCAGCGTCGGCGCTTCCTCCGGCATTGACCAGCACCGCAGCCGCGAACGCGCGGGCCGCGGCGTCCTTGGTGGACCCCGGCGGGCCAACGAACAGGTAGGCGTGCACGGGGTCGGCCACGCTGGCGCGCAACCGCTCGACTGTTCGCCGCTGACCGATCACGCCGTCCCAAACCGACTCCAGCGCTGAAACGCCTAGCGCTGAAACGCCTCGCTCGGTCATGTCACACCCCCAACCGTTCGCGCACAACCAGTCGGATCTGGGCCGCAACCAGCACCCGGTCGAGGTGCCCGTCGACGACCGCCCACCGGTCGGGTTCCGTGCGGGCCATCGTGTGGAAGCCGTCGCGGACACGGGCGTGGAATGCCTCGTCTTCCAGTTCGAAGCGATCGAGTGTGCGTTTGCGGAGCCGCGTGACCAGCACCTCGGGTTCGACGTCGATGAAGATCGCCAGGTCGGGCCACCGACCCTCGATCGCCCAGTCGTTGACCTCACGAACCTCGCCGACATCCAGTCCCCGCCCGAAACCCTGATACGCGAGCGTGGAGTACACGCTGCGGTCGCTGACCACGTGACGCCCGCCAGCGAGTGCAGGACCGACCACTTCGTGGAGATGCTGCGCCCGATCGGCGGCGGTCAGCAGCGCCTCGGCTCGCGAGGCCAGACCGGTGGTGGCGGTGTCGTGGAGGATCTCACGGATCCGGCCGCCGATGACGGTGCCGCCGGTCTCGCGGGTGAGGAGCGCTCCGAGGTCGTTCGCCAACAGCGCGGCGTGCGTGCTCTTGCCGCATGCTTCGGAACCTTCGAGAGCGATGTATCGACCGGTCCCCATGCGATGGGCACAATATCCGCCTCGGTCAACTAGTCTGAATATGAGAAGTGAATCCCGCATGATGAGACTACCTGGAGTCGGGTCAGCGTGACGGCCTGCCACGCGAGTGCGAGTAGGCGGGTGTGGGCAGACGATCGAGGGCGACGGCCCCACAACAGGAGGCGTGCGACGCAGATGTGGGTCCCGATCACGATCTTCGCGGCGATCTTCCAAACCGCCCGCACCGCACTGCAGCAGCGGTTGCGCGCACTGCTGTCGGCGAGCGGTGCTGGCTTTGTCCGCTACCTGTACGGGGCACCGATCGCGATCACTGCCATCGTCACCGTCGCGATCGTCGGTGGGCCGCTGCCGGGGCCGACATGGTGGTTCTGGCCGATCATTGCCGGGGCCGGCCTGGCCCAGATCGTCGGCACGATCTTGATGATCCGCGCGTTTGACGTCCGCATCTACGCAATCGGCACGGTGTACACGAAGACCGAAGTGGTCCAGGTGGCGGTGTTTTCGCTGGTCTTTCTCGGCGAACCG
>JANNHO010000572.1:0-9065 GCA_031404435.1 Acidimicrobiaceae bacterium | reverse complement strand
CAAGCAGCAACGGTTTCATCATGGTTTGTGGGTCTCCAGAATCTCAGATGTTCAGGCGCGCTTGGTGCGGGCGGCGAAACCCATTGCTTCGCTGATCTCGATCGAGCAGCGGCGCACGAGGCGAACGAAGCGGGGCAGGTGATCGGCGCTGACGCGAATCACCGGGCCGACGAGCGACACCGCGGCGATGCAGCTGCCATCCCTGCCGAACACGGGCGCACCAACACTGGCGACGCCCTTCTCGCTCTCCTCGACGCTCACCGCGTACCCGTCGATGCGGACCTGAGCGAGCACCTGGCGGAACATCGATGCAGTGGTGATCGTGCGCGGTGCCCGCCGAGTCAGCTCGGTGGAGGTGACCCGATCGACCGCTTCGAGCGAGCCGAACGCCAGCAGGCACTTGCCCGACGACGTGACATGCGCGGGCATGCGCATCCCCACCCGAGAGAACATGCGTACCTGGGCGGCAGATTCCATCCGGTCGATGTACACCACCTCGGTGCCATCAAGCACGGCGAGGTGCACGCTCTCGCCGGTCTCGTGACGCAGCCGGTCGAGCGGGTCGTGGGCCACCTCATGCAGGCGCAGCCCCGACACCACGAGTTGGCCCATCTCGTGCAGTTTGAGGCCGAGCCGGTACCGATCGTCGGGGGTCTTGATGACGTAGCCGTGTTCGTGCAACGTGCTCAGCGCACGGTGCACACTGCTCTTACCCATGCCCAGCTTGCGCGCCAGTTCCGACACGCCGAGCACGGGTTGGGCGTAGCTGAACGCCTCGAGTACGCGCAGCGTCTTGGCCACCGTCGACAACTGATCAGCCACGCCCGTCACCCTTCACGAGCACCAGGCAACCGCGAACTTTGTCGTTGTGGACACGTTGAGGATGTCAAGACCGACAAAGTTCGCAGAAGGGTGAGCCATGGGCGGTCAGTCGAGGATGGTGCAGGTGCCGTTGTCGCCGTCGACGCGTAGGCGCATGCCGGTCTTGATGGTCTGCGTGGCGAACGCAGTGCCGGTGACGGCGGGAAGGCCGTACTCGCGGCACACGATTGCTGCATGGCTCATCATTCCACCCGAATCCGTGACGGTGGCTGCAATCCGGCGGAACACTGGTGCCCACGACGGCGAGGTGACCGGGGCGACAAGGATCTCGCCGTCTTGCAACTCGATCAGCTGATCGGCGTTGGTGAGCACGCGAGCGATCCCTTCGGCGACGCCGGGTGAGGCGGCGAAACCGCTGAGGCTGCCGTCGCTGCCGGCACCGCCCAGCCACTTCTGGATCGATTCACTCGTCACCCCCCACAACATGATCGTGAATGGCTCGGTGACCACCTCGGGCGGAGCGCCGAGCGCTGGGGGTGCGTCCCACTGCTGGCAGGCGGCCATGATCGCCCGCCGCTTGGCGACGATGGCGGGCCAGTGCGTCGGCCCCCGTGGTGCCACGCCCGCCGCCCACGAAAACGTCATGTCGCTGATTGCCGTGGGGATCTCGTCTCGGGTGAGCATGAAGATGTCGTCGACGTCGTTCCAGAAACCTTCCTTCATGAACACCCCGGACAGCTCGCGCATCTTGCGCCACATGACGCTGATGCCCCAGTGCTCGACGTAGAAGTTGTGGTTCTCGACGTAGTGGAACACGGTGCGGCTGAGCCCGAGCTTGGCTTCGAAGTTGGCCTTGTCGTCGCCGTCGAGGAGGTCGATGTACTCACCCGCCACGCGATCGCGCTCGGCGATCACCTTCTCGACGGGGGTGTCGATCTCTTCGCCGGCCTGCAGTTGGCGGATGTAGCCGCGCATGAACGAAAAGGGGATGTCGAGTCGCTCTGCCCACACCGCATCGGAGTGGTAGAAGCCGGTGCCGGCCGAGTAGTTGAACCACGGGTACTGGGCCGTGGCGTACTCCTGCAGCCACTCGGCACCGCCGGGGGCGCTGTCCATTGCGGCGAGCGCCTCATCGAGGCTGCCCTCCCATAACAGGTCGCCGAGACCGCTGCTGACGGCAAGGCGGGCCAGGCGGCGCAACTCCTCGTCGGGGCGGAACAGGTCGACCTCGATCCCGGCAACCATCTTCGCGATCGCCAGATCGGGGATGCTCGGGAACACCTGCTTGCAGAACCCGAAGTAGTCGAGGTACGCGGCGTAGCCGAGGTTGAGCATCTCGAAGTGGTACTGCCACAGCTCGAGCGACAGGTCGAGGATCTCGTGATACGTGTGCTGCAGGTCGTACACGTTGGAGCGGCCCACGTGGCCGGTGACCACTTCGATGTCGACCATCTCCGGCAGCGGGCCAAAGCTCAGCGCTTCCAGCTTGGCGATGACAACCTTGGCCTTGTCGATCCACTCGGCTTCGATGCTGTCCCAGTTGCCGTAGTAGTGCCCGGCGCGCTCCATGAAATGCTCGACCCGGCCGGGGATCTGTGACGCATCGGCCACCGGCACCGGTGAGAGGTAGAAGTAGCCGTTGAGTACGCGGATGTCGATACCCATCGCCGGCGGCACGATGTAGTGGCGGCTGTTGTACGCACCGAGCGAGGCGAATGCGTACTCCACCAGGCTGATGTCGAACGGCGGCATCACCGTGGGCAGGTGGATCGAGTCGCGGATCCAGAACGTCGAGTCGTCGTACTCCTTGCGCGCTTCGCTGAACAGCAGGTGGTACGAGTACATGTCCTGCCAGCCCTCGCCCCCCGGCGGCGTTGCAATCGAGAACGGGCTGTCGAAACGGTCAGCGGCCATGAGAATCCCCCAATGGATCGTGTGGTGTTGGTTGTGGACTACTGGACCTTGACGGGTTTCAGCAGATTGTTGACGACGCCGTCGACGGCGGAATGCACACCCTGGCTGACCTGCCGGGGTTTGTTGCTCCACACCGTCTCGGGTCGGCTTTGCAGCAGGTGGACGGTGCTGGTTCCGGTGTCATCGACCGTCACCGCCCACTCGATGTCTTGTGGCCGGCCGAAGTGCTTCTCGGCCTGGCGGGCGAGACGCGCAATCGCTTTGATCTCGGCGTCGTCGAGGCAGGCCATCACCGAGCGCTCGGGTGACAGTGGCAGGTGCACCACCATGTCACCATCGATGCAGCACTCGAGCTCCTTGGCCGACACGGTGCGCTTGGTGATCTCGAAGATGACCTTGTCGACCATGTAGTTGTCGGGGGTGACGGTGCCCGATACGACGGTTTCGCCGAGGCCGAACGCAGCGTCGATCACGATCGTGGATCGGTCGCCGTTGATCGGGTTCAGCGTGAACGCCACACCGGCGGCCTTGGGCAGCACCATCTGCTGCACGGCAACGCTCATCGCCACCTCATGATGCGGGTAGCCGTTGTCAGTGCGGTACGAAATGGCTCGGTCGGTGAACATGCTCGCCCAGCAGCGCACCACGTGCTCGACGACAGCGTCGGCGCCGCGGATCCATAAATAGGTGTCCTGCTGGCCGGCGAACGACGCATCGGGCTGGTCTTCGGCGGTGGCGCTGGAGCGCACCGCGACGGGCAGGTCGGCGGTACCGGACCGTTCGCTCAGCATCCGGTAGCAGTCGCGGATGCACGCTTCGGTGGCGTCGGACGGCCCTGCGTCGACCACCGCCTGGCGGCAGGCGGCGGCAACGCGGGCCAACTCGGCAAGATCGGCGACGTCGAGGTTGGCGACGAGTGCCTGCACGATGACCCCGACGCCGTTGCGGAGCATCGAGTCGGCGAAGGCATGGGTGGTGACGGCAAAACCGTGCGGCACCGGGAGCCCCGTTTGTGCCATGGCCCCGAGGCTCGCGCACTTGCCGCCGACGATGGGCTGGTGGTGCGATTCGTACTGGTCGAAGAAGACCGAGAACGGCTCGCTCACCAGGTGGCCCCCTCGTTCGCGTCCCAGCACCGGCGGGTCGCTTCGGCCCCGGCGAAGTAGGCGCCCCTGGCCGAGCGGCGCTTGGCGTCGGTGTCGAGGTAGCGCTCGGCGAACTCGCCGACACCGCCGCCGTGGTCTTCGTCGACGGCGATGTGGATGGTGTGGAATGCGTAGTCGTCGGGCTGCAGGGTGTCGGTGTAGTGCTCGCGGAAACCGGCGACCACCTTGGTGTAGGCGTCGGGAATCTGGTTCTCGATGCCGAGACTGGCCCCGAACTGGAACTCGTACCACGGGCGTTGGTGGGCGAGGTTGTACAGGAAGCTTTCACTCAGCACCGCCTCCACGTTCGGTGTCGCGTCGAGGATCACCTCGTCGGGGGCACCGAGGGCACGGGTGAACTGGAACAGCCAGTGCAGGTGCCCGAAGCCGCTCTTGGACTGGATGCCGAGCACCTCTTCGCCAATGTTCTCGATGACGCTGTCGGTCATCTCGTAGGGGATGCGGCCGACCCAGATGGAGAGGAACCGGCGGGTGTGGTACGTGACGCCCCAGTAATGCTGACGGGCCCAACCGACGAGATCCTGTGGGGTCGCCTCGCCCTGCTCGACACGCTTCACCCAATCGGCCTGGTCCAGTGTGCGACCCGAGGCGATCAGCTCCTGGCGCATTTCCTCGACAAATGCTTCACCGTCAAATGACATGCAAATCCCCTTCTGTCCGAGGTGCCACCGCACCGTCCCCAACGAGTGCACTGTGTCATGTGACAAGCCGTCAGCCAAGATCTGCGTTCCGGCAAATGGAACGCGGACGCTGGCGCAGTGCCGGCGTGCGGCTCAGCCCCAGATGCTCGTGCGCGGGACCGGAGTGGCGACGACCGCGCCGCCAAGTGTGCCGATCGGGGTGATGCACAACCGGGTCGCCGCGCCGTTCACCTGCGACTCGCACTTACCGCAAATGCCTTCTTGGCAGCCGCGCTTGGGGCGCACGTGTTCGGCGATCTCGCGGATTGCCTTCAGTGACGCCATCGTCGGATCGGCCGTGATCGAGTACTCGACACCGTCGACGGTGAGCGTGGTGGTGACCGCTGGCTCGCCTGTACCGGCGAACCCGCCGCCGTCGTTTACCGGTGTGGCCGGCGGGGACGTGCGCGTTTCGCTCACGCGTACCAACTGGGCGTGACGGTGGTGGGGATCTCTATCTCCTGGCCGCGGCCGCGGTAGGTGACCACCGCGTGTTCGAGGTCGTCGTAGATCTTGATGCGCACGTCTTCGGTGTTGAACGGTTCGCCGGGGTCGTGCCCGACGGCGCTGGCGGCGACGGCGCGGATCGGTCCCGAGTGGCCGCACATGTACACCTTGGTGTTGGCGTCGCTGCTCCGTGCCAGTTCCACGATCCCCTTCCAATGGCGGCGCACAACCAGCGCAGCGGGTTCGAAGTACTGCAACGGGTGCGTCAGCCAATGGGTGATCGGGTCGCCGCCGGCCTGCTCGATGCGGAAGAACCGGTCGATCTCGACCATCCACCCCGGCCGGTCGCCGTTGCCGAAGCGGTTGTAGATCTCGCGCGTGTTGGCGAACTCGATGAACGCAGCGGTGACGTCCATCTCCTTGCCATCGACGAACACCTGGAAGTTGTCGAACGCCACATTCGGCTCGGGATCTTCGACAGTCACGTCGCCGATGCCGTACCGGCCGAGCGCCGACAACACCCCGCCGCGCACGCCCTCGGCGGTCTCCTTCGCCCGCGCCGTTGGGGCATACGGGAACTTCACCGTCATCCCCTCCTTGAGCCCCTTGGCCAGGTCGGCGCCCTTGCGATGGGCCTGCCAGCGGCCGAGCGGGGTGAGCGCCCCATCGGTGATGTAGCCCTGTGTTTGGCCGTGTCGGATGAGACGCACGTCGATCGAGGTGGCTACCCGATGGCGGAACGAATCGGGGTACTGCAACTCGCGTGGGGCCACGGTTTCATTGGCGAACGCGATCGTGCGGCCCGTCGGTCCGCCATCGGCACGCATCTCCTCGAGCGCCCGCTGGGTAGCTCGCTCGCGGGCTCTGGCCACGAACGGCGGCTCGCCGGAAGCGATCTCAACATCGCCGACAAGGTTCTCGAGGCGACGCCTTTCGTACCTGGCGAGATAGCCGGGCGCGTCGTCACGCGTGATCGATGTGCTCACGTGTAGATCGATACGAACGAGTCGACGACCTTGTTCTCGTAGTAGAACAAGGCCTTGCCCATCTGGTCCTCGGTCCAGGTGATCGGGGTCCAGTCGGTGTCGGTCTTGTAGCCGCCGGTGAACACCTCGTTGCGGTTGCCGACCGGATCGAAGAAGTAGATCGTGTGACCGCGGGTGATGCCGTGGCGGGTGGGGCCGATGTCGATGTCGACGCCGTTCATCCGCAAGATGTCGGCGGCTCGACCGAGATCGCCCCAGCTGTCGAGCCAGAACGAGAAGTGGTGCAGCCCACCATTTGCGCCGCGGGTGAACGCGATGTCGTGCGGCTGCCGTGACCGTTCGAAGAACACGACCATCTGGTGGCCCTCGTTGTTGACGAGTTGCTCGGTGAGGCGGAAGCCCAGCGCCTCGCTCATGAAGTGCGCCGCATCGGGCACGTTCTCGGTGGTGAGGAGGCAGTGGTCGAGCCGGGGTGGGGCGATGCCGACGAGGTCCATCGGCATCATTCCCGGGTTGATGTACGGCAGGCCGTTGCCGACCTTTTCCTTTTTGGCGAAAATCTCGATGATGTGCCCGGTGGGGCTGTCGAAGCGGATTGCGTCGCCCATCGCCAACCGGGTGCCGGCGGGGATGCGTTCGACTGTGCAGCCGTAACGCTCAAGGACGGTTTCGTAGCCCTCGAGGTCGTTCAACTCCTCGGTCTTGAACGCGAGGTGTTCGATGCCGTAGCGATTCGAGCCGGTGAGGATGACCGAGTGGTGATCCTGCTCGTCCCATGCCTTCAGGTACACCTTGTTGTCCTCGCGGGCCACCTCGCGCAGCCCAAGAACCTCGGTGTAGTAGGCGGCACAGAGCTCAAGGTCGGGCGTGCGTACTTCGACGTGCCCCAAACGGAAGATTGCCATACCTGCCAGTGTGTCGGTTCGCGCGTGCGTGCGTACAGCGCTCCGTTCCAGGTGACGGAACAGCCGGCTCGACGTGTTGCGCTGCGATGGAGGATATTTGGCGCTGACACATGGGCCGCGAAGGGCCCGCGACCGGAGGTCGACGATGAGTTTTGACGGGGAAGCATTCGTACAGGAGATGTGTGCCGATCTGCAGGCGTCGGGCCGCACCCTCGACCAGGCCGACTGGGTGAAGCGGGTCGAACAAGGCGAGGCGACCAAGCAGGAGATGGTCGCATGGGCCCGCCAGCACTACCACGGGGTGACGGTGCACACCCGCCGGGTGCTGTCGGTGTGGGTTGGCAAGATCCCCTACGAGATGACCGATGGCGTGATCGAGAACATCGCCGAAGAGGTACTGGGGACGGTCTCCAAGAGCGGGTTCGGGCACGTGCACTGGCTGTTCGAGTTCACCCGCGCCCTCGGCGCGCCCGATGAGGTGATCACCGATGCACCGCCCAACGTCGATGCGGTGGCCTGCGAGAGCTTCCTTTACAACATGGTCCATCAGCGCCCGTGGCACGAGCTGACGTTCGGTGGCATTCTGGCGATCGAGAATCAGATCCCGCCCGCCTACATCCGTGCCGTCGCCGGTTTCAAAGAGCACTACACCGACGTGTTGCAGCCCGACGACTACGCGTTCCACACCATCCACATCACCGTCGACGAAGACCACGGCGGCCACGTCGGTGAGTTCGCCGAGCGCTACCTCGACACCGATGCCAAACGCCGCTCCGCAAGAGCCGCCTACTTCGCCGGCGCCGAGCTCACCCGCCGCTGTTGGGACAACCTCTCCGACTGCACCTGGTAGGCCGGATTGCGTTCTGGTCACGCGAAACCGGCGTAGGGGCGGGAGAGCGTGACCAGAACGATGTGAGCCACAGTTGTGTCAAGTCTTGATCAAGTTGCTGGCGGTGATCCAACATGCCACGTATGGTTCGCCGCCTCACAACACGAATCGGGGCTTGGCGGCCATGGTGGGAAGATGTTCGTTCGGAGGATTGTTGCGGTGTGGGGTCGTCGCAATGTGCGTGGTGACCGGCATGGCGGTGCCGCTCACATCGGCCGCGCCGCCGACAGATGTTTCGGCCGACGCTCGCGGCGTACGTTTGATCCAAGGGTCTCGAGACGAGCGCTTGTCCACTTTGCGTTCGAGCGGCGGCTCGGCAGACCCAACTCGGTTGACGGGGCAGCGGGCTGAGGTCTTCCGCTCGGAGACCGATTCGACCGGCGATGTCGTCTGGCCCCAGGGAGATCTCCGAAGCGTCGCAATCAATACTGGTTTCAATGGCCGCTTCCTGTTCGAGGCGTTTGTTCAGCAATTTGAAAGTCCGCTCAGCCCGAACTGGAGAGTTGGAAACACGTTCATCGCCTGGGACGTCGACCTAAATCTCGATTCTGTCCCTGATCTTTCGGCCGTCCTGTTCAATTTCAATGGAATTCTCTATGCCGATCTCGTTGACCAGGCGGGAAATTTGATCTGCGAGGGTACGCCCATATCGGCGGAAGCTCTCAGATACTACGCGGTAAGTTTCTTGTCTGGTTGCTTCGGAAATGTAACGGATGTTGGATTCGTGGCTACTTTCGCATACGACAATGTCAGTGCGGCGAACATGTCGCTGGACTTCGCGCCCGAGCTTGATGGTGGTTGGCTCGGTCCAATTCCCAACGATTACTACATTCCGCCAGTGATTCCGCCGCCGCCACCGGGATTTGATGGCTATGCGCCAATGTCGCCTGCGCGGTTGTTGGAGTCCAGGTTTGGGCTGTCGACTATCGACGGTCAGTTCAACAGGGTCGGGGTTCGTCCCGGCGGCGTGGTGACGGAGTTGCAGGTGGCCGGTCGCGGTGGTGTACCGGTGGATGCAACTGCGGTGGTGTTGAACGTGACGGTGACTGAGGCGCAGGGCGCTGGGTACTTGACGGTGTTTCCGTGTGGGACGGGTGTTCCGGCGGCGTCGAATCTGAACTTCTCGGTTGGCGCGACGGTTCCGAATGCGGTGGTCGCAAAGATTGGTGCGGGTGGTCGGGTGTGCTTCTTCGCAAATCAGCCGGTCCATCTGATCGTGGACGTGAACGGCTACCACGCGCCGACTTCTGGATATG
>JANNHO010000571.1:0-8712 GCA_031404435.1 Acidimicrobiaceae bacterium | reverse complement strand
CCTCGAGAACTTCGAGCCCCCGGCTGTGCCGGTGACGGTCGTGGTGACGCTTGGTCGGGTCCGCGCCCGAGCACGGGCCAGTGACGGTCCGTGATTCGAGGCGCGCTGGGCAGAGCGGCATGGTTCTCTATGCTCGTGTCGTGACGACTGGCGACCCGAGCGCGCAGCAGACGTCGCCATCGCGCGCCCCGGCGGGGATGACGCCGAAGAAGCCCGGCAGCTCGTCGGCCAAGGAACCCCGGGTGGGTGCCTCCAAAGCGGGCACGGTCAAGAAGCGGGCACCCAGGTCGGTGACGCCCAAGCGCGAAGCCGACGTGCTGGAACGCTTGAACAAGTTGGCCGAACCCGAGCCCGACGAGCAGACGCTGACCCCCATGCCCATCGCGCTGCCGGCGATCATCGAGGCCGACCCCAGCCTGCCGTTGCCGGCACCCTCGGCCGAGCAGTTGTCGCGGGCTGCGGTCATCGACCTGCCGTCATCGCTCACTTCCGCACCCTCGGGCACCGGCACCGGCACCGGCACCGGCAACCCAGTTCGACCTGTCACCATCGACGATTCAGCGGCCACGGTTCGGCCCGCGGCCGGTGTTCTGGCGGCCGGCACTTCCTCGGCCGTTCACCCGGCCTCGGCCGTTGATGTCGACGTTCCGACCGAGCTGGTCGAGTTCTCGCCACCCACCATCGTGGTGCCCGACCTGTTCCCGGGTCCCGTGCAGCCCGAGCGCACCGAGGCCGCGCCGATGGTGGGGTTCGCGCCTGCTCCCACCGTGGCCATGCCGGCCGCGCTCACCGGGGCCGATGTCGACGAGAGCACCGGCATGCTGTTGCCGCAACGCGCGCTGCAGCGACCGGTGGCATTCCAGCGGGGCAAGCCGCGAGTTCGCCGGGTGACCCGCGTGGTGCGCCATGTGGACACGTTCAGTGTGTTCAAGGTTGCCTTGGTGTTCAACACGATCTTGTTCATCGTGTGCCTGACCTCGGGCGTGCTGTTGTGGAACGTGGCCAATGCCACCGGAACGGTCGACAACGTCGAGAAGTTCTTCGAGCAGTTCGGTTGGTCGACCTTCGAGTTCAACGGCGGCGAGCTGTATCACAATGCCTGGATCGCCGGGTTGTTCGGGGCGCTGTTCCTGACCGGCATGGCGGTGTTCGTGGCCACCCTGTTCAATCTGATCACCGACCTGGTCGGTGGAATCAGGGTCAGCGTCCTCGAAGAAGAGGTCATGGCTCGGTCCACCACCACCACGCCGTCCATGCGATCGCGGTTGCGGCACGCCATGCAGCCCGGACAGCCGGCGAACGATGCCGACCCGACCAACTCGGTTGAGATGTAGCTGGTCATCCCGGTAGCGTGTCGACCTGCCGAGAGCGGGGCTATAGCTCAGTCGGTTAGAGCGCATCCCTGATAAGGATGAGGTCCACAGTTCGATTCTGTGTAGCCCCACTGCAAAGCACCTGGTCGCAGACCCGAGAGACCCCCGCGAGGGGGCCTTCGCCGTTCTCAAGTCCGCGCCAGATCATCTGGGTACTCCGCAGCGTCGGTCACGTACCGACTCGGTGCCAGCTCGCGCTGCGGCCGGTTCCGTCGTTGGCAATAAGCCCCTCGTTCCTCAGTTCGCTGAGAACGAGCCGGATGGTGTTGTCACTGATGCCAGGCAGGGTTCGGCGGATGTCGGCGATGGTGAACGGCGTCGCGGCGTGCAGCAGCACGAAGTCGCGTACCCGGTCCTGTTTGGTACCGCCGCCAGTCCCCGCAGCGACGCGGGTTCCGAAACGAGTGTAGGCGGCGTCGAGTCGTCCGAACAGGTAGCCGGTCCACGGCCACGCGGTGTGTTGCCCGTCGTCGAACCAGCCCTGCGTCGATGCTTCGAGAGACCGGTAGTACTCGTCCTTTGTTTCGTAGATGAGTTGTTCCACGCTCACGTAGTTGCCGACCCCGTAGCCGGCTCGCTGCAGCAGGTGCGTGGTGGCGAGCCGTGCCACGCGGCCGTTGCCATCGGCGAAGGGGTGGATGCACAGCAGGTCGAGCACGAATACGGCGATCACCAGTAAGGGATGGGTCTCGTTGTCGCGGAACGCTGTGTTGGTGCGGGCGACAAGCTCGTCCATGTAGAACGGTGTCTCGTGCCAACCGACCGGGACGAAACGCGTGCTGGTGCTGCCGTCGGGTTGGCGATCGATGACCAGGTTGTCCTCGACCCTGAAATAGCCGCTACGTCCGTCGGTGAGGGAGAACAGCAGTCGATGGAGGTGCAACACCAGCCCGACAGTGAGTTCACCCGCGTCCTGTTGGTTGAGGTAGTCGAGCGCGGCGCTGTAGCCGGCGAACTCGGCTTCGCTGCGGTCGCGAATGCGCTGCGGATTTCCCGACACGAGATTGGGCACCCGCACGTCGGCGACGTGAACACCCTCGATCGCGCTCGAGGCGGTCACCGACTCGATGCGCGCCTGTTCCTTCAAGGCACCGAGTAGCCGCGGAAGTTGGTCGAGGTAACGCGCCTCTGCACCGGCCGCCATGTCGATCCGGCGAAGCAGGCTGACGATGTCACCTGGGACGGGATCGAGCGTGCTCGTTCGTGCGAAACTCCTCATAGAGCACTACAATCCTATCAACGTCGATATCGTTTAGGTAGTTTGTGGGGTTCGTTGGGGTGGTTCGACGCACGGCTTCGTGGCTCGGGTTGTCGAGCATGAACTGGAGCGCGATCTCCTCGCCGAGTACCTCGATAAACTCGACATCGAGTTCGGGATCGTTCAACAGGGACTGGTCGAGCAGCACGACGAACTGTGGCCGCAGCGATTCGGTGGAACTCGTCGTACACCTCACCCGATCTCATCCTGTGGTGCTGACCTGCCTCCCTGCCAAGCGCGTCGGCCTGACCCCGAGGAGGGAGAGGTCAAGCTGGCAGATGACCACCCGCAAGCAAGGTCCGGCACGACGACTCGGCCTTCGCCGGGGTTACCGATCTTTGACGAGCTCGGCGACGAGGCGTTCGACTAGGTCGTAGGGAATCGGCTTGTTGTATGGCAATCGCACGGTGTCCTTGGCCGCCCGGTATGGCGCGATCTCATTGTTGAGCGGGCCATCGAAATAGGGGATCGGGTACAGGCCGATGTGGCGCTTCCACGCCGCAAAGTGGACCAAGTACCGCCCGTCCAACATCGTTGTCGGCATATCGTAGCGGATGATCTCCGCACTGCCCGGCGCCGCCCTGCGGATGGCGCTGCGTAGCTCGTGCAGCACAAGTTGCACGTCGGCCGGGAACGAGGCGATGTAGTCGTCGATGCTGTGAAACTTGCCGGTGATGGTTCGCTCCGTTCGAATGTGGGGCGATCGCCCATTGAAACGCACCGCGAACCATCCTACGGTTGGGTGATGAGCTCGTTCGACGAGGTGACGGGCGCACACTTGCTTACCCGATGAGCTGGACCGTTTGCAGCGTCTCGACGATCGGCAATCGTCGACACCGACGCCGAGGAGCGGCGCCCGGTACGTCCGGCAGATCTGCGACGGTGATCGAGCGGTACGCTTCGCAACGATGAAACTGCTTCGCCGGGCGCTGCTTGCGCTGTCGCTTGCCAGCATCTTGGCCGGGGGGCTGCGGTTGCGCGGCAAGGGCGGTGTTCCGCCGCAACAGGGTGGGTGGCGAGAGCTGCGCGTGCCCCGCTCGTGACCGGTGCGGGCTCGGCGGATCGACCGTCACCAATCGTGGGAATCCTTGGCAGTGGGGTGACTGGGCAGGCGATCGGGCGGATGCTGCGGTCGTTTCCTGTCCGCCTAGCCTGGTTCGATCTCGACCCGCTTGCGGCACGACGGGCGGTGACCAATCACGGCGGGATCGTTGTCGAGTCGGTCGGGGATCTCGTGGCCGCCGACGTGGTGATCGTCGCGGTCCCCTCGCCGCACGCGGAGTGCGTGGCAACCTTCACCGAGGAAGGCGTCCACGTGGTGTCCCTCGCCGATGATCCCACCGACATCGCGGCGATGCTGTCCGAGCACGCCACGGCCAAGGATCACGGGGTGTCGGTTGTCGTCGGGGCGGGAGTGTCCCCCGGCCTCACGGGGGTGTTGGCGCACCACCTTGGCGAGCGACTTTCCATCGTCGACGAGATCCATGTGGCCATGCACGGTACTGCCGGTCCGGCCTGTGCTCGTCGGCACCACGACGCCCTGGCTGGACGAGCAGTCGGCTGGCACGACGGCGAATGGGTCGAGCGTCCCGGTGGTAGCGGCCGCGAGCTGTGCTGGTTCCCGGAACCGATCGGCCCCGCCGACTGCTACCGCGCTGCGGTTGCCGATCCGCTGCTGCTCCACTTGGCGTTTCCCGACGCCGAGCGGATCTCGGCGCGGGTGTCGGCAACACGTCGCGACCGGCTCACCGCGCGGCTGCCGATGCTGTCACCGCCGCACCGCGATGGCGACCGTGGTGGTGTGCGAGTCGAGGTTCGTGGCGCCGCCGCCGACGGTGCACGAGTGACCCACCTGGTTGGCGCGGAGGGACGCACCGCGGATCTCGCAGGCGCTGTTGCCGGCTCATTCGCGCTGGCGTGCGCGGCGGGCCGCACCGCTGCGGGCGTGGTGGTGGCAGGCGCGGACCACGAACTGAGCACGTGGATGCTGCGGTCGGTGGCGGACGCCGGCGTGAGGTTACGTGAGTACACCGGGGTCGCATCGTCCGTGGTGGCCGGATCAACTGAACGACCGGGATCAACGGAGTCCAACAGATCTACAGGAGTGTCATGAGCGAAGAAACCATCCGAATCCCGTGGCTGCCCGAGGGCCGAACCGTGCAGGTTCCGGGCCGTGGCGAGGCGTTCGCCCGTATCCACCGCCACGCCGATCCCGCCGCGCCGACGCTGCTGTTGTTGCACGGGTGGACGGCGAGCGGCGACCTGCAGTTCTTCACGGCCTACGAGGCACTGGCGGTGAGCTACTCGTTCGTGGCTGTCGATCACCATGGTCACGGTCGCGGGTTGCGCAATTCGACCCCGTTCTCATTGGAGGCCGCCGCTGATGACGCTGCCGCCATCGTCCGTGCGCTCGATCTGCAATCGGTGATCGCGGTCGGGTACTCGATGGGTGGGCCGATCTCGATGTTGCTCGCCCGCCGCCATAGCGACCTGGTGGCCGGGTTGGTCGTGCAGGCCACGGCACTCGAATGGCTGGCCACCATGCGCGAGCGGGCCCGTTGGAAAGCGGTCCGGCTGGTCGGGCCGATCCTGCGCAGTTGGGCGTATCCCAGTTGGCTACGGATGGGCATCCGTCGACTGCTCGGTCCTGCGCACGAGCTGCTGCCCTACGTAGCGTGGCTCGAGGCCGAGACGCGACGTGGCGATTCGGTGTCGATCGTGCAGGCCGGTCGAGCGCTCAGCAGCTACGACGCCCGGTCGTGGGCACCGTCACTTGGCGTGCCGGCTGCCGCGGTGATCACCGAGCAGGACCGATTGGTGAAGCCGCGCAAGCAGCGTGCCCTCGCCGCCGCGCTCGGCGCCCACGTGGTTGCCGTCGATGGGGATCATCTGGTCCCGTGGGAACGGCCCGGCTCCTTCAGTGAAGCCACCCTCGCCGCGGTCGACCACGTCAGTGGCCAGGTGCGTTCACCGGCGGGGCTCGCTTCTTGAGCGTGGCGGCACGACGTCGCGTGATCAATCCGGTAGTTCGTGCGGGTCGTTCTTGGCGGCGGCTATCTCCAGCTCGTGGAGCCGGTCGCTCATCCGGTCGATTGGCGTGGCCAGCCGGTCGGGGTGGTCGCCAACCACGCGGGTCGTGGCCACGTCGGCGAGCAACAGCCGGATGCCGGCAATCTCGCGGGCGAGGAACTCGGTGTCGGCCTGCGTGCGTTCGCCGATGTGACGATCGAGGTCGCTCTGGGTTCGGTCGCGGTGTTCCTGGCGGTTCTGGGCGAGGAGGATCAGCGGGGCTGCGTATGCGGCCTGCAACGACAGCAGCAGGGTGAGGCCGATGAACTGCCACCTGTCGAAGCGCAGCGAGTCGGGGCCGAAGCTGTTCCACAGGACCCACGCGACGCAAAAGACGCTTTGGTAGACGAGGAATCGGGCGGTGCCGATGAACCGGGCGACGCTTTCGCTGAACTGGCCGAATGCGTCGTGGTCGTAGTGCACGCTGAGCAGCGGCCGACGCTGCCGAGGCGTGGTGAGGTCGTCGCGGCGGGTCATGCGCGCATCCCGCGAGGTTTGGGCCCTGACGAGGCTGCGGTCGTCACCGCCGCGCTGGGTGTGGCCACCCGGCGGCGTTGTCGCCAACCGGTTGGCAGGGTGCGGTCGAGCACGTCGTCGACCGTGATCGCCCCAAGCAGGTGGCCGCCTTCGTCGCACACCCCGACGGCAAGCATGTTGTAGCTGGCCAACCGCTCGGCCACATCGCGCTCGCTCATCTCGGCGGCGATGGTCGGCTCCTGTTCGAGGCAGCGGCCGAGCTCCATGCTCGGTGGTTCGCGCAGCAGTCGTTGGAAGTGGACGACACCGAGGTAGGTGCCCGTCGGCGGCTTGTACGGCGGTTGCACCACGAACACCTGGGCGGCAATGCTGACCAGCCAGTCGGGATCGCGGATCTGGGCAAGCGCTTCGGCGACGGTGGCGGTGGGACCGAGAATGATGATCTCGGGAGTCATCAGTGCGCCGGCGGTGCCTTCGTCGTAGGCCAGCAGGCGGCGCATCACGTCGGCGTCCTCGTCGTCCATCGCTTCGAGGATGCGGGTGCGTTGCTCGCCGGGCATCTCAGCCAGCAGGTCGGCGAGGTCGTCGTACTCCATCTCTTCGAGCACGTTGATCAAGCGTTCGAGGTCGAGACCTTCGATCATCCGCAACTGCTCGGCCTCGGGTAGCTCCTCCAGCAGATCGGCCAGACGCTCGTCGTCCATCGCTTCGGCGAGTTGCTTGCGGTTCGACAGTGGGAGCGAGCGGACAACCGCGGCGACGTCGCTCGGGTGCATGTCTCGCAGGCGGGCTACCTCGGCGGCCATCTCTCCGCCGACCGCGCCACCGAACAGGTCGGGCACCTCGTCGTAGTCGAGCAGGCGGTAGGTCGGGCGTCGCCGGATCGCACTGCGCTGGGCGAGGCGGACCTTCGAGATCTCCCACCAGCTCTGGCGGCCGTCGCCGGCGGGGCGGATGGCGACATCGCTGACGGTCTCGTCGCCGACCTTGCTGTCGATCAGGTCGCGTCCGATCAACAACTCGCCGGGGCGCGGCTTGAACGGGTTGAGATCGACGTCCCAGCTGCGCAACCGGGCCCCCTCGCCGTCGAGGGCGCCGATCCTGCCGGCGTTGACGAAGATCCGCCGTCGCTGGCTTGTGGCGACGAAGCCGAGCACGCGCGGTGCCGAGCCCTCACGACCAGGGATGACCACGATGTCGTCGAGGCGCCCGATCGGCGCCCCGCCAGCGTCGAGCAACGGGAGCCGCATCACCCGGAACGCGTAGATGAGGTCGCCTGCCATAGGCCAAGGCTACCGCGCCCATCCCCGCAGCTAGCGGCCACTGGGCAGTGTGGGACCCGGAGGCGGTTCCGGTCAGATGGCTTCGATGGCGACCAGGGTGTCGCTGAAGGCGACACCGCCTCCCCAGTCGGTGATGGTGTCGTTGGTGAGGGCGTTGGCTGTGACGCCGCCCTCATGGTCCTTGCCCCACCAACCCCATGGGATGGCCACCACTCGTTCGCGCAACCTGGTCGACACCTTGACCGGCAGGGTCACCGTGGCCCGGTCGTTCCACACCCGCACGCTCTGGCCGTGGACCACGCCGAGGCGGGCTGCGTCGGCGGCAACCATCTCCACTGCCGGTGCGTCCTCGAGCGGTCCGTGCTTGGGCAGATGCGAGTAGCTCGAGTTCAGGAACCGGGTGTGCTGCTTCGGAGTGAGCAGCGCGAACGGGAACCGGGCTGCGAGCGCTTGGTCGCCGGCAAGCGACTCACGTGCGGCGGTGTAGGTGGGCAGCGCCGGCTGACCGAATGCGGCCAGTGACGCGCTGACGAACTCGGCTTTGCCTGACGCCGTCGGGAACTCGCCCGACCCGAACGGGCGCCCGTCATCGGGGTACGGCACCGCGACGAACCCTTGCTTGCGCAACAGCGCCAGGTCGACGGTCGGCAACGCATCGGCCAGCACCGTGAGGTCGTCGTCGAACAGTTCGGGGTCGGTGAAACCCATCGCTGCGGCGAATCGCCGGTGAAGTTCGCTGTTGCTGACGCATTCGCCGACCGGCTCGATCGCCGGTTCGTTCCAGCCGAGGTAGAGGTGGCCCCACGAAGGCACCACATCGACCGCTTCGATCTGCGTGGTCGCCGGCAACACGATGTCGGCATAGCGGGCAGTGTCGGTAAGGAACTGCTCGTGCACCACAGTGAACAAGTCGTCGCGCTCGAGGCCGCGCCGGATCCGCTCGGCATCGGGGATCACCACCATCGGGTTCGCCCCCCACACCACCAGCGCCTTGATCGGCGGGTCGAGCGTAGGATCAGTGAGGATCTCGGCCAAGCGGCTCATGTTGAGGATCCGCGAAGTTGCGCCATCGCGCAAGTCGGGCCGGTCGCGGGCGTGTTCGTCGATCAGCTGATCGCCCCACGCGCCAACGCTGCGCGCCAACCCGCCGCCGCGGTCCTGCCATGCGCCGACAATAGCGGGCAGGCAGGCGAGCGTGCGGAAGAACATGGCCCCGTGTTCGTGGTGCTCGGCCCCGATCAGGGTGCGGATC
>JANNHO010000570.1:0-2306 GCA_031404435.1 Acidimicrobiaceae bacterium | reverse complement strand
TTGAACGCCGGCTTCTCGGCGATCGTCTCACTCCGGGCGTTGATCATCTTCGAGGCGATCTTCACGTCCTTGGCCCACGAAGGCACCAGCCCCCAGCGGAACACCCGCACCGCAGATGTGGCCGACTGCTCGTTGTCAGCGACGCTCGTTCCCCCCACCGCGCCGACCACAGCGAACACGTCGTTGGTCGGGGCCACGTTGTAGTTCTCGGCGATCGTCGGAGCATCAGTGGCCGACTGCTCAGGCGTGTCGAACGACGCCCCGAAGTACGACGCGATCCGCTCGGCAGAACTGGTGGAGACGAAGCGACCACACACGCTCTACAGCGTACGCGGCTCGTCCTGCGTTCACCCGGGGAGAACCTCGCTGGCAGCACTGCCGAACCCCGCGACCAGGTCGGCGACGGCGTGCACGAGGGCGAGCTGTGAGCCGACTTCGGGGCCGGCCATCGGGCGGTGGGCGCGCACGTGGTCGAGCGCAGCCGGCAACGGCACACCGAGCATCACCAGCAGCGCCACTGCCACCGTGCCGGCGCGGCCGATGCCGGCCCCGCAATGCACCACGAGCGACTCGCCATCGCGCAATCTGGCGACGAGGCGTTCGAGCAGCGGCATCACGCTGACGAGATCCGGCGCGGATAGGTCGTGAACCGGGAGGTGAACCGCACGCTCCTGCGGCGCATCGGCGAGCCAGCGCACATAGTCCGGATATCGGTCAGCGAGCTCATCGCGCTCCACCAGGCACACCACCGCATCGGCACCCAACCGGTCGAGCACGCCGTCGGGGTCGGGGCCGATCAGGTGCTTGCCGCACAGCCACAGCCGTCCGCAACCGTCGGGCAGCGGGATCTCGTGCGCCCCACCATCAACGTTCATCGTCGAGCATCCGGCTGTCGACTTGTGCACCTCGGCGGTGGCATTTTCGACAAGCGGTAGCTCCACACAACGAGCAAGCGTACGCAGCGTCTCAGTACACCGCGACGTGTTCGAACAGCGCTGGCAGTTCGACAGTGTGGACTGTGACGGACTTCCGCGCCGCGAACCATCCACCAAGCGCATCACTATCGAGCGGGCGAGCGAAACGGTATCCCTGTCCGATCACACAACCCAGACGGCGTAACTCGGCGTGCTGTGCCTCGGTTTCGATGCCCTCGGCAACGACCGTCATGCCAAGGCCGGCACCCATCTCGATGATCGCCCTGGCAACCGTGCTGTCGCGGTGGTTGGGAAGCTTCTCGACCAACGACCGGTCGAGCTTCAACAGGTCGAACGCGAACTCGCTCAGCAGCGCCGGTGCCGCATATCCACTTCCGAAGTCGTCGAGCGCGACACGTACCCCCATCGTTCGCAGCGCATGCAGATGACCTGCCGCGTTGCGGCTGCTGATCGGGGCGCTCTCGGTGATCTCCAGGATCAAGCGATCAGGTGCCAGGCCGGTTCCTTTCAGTGCCTCCCGCACGGTCGACACGAAGTCGTCGCGGCCGAACTGCAAGGGCGACACGTTGACGGCGATCGGGGTCATGTCCGGCCACAGCCGGGCAGCATCGCAGGCGCGGTGAAGCACCCCTCGACCGAGTTGATCGATCAGGCCAAGTCGTTCGGCCGCCGGCACGAACTCCAACGGGGGGATCGTACCGAGCGTCGGATGCTGCCAACGGGCAAGCGCCTCGACAAACACCGTTTCCCCCGTCGACAGGTCGATCGCCGGCTGGAACGCGATCTCGAGTAGATCGCGCTCCACGGCACCGCGGAGGTCGATCGCCAGGGCGTAGTCGCGTTCAGCCCGACGGCCCATCTCGGGTGCGAAGACGCTCACCGCTCGCTTTCCCAAGCGCTTGGCGTCATACATCGCCACGTCGGCATTGCGGAGTAGTTCCGTGGCGGGTACGCCGTCGATGGCTTCGGCAACACCGATGCTCACGCCGACGTTGACCACCCGACCACGGATCAGGATGTCGCGCTCGATTGCCTGGGTCACCCGCTCACACGCGCCAAGGCCGGCAAGATGATTCTCTGCGAAAAACCGCTGTCCATGGACGGCCCGGAAGGCCGGAAGATGGTGGCCGCCGTCGAGAAGGCCAAAGTGCCGAACATCGTCTGGTACAACTACCGTCGTGTGCCGGCGGTCACGCTGGCCAAGCAGTTGATTGACGAGGGCCGGCTCGGGCGGATTTTCCACTATCGCGCCAAGTTTTTGCAGGATTGGACCATCAGCCCCGAGTTGCCGCAGGGCGGCGCTGGCTTGTGGCGGTTGGACGCGAAAGCCGCCGGCAGCGGTGTGACGGGCGACCTGCTCGCCCATTGCAT
>JANNHO010000569.1:0-5818 GCA_031404435.1 Acidimicrobiaceae bacterium | reverse complement strand
GCACGTGTTCGGCCCGAATCGCTGGCTCAGCGACGTGAAGCGATTCCTGTTCCACGACAACGGATGGGCGCCGTACTGTGACCGGGTCGACGTGTTCGAGGTGCCCGGCACCCACGACACGATGGTGCTCGAACCGAACGTGCGGGTGCTCGCAGCGCGGGTGCGCGCCGAGATCGAGTCCGCTGAGCGTACGGCGATGTCGCTCGGCGCCCGATGAGTCTGGCGGGCGCGCCGTCAGCGCCATCGTCAGCACCGTCTCCCCTCACCCGATGACGACGAAGTCGCTGCGATCGGCGAGATGCTCGCGCAGATGGCCCCTCGCGGGGTCGCAACCGGGGTGTTGGCAATCTCGGACGCGCACCTCGCGAGCTTGCATCCGGAGGAAGCGGCGATCATCGCCACTGCGGTGCCGAAGCGGCGACGTGAATTCGCGACCGGACGGGCGTTGCTGAGATCGTTGCTGCCCGCCGGTGCGGGCCCGGTGATGGTGCTCACCTCGCGTGCGCCGCGCATACCGGACGGTGTGGTCGCATCGCTGGCCCATGACGGCGAGGTGGTGATCGCCGCGGTCGGACACGCCTGGTCGGCGGCGTCGCTCGGTGTCGACGTGGAGCGCGTTGGTGCAGTCGACAGCCAAGCGGCCGTGGTGATCCGACGCGGCGATGAGGCCGACCTCGACCCGACGCTGGTGTTCGTGGCCAAGGAAGCCGCGTACAAGGCGTGGAGCAATTCTGGCGGCTCCATGCTCGAGCACCACGAGATGCGGATTAGCTGCCCCTCGAGGCGCGAGCGGGGGGCGTTCATTGCCGAAGTTCTGACCGGGTCTATTGCTCGGGAGGCTTGTGCCGGTGCCGGCAAGCCGCTGGTCATCCGCGGCATGGTGGGCTGCACCTCGGCCCGCTGGCTCGCGGTGGCGATGGTCGACGCTGCGCGCTGAACCACTGACTCGTCGAACACGCGTGACCGCAATCTCCGTGGCACGATGGGCGCCATGCGACTTCTGCTCACCAACGACGACGGCATCGATTCGATCGGTTTGCACATCCTCGCCAGAGCGATGCGGCGACACGGTGAGGTGGTGATCATCGCTCCCGATCGCGAGTACTCAGGTGCTGGTGCCGCGCTCGGGGCGTTGCACCTGATGCAACCCGAAGCTCGTCGCAGCGTTGTGGACGGCATCGACGAGGCCTGGGCGGTGACCGGGCCGCCGGCTTTGTGCGTGATGTTCGCCCGGCTCGGTGCGTTCGGAGGACCGGCGGGCAAGCCGTTCGACCTGATCGTGTCGGGCATCAACCCTGGGGCCAACGTGGGTCGCTCCGTGTACCACTCGGGCACCGTCGGCGCTGCGTTGAGTGGGCGCAACGGCGGCATCTCCGGCATCGCGGTGAGCCAGGCGGTCACCGGTTTCGGTGTGGAGGGGCAGGGCTGGGACGAGATGCTGATCGGTCAGAAGTGGGACACCGCGGCGGCAGTCGCTGACGCGTTCGTCGAGGGGCTGATCGCCAATCTTCCGGCCGACCCGGTGGTGATCAATCTCAACGTGCCCAACACCGAACTTGACGAGATCGCCGGCTGGTGCCAGGCCGAAGTCGGCCTCGAACCTCCCCGGCGCTTGGCCTCGGCGGTGCTGCACCCCAAGGAGGGCCACGGCGACACGTTCTGCGTGAAGATGGCGTGGGGCGATGCGGTCGAGCTTCCTGCCCACACCGACGGTGGCGCGGTAGAAGATGGCAAAGTCTCGATTAGCTACCTCAGCCGACTCGAGGCGATGCTGCGCACCGACATGTCCGCGGCAGAGACCTCGCTGTCAGCCCTCGTCCGCCCGCTCCGGTAGCCGAGGTCGCGTGCGCTGCGTGTCGCTCAGCCGACACTGAACGCACACGAACACTTGACCGAACTTCATCCCACCTGTACCTGGCCTGTGGTACGTTTGTACTATGAGTGGGACGCACCGAGTCACCATGGGAGACCGCGGCCGGTTGGTCGTCCCTGCGGAGCTACGCGTGCGTGCGGGTCTGGCCGAAGGTGACACCTTGACGTTGATCGAGTCGTCCAAGGGTTTGGTGCTCCTGACCCGGGCACAGTTACAACGGCTGGTGCGCGAGGATCTCGCCGGACTCGATCTGGTCGGCGAGTTGCTCGCCGACCGACGCGCCGCCGACAGTGCCGACAGTGCTCCGTGAATGTGTTCGACGCCTCGGCGCTCCTCGCGTTCGTTCAGGGCGAACCCGGCGCCGAGGTACTCGAGGAGGCCCTGGTCGACGGCGGGCTCTGTGGCGCAGCGAACTGGTCCGAGGTTGCTCAGAAGGTGCTTGCGCACGGCCGGAACTGGGAGCTGACGCGGGCCCTACTCGCCAGTTATGACGTGCGCGTCGAACCGGTGACAACGCACGACGCCGAATGGGCGGCCGCACGCTGGGTGCCAGACGAGGGTCTGTCGCTCGCCGATCGCTTGTGCCTGGCACTGGGTGCCCGCTCAGATGGGCCCGTCTGGACCGCGGACTCGGTGTGGGGTTCGGACGGGCGAATTCGCCAGATCCGTGAGCCGTAACGAACCTCAGCCGTAACGAACCTCAGGGGGTGACGAAGCGGCGGACGGCTTGGATCTTGTCGGCTGATGGGAGCAGGCCGATGCGCACGACGTCACCGCCGCGCGGGGCATGGATCCAGCGCTTGGCATCGATGGCGATGCCGACGTGGCTGATCACATCGGGCTTGGCGGCGGTGAACATGAACACCAGGTCGCCCGCCTTGATCGGCTCGGCTCGCCAGTCGACCGCGGTTCCGCGAGTCGATTGCAACGCGCTCTGATGGGGGAGCGCAACCTTGATCTCGGCGTAGGCCGCCATCGTCAGGCCGGAGCAGTCGAACGTGTCCGGGCCGGCGGTGTTGAACTTCCACTCCTTGCCGAGCTGCGCAGTCGCGAACGCGATCACCCTTTCAACCGGCGATACGGGTGCTGGGGCGGGTGCCGCAGCGGGGTTCACCGGGCCGGGGGCAACAGCTGGGGTAGGGGGGACCACCAGCGTGCCCCCGGCCGGGATGATGAGCGTCATGCCGGGGTGCACGACACTGTCGATCTTGAGGTTGGTATTGGCCTTCAGCATCGGGCCGAGCTTGAGGCCGTGCTTGTAGGCGATGCCGGCCAGAGCGTCACCGCGCTGGACCACGTACGTGGTCTGTCCTGCAGCCGGCGCAGTGGCTGGCGCGGTGCTTGCGCCAGGAGGCGCGGCCGAGGCAACCGTGATCGCCGAGGTGGATGCGCCGGGTACCAACAAGACGTTGCCCGGGTGGATGACGCTCTTCACCGTGATGCCGTTGGCGGCGAGCAGGTCGGCGAGGGTGACCTTGAGCTTCTTGGCGATTCCGGCCAGGTTGTCGCCCGGCTTGACGAGGTACGTGCCGGGCGCGGGAGCGGTCGCCGGAGCCGGCTGGTTCGTTGCCGGCTGGTTCGTGGCGCTGGCGACAGGTGCCGTCAGAGCCCACGTGCTGGCAACGATGAGCGTGCTCGCAACGAGCACGCGATGGGTTCGGCGCATGCTTTTCTATCGACTCGCGCCGTGGGTCACTTGAGGATTTCTTGACGAATGCCAGATGTGATCCAGCACGCACGCCACGCCCGACGTGGTGGCTGGAATGCCAGTGGGCCCGGAGTTGGCGAAGGTGGCCGTGGCTCCGCGCCTACGTGCGCGGGCATATCAGTAGGTCAGTTCGGGTCGTCCCGATCCTGTGACCGTCAAGGTCGCCTCGACGAACATGGAGAGTCCGCCCACATCTACGGTGACCTCATCCCATCGTTCGGCGACCTGATGGTTGGGTGCCCCGGACGCGACCATGTCGGCGTGCACTGCGGCGATGAGGTAGGCGTACGCTCCGGCGCGGGCATCCGCCAGATCGAGGTACGTGCCGGGATCCTCCGTGTGGATCACGAACTGTCCCTGCTGCGGGGCGCTCACCGTGCACGACCTCGAAATGCGCACCCGGCCCACTACGGCACCGATCGCGTTGGCAACATCGGCATGGTCGGCGACGACGGTGGAGGTGCGCAGCAACTCGCCAACAGCGGGATAGTAGGAGCCCGCCGAGGCACCCAAGGCGATGAGCGGGCCGGCCAGCCGAACCTCGACTTCGATCGAGCTGAGCGATCGCTCGAGCGCGCGCTGTACCAGGGGAGAGCGCACTGTGTCGGCGCTGAGTCCGTCGCGTTCGAATGCGGCGGCGAGCACCGCCTCGGCCGATCGGCGTACCAGCCGGTCGATCACCGCGGTGGACAGCTCGGCCCCGTCCGCGGCGATGGCTCGGCCCAACCGGTCTCGCCGACGGGCCATCAGGTCGGCGGCCTTGCACGACGCCTGCGCGTCGAAGGTGTGCTGTCGGCCGAGGACATGGTTGGCGTCGCTCGGGGTGAAGCTCGCGTAGTTGAGCGCACCACGCTGCACCAGCCGGGCAGCGACGCGGCGTGACACCAGCGTTCCGAGCACCGTCGCGGCCACGCCGACGCGCCCGCCGAAGGAGTCGAACACGCGCCGCTCGGCAGCGTCGAGGCGGTCGGCCCACGCGTCACGATCCTCAGCGATCAAGAACACGCCGTCGAGGTCGCCCGGCAGCTCGGAGCGCAGCTGGCGGTCGAGCGCGTCATGCACGATGCCGGGCGCGTCGACAGCGACCAAACCCACCGGCACCACCCGGCGCGGGCCGATCAGCACGACTGCCCCGACGGCACGGTCGTCATGGCGGACCTGGCTATCGCCGCCAAGACCGTGCGTGTGCATCGCCACCGCCGACACCATCGTCTGGTGTCCGCCCACTGTGGCCCCGCTCGGGCTGACGATCGGTTCGCCGCTGCGTAGCACGGCGATGTCGGTGGTGGTGCCTCCGATGTCGGCGATGATTGCATCGCGCACACCGGTCAAGTGGGCGGCCCCGACAATGCTGGCTGCGGGGCCCGACAGGATGGTCTCGATCGGCCGGGCGCGTACGAACGCAGCCGACACCAACGAGCCATCTCCACGAACGACCATCAGCGGTGCCGTGATTCCCTCGTCGCGCAACGTTGCTTCGGTCGTCGCGACAAGCCCTTCAATGATCGGGATCAGCCGGGCGTTGAGCACCGCTGTGACTGCGCGCCGCGGCCCGTTCAGCTGCGCCGACAGCTGATGGCTGCACGTCACGGGCAGACCCGTGAGCGAATGGGCCAGCGCTGCCGCGGCCAGTTCGTGGGTGGGGTTCCGCACGCTGAACTGCGCCATCACCGCCAGGCCCTCCACCTGGGGATGATCGCGCAACACGTCGGTCAAGCGCCGCTCCAGCGTGACGAGATCGAGTGGGTCTACCTCTCCGCCATGGGGGTCGTGGCCGCCTGCGACGAACACGGCCGGATCATCGCCAAGAGCCTCGGCGAGGCCGCCGCGCTCCACGACGTCGTCGTCGAAGCCGATGATCACAGCGCACACCGGGCGGCCCTTGCCCTCCACCAACGCGTTCGTGGCGAGGGTGGTCGACAACGCGACCAACTCGATTACTCCCGGCTCGACCGCTGCGCGTTGCAGCGCTCCGCGAAGCGCGCCGCGAATGCCGATGTGCAGATCGTGGTGGGTGGTGGGCGATTTCGCCGTGGCGACCACCGTCGCCGATCGTTCGTCGTAGACAACCGCATCGGTGTAGGTGCCCCCCGTGTCGATGCCCAACAACAGTGTGCGTTCGGTGGATCGAATGGTGCTCATGGAGGTGCCGCGCAGGCCGGGTCAGGATAACCCCGAGCCGCACCAGCTCCCGGTACCAGTATCGTCGATCGCTGATGGTCGCCCCGATCGACAGC
>JANNHO010000568.1:0-2339 GCA_031404435.1 Acidimicrobiaceae bacterium | reverse complement strand
GCGTCCGCTCCATTGGCTTGTTAGATTTCATTCTCGTCTTCTTGATGTTTGTATCCTCGAGCCTCGATTTCGGAGACCGCCTTGCCGCAATCGAGATAGTGAGCGGGCAGCTGAGCACCGGAACCCGAGTCGACGGAAAGCTCGCGTCGTTCATGTCGGATATGGAGAAAATCGCCTTCAAGAAGCTCAGGCAGTTGCACGACACAACGGAATGTCTCCTCGCTGACGCGCACTCGTTAACCGGTTCGGAAGGCAAGTACCGCGTGACTCCGATTGTCGTCGCCGGGGGCGGGTTTCCCAACTCGCCCATCACACGCGTGGTGATCGATCAGTACTGCGAAGAGCACGGCCTGTTCGCACACCCAATGGTTGCGACTCCGGTCATTATCGATCTCGGCGAACTCGAGATGCTCGAGGGACTTCAAGAACAGGGACACCTGTTGCTCGATCTGATCGAAGGATGGCAGGGTTCCACGCTCTCAGCTGTGTCCCTCAAGAATTGGCTGTTGATGACCTTCGGCCTTGGTCACACGTTCCGTCCCACTCGGATGAAGAGTCACATGGACCAGTTTTTCGCAGAGATGATCGAGCGACTTCAACTACGCACGGCCTGACTCCGTCGTCGGAACTGGATCACAGCCGGGTCCTATACGATCCACTCGAAGAGCGGGGAAGCGCTGCTGCGGCGGACACAGATGACATGCGGCTCGACCGCGACCGCGACCGCGTCTCCGGCGATCGCAGGATCTCGACCGGGTAATGCACGGAACCCACCGAATGCGCGTCGGCGGCGCGCACAGAACGTGCGAACCGCCGGTGAGAACGCGCACCGAGCCGGCGATCTGCACTGAGTTACGGCCGAAGTGCCGGTCGCTGGCGATTCAGCGATGCGTTGCCACCAACTCGATGCCACGGAGCATGGCGAAGTGGTCGTGAGCGGGCAGTCGCCGTTGGCCGCCACCGGGCAAAGCGTTCTGGCCGCCGACATTCCTCGTGGGGTTGGATCTGCTGATGACGCTCGCAGCCGCGACACGTTGCGATGGGTGCTTCTCGCGCACGACACCCTCCGAACTGGGTTACAGCGACAACCCGAGCGAAGGACGCTCGCGCTCTCTGGCAGCGGGCGGGCGGACCGACTCGACGGCTGCCTCGACGATCTCCCGTGTTTCGCTGTAGGCGCGTTGGTCGATAAGACTCGGCCGTGGTCCGAGTCCTTCGGTGATGTTGAAGGCGGCCTGGTGTTGGGCGAGCCGTCCTGCGGCGACATCCCACTGCCGTGCGGCCGCGCCGGGTACGGGCCGGTCGCCAAGGGTGTTGACGATGGCGTCTGGGCGTTCGAGCCGTGTGATGCGAGTTCGGATTCGCAGGTCGTGGTCCAACTGCTCGTTGATCGCCTCAATCTTGGTCTCGAGCTCGGGGCGTCGGCGTAGGTTCGCTTTCGCTTGCGCCTCGGTCTGTCGCAATCGTTCGAGTGTGCCGACCGCCCGGCCCAGTTCGCTGTCAGCGGCCTTCACGGCTCCTGGCAGTCGCTCGATGTCGAGTCGTGCCGCAGTGATCTCGGTGGCGTGTTTGCGCCGGTGGAGCGGTCGGTCGTAGTTCGCCAGGACGTCCTCGGCGACGCGGTACGCGGCGGTCTTCTCGGTGATCGCCTTCTCGGCGGTTGCTTTGGCGCGTTCGGCTTGCTGGCGTTCGGCGGGTAGGCGTTGGAGGGTGACCTCAGCGTGTTCGATCGTGGACGCGATGTCGTGCCGTTGCTCGAGCAGCTCGCGAAGCTGTCCTCCGTCGAGCAGTCCGGGCCGGTGAGGTTTCTCATCGTGGAGTTCGGCACGGCGGGCGTGGGCGGGGAGGTCGATCCAGTCGGTGGCGATGGATTGGCCGAAGACGTCGACAGCGGTCTGTTCGCCGTTGACGACCATGAATGCTTCGTTCATACCGGTACCGCGGGTCATCGCAACGTAGAGGTTGCGGACGTCGGTGGGCCTGTCGTAGAAGCTGGCCCCGCCTTGGACGTTGCGCCCCTGAGCGCCCATCACGGTGCGCGCATAGGCAAGCCCGACATGCTCGGCCACGTACGTGGCGGCGAGACGGACGGTGCCGTTCTTGCCAGTCGCAGTGAGTGAACCGTCAGGGTGGATGTGGTCGACGGTCCACACGGCCCGGTTGCGGACCATCTCATCCCGATCGGTCGTGAGCCTTCGTTCGTTCTGACGAGTCGCGATCTCATCACCGGCATGAACGTCGTAGCCGCCAACAGTGAGACGCCGGTCGGCAGGGTCGACCTCGCCGGCGTTGATGCGGGTTTGTTGGCAGCGTTGGTTGAGGCGTTCGGTTGCTTCGTT
>JANNHO010000567.1:0-6565 GCA_031404435.1 Acidimicrobiaceae bacterium | reverse complement strand
GTCTCCGGGGTGGGGGCATCGGTCGGCTCGGTGGCACTGTCGTCGGTGACAGCCCCCGCCGCTGCTGGGGAGTCCGCACCCGGAACCTTGCCACCCGCGGGGATGAAGATCGTTGCCCCGACACCTGGCCACTCGGGGACGTTCTGGGTTTCGTCGAGCGTCCATGCGTTCAGCGTCATCAGCGCTTCGAGGGTGACGCCCCAGTCGTTGGCGATGGTCGAGGCGTAGTCGCCGTCTTTGATGACGTACTCGGTGTCGAAAGCCAGAACCGCACCAGCGGTGTCAGCGGGCAAAGTGGTCTGCGGTGCCGTCGACGACGCCGCGGGGATGGTGACGTAGTTCGACACCGGAACATCGATCGCGGCACCCTGCTCCTGCGTCGCGGCGTCGGAGCCGCAGCCGCCCAGGCCGACGACGACCAACATGGCAGCGGCGGCCATCGCAATTCTGTTCACGGACGATTTCATCTCGCCCAGCGTACGCGACCGAGGCTCACAGCAGCGGTCGCGTGGTGGGGGCAATTGGCGCAGGCAGCGACGTATCGCCCATCAGCCACGCGTCGGCACCCGCCGCGCATGCTCGCCCCTCGGCAATCGCCCACACGATGAGACTCTGACCGCGACCCATGTCACCGGCCACGAACACGCCGGGCACGTTGCTCATGAAATCGTCGCGGCGGGCCACGTTGCCGCGCTCGTCGAAGGCGACTCCGAGTTGCTCCAACCACGAGCCCTTCTCGGGTCCTGTGAAACCGAGGGCGAGGAACACGAAATCGGCCGGCAGTTCCCGCTCGCTTCCCTCCAACTTCTGGAACCGGCCCTCGATCATCTCCACCTCGTGCAGCAGCAGCGCCTTGACCCGACCGTTGCCGTCGTCGACGAAGCGTTCGGTGTTCACGCTGAACACCCGCTCGCCGCCCTCCTCGTGAGCCGACGAGGTGCGCAGGATCAGGCTCCACTGCGGCCACGGATTCGATCCGGCACGCACCTCGGGCGGACGCGGCATGATCTCCAGTTGCGTCACGCTCGCTGCGCCCTGGCGGTGCGCGGTTCCCAAGCAGTCGGCACCCGTGTCGCCGCCGCCGATGATCACCACGTGCTTGCCGGCCACGTCGATCGGAGACGATTCCAGGTCACCCTGCTGCACACGGTTGGCCAACGGCAGGTACTCCATCGCTTGATGGATGCCGGCCAGCTCCCGGCCGGGCACGGGAAGATCGCGGGCCGCCGTGGCCCCGGCGGCGAGCACGATCGCGTCGTACGACGCGAGCAGCACCTCGATGTCGACGCTGTCGCCGACGGTGGCGTTGGTGCGAAATTCGGTGCCTTCGGCTTCCATCTGGGCGAGGCGGCGGTCGAGGTGACGCTTCTCCATCTTGAACTCAGGGATGCCATAGCGGAGCAGGCCGCCGATCCGGTCGGCCCGCTCGAGCACGATCACCTCGTGACCGGCACGGGTCAACTGCTGCGCAGCAGCGAGGCCCGCGGGGCCAGAGCCGATCACGACGACACGCTTACCGGTGCGCACCGTGGGCTGCTGTGGAACCACCCAGCCCTCATCCCACGCGCGGTCGATGATCTCCACCTCGACCTGCTTGATGGTGACCGAATCGCTGTTGATGCCAAGCACGCAGGCCGATTCGCACGGGGCCGGGCATAGCCGACCGGTGAACTCGGGGAAGTTGTTGGTGGCATGCAGGCGGTCGATCGCGTCACGCCAATGATCGCGGTAGACGAAGTCGTTCCAATCGGGGATCAGGTTGCCGAGCGGGCAGCCGTTGTTGCAGAACGGGATTCCGCAATCCATGCACCGCCCGGCCTGCGTACGCAGGTGGTCGGCGGGGAAGTCCTCGTACACCTCTTTCCAGTCACGCAACCGCACCGGCACGGCACGACGGACCGGGGTTTCCCGGCCCCATTTCATGAACCCGGTTGCCTCACCCACGGCTTGCCTCCATCACTCGATCCAACGTTGCGGCCTCGTCGAGACCGTCGACTTCGGCCTGCTTCATCACGGCCAGCACCCTCGCGTAGTCACGCGGCATCACCCGCTTGAAGTGAGCCACCTCGTTCGCCCAGTCGGCTCGAATCCGCCCGGCGACCGCCGAGCCGGTGCAGCCCACATGCTCGTCGAGGACGTCAGCCAGAAACTCGACATCGGCTGCGTCGGCGGAGGCCGGATCCGTGTCGAGCGCGTGCATTTCGACCATGTCGTAGTTCAGCTTCGCAGCGAACGCGTCGTCGGGGTCGTACACGTAGGCGATGCCGCCGCTCATCCCGGCGCCGAAGTTGCGCCCGGTCGGCCCGAGCACCACCACCCGGCCACCGGTCATGTACTCGCAGCCGTGGTCGCCGACTCCCTCGACCACCGCGGTGGCACCGGAGTTGCGCACGCAGAACCGCTCGCCCACCGTTCCGCGCAGGTGGATCGAGCCCCCCGTTGCGCCGTAGCCGATCACGTTGCCAGCTACCACGTTGTCCTCGGCAACCAGGATGGAATCACGATCCGGTCGAACCACGATGCGCCCGCCGCTGAGGCCTTTGCCGACGTAGTCGTTGGCATCGCCCTCCAAATCGAGGGTGATGCCATTGGGTACGAACGCGCCGAAGCTTTGCCCCGCCGACCCGCGGAACTTAACGTGGATCGTGTTGTCGGGCAGGCCCGCACCACCGTGGCGCTTGGTGACCGCGTGGCCGAGCATGGTGCCGACGGTGCGGTTGACGTTGCGGATGGCGATGCCGATCTCCACCGGTGTGCCGGTCTCGATCGCCGACGCGGCTCGCTCGATCAACACCTGGTCGAGCGCAAGGTCGAGACCGTGGTCTTGGCCGGTGCTGTTCAGTAGCGTTTGTCCGTACGGGTTTTGTGGCACGGCGAGGATCGGGGAGATGTCGAGGCCCTTGGCCTTCCAGTGCGTGATGGCCCGCTTGGTGTCGAGCATCTCGACATGGCCGATCATCTCGGCCATCGTGCGAAAGCCGAGCTGTGCCATCCACTCGCGCACCTCTTCGGCGATGTACTCCATGAAGTTGACGACGAACTCCGGCTTGCCGCTGAACTTGGCGCGTAACTCGGGGTTCTGCGTGGCCACCCCGACCGGGCATGTATCGAGGTGGCAGACCCGCATCATGATGCAGCCGCTGACCACGAGCGGCGCTGTGGCGAAACCGAACTCCTCCGCACCGAGCAACGCAGCGATCACGACATCGCGTCCGGTCTTCATCTGCCCGTCGGCCTGCACCACGATGCGATCACGCAACCCGTTCAATAGCAGGGTTTGCTGGGCTTCGGCGAGGCCCAGCTCCCACGGTGCCCCGGCGTGCTTCAGCGAGGTGAGCGGGCTCGCCCCGGTACCGCCGTCGTGGCCGCTGATCAACACCACCTCGGCTTTTGCCGTACTCACACCAGCGGCGACCGTGCCGACGCCAACCTCGGCGACCAGCTTCACATGCACGCGGGCGGCCGGGTTCGCGTTCTTGAGGTCGTGGATGAGTTGCTTGAGATCTTCGATTGAGTAGATGTCGTGGTGCGGCGGCGGGCTGATCAACCCCACACCCGGAGTCGAATGCCGGGTCTTGGCCACCCACGGGTACACCTTGTGGCCGGGAAGCTGACCGCCCTCGCCGGGCTTCGCGCCCTGAGCCATCTTGATCTGCAGATCGTCGGCGTTGACAAGGTACTCGCTCGTCACCCCGAAGCGGCCGCTGGCAACCTGCTTGATCGCGCTGCGCCGGGCGGGGTCGTACAGCCGGTCGCTGTCCTCGCCGCCTTCACCGGTGTTGCTCTTGGCCCCGATCGAGTTCATCGCCACCGCCAGCGTCTCGTGCGCCTCGGCGCTGATCGAGCCGTACGACATCGCCCCGGTCGAGAACCGCTTGACGATCTCGGCCACCGGTTCCACCTCGGCGATGTCGATCGCCTCCCGGTCGCCGGTACGGAACTCGAACAGGCCGCGCAGCGTGGCGAGGCGTTTCGACTGGTCGTCGACGAGATGGGTGTATTCCTTGAACACGTCGTAGCGCTTGGCGCGGGTGGCATGTTGCAGCTTGAACACCGTCTCCGGGTTGAACAAGTGCACCTCGCCCTCGCGGCGCCACTGGTACTCGCCGCCGAGTTCGAGCTTGCGATGGGCGCGTTCGGTGGGGCGCTTGGGGTGCGCTGTGCTGTGGCGCTGGGCGACCTCGGCGGCGATCTCGTCCAGGCCGATCCCACCGAGGCGGCTGACGGTACCGGTGAAATACTCGTCGACCAGATCGGTGCCGAGCCCGATCGCTTCAAAGATCTGCGCTCCCGTGTAGCTGGCCACGGTGGAGACGCCCATCTTGCTCATCACCTTCAGCACGCCTTTGCCGGCGGCCTTGATGTAGTGCTTCACGGCCTTGTGCGGGTCCATCCCGCCGAGCCCGTTGAGGTCCTCGGCAACCATGTCCTCGATGCTCTCAAACGCGAGATATGGGTTGATCGCACCAGCGCCGTAGCCAATCAGCAGAGCCATGTGGTGCACCTCGCGGGCATCGCCGCACTCGACGATCAGACCCACTTTGGTTCGCTTCTTCTCGCGGATCAGATGGTGGTGCACCGCGGCGGTCAGCAGCAGCGACGGGATCGGCGCATATACCTCGTCGCTGTTGCGGTCACTCAACACCACCACGCGAGCCCCATCGTCGATGGCATTGCTCACCTGCGAGCGGATTGCGTCGAGCGCCCGGTGCATCGCCAACCCGCCGCCGGCAACGCGGTACAGACCGCTCACTTCCACGGCGGCGAGCTCGGGATAGCGGCCCTCCTCGACTGTGCCATCGTCATTGGCGACGGCGTCGTTGATGTGGATGATCTTGGCGAGTTCGTCGTTGTCGATGATTGGGAACGGCAGCGAGAGCTGCATGCAGCTCTCGGGCCCAGGTTCGAGGAGGTTCCACTCCGGCCCGACCGACGAACCGACCGCGGTGACGACCTCTTCACGGATCGCGTCGAGTGGCGGGTTGGTCACCTGGGCGAAGAGCTGTTGAAAGTAGTCGAACAGCAGGCGCGACCGTTCGCTCAAGATCGCGATCGGGGTGTCGGTGCCCATCGAGCCGAGCGGCTCGAGTCCGCTCTTGGCCATCGGCGCAACGATCAGCTTCAGCTCCTCGTGGCTGTAACCGAACATCTGCTGGCGGCGCAAAACGCTGGTGTGGCTGAACACCATGTGTTCCCGGTCGGGCAGCTCGCCGAGCTCGGTGATCCCCTCAGCGAGCCACTGGGCGTAGGGGTGCTCGGCGGCCAACGTGGCCTTGATCTCGTCGTCGCCGACGATGCGGCCCTGGTTCATGTCGATCAGGAACATCCGCCCCGGCTGCAGCCGCCCCTTGCGCACAACCTTCGCCGGATCAATGTCGATCACGCCGACCTCGCTGGCCATCACGACGAGGTCGTCGTCGGTCACCCAGTACCGACTCGGGCGGAGACCGTTGCGGTCGAGCACCGCGCCGATCACGGAGCCATCGGTGAACGCAACGCTGGCCGGGCCGTCCCACGGCTCCATCAGCGATGCGTGGAAGCGGTAGAACGCCCGCTTGTCGGCATCCATCGTGTCGTGGTTCTCCCACGCCTCGGGGATCATCATCATCATCGCGTGAGCCAGGCTGCGGCCGCCCAGATGCAACAGCTCGAGCACCTCGTCGAAGCTGGCTGAATCGCTGCCGCCCGGAGTGCAGATCGGGAACGCCCGCTCCAGCCCCGGCAACAGGTCGCTGCGCAGCATCGCCTCACGGGTGCGCATCCAGTTGCGGTTGCCCTGCACCGTGTTGATCTCGCCATTGTGGGCGATGTAGCGGTACGGGTGCGCGAGCGGCCAGCTGGGGAACGTGTTGGTACTGAAGCGACTGTGCACCAGGGCGAGCGCGCTCTCCAGCCGTTCGTCACCGAGATCGTCAACGCGACGACGTTTTACCCGGCCGAGGAGTATCACCAGAACTATTACACCAAGAATCCGATTCGGTACAAGTTCTACCGCGGTAACTGCGGTCGCGACGCGCGGCTGAAGCAACTGTGGGGTGATCAGGCGATTCAGTGACCGCAGCGGCGATCGCTGGTCATCACACCAATCAAAATCAACGTTTGCGAGCGCCCGATTTCCGCTTCGCCGGTCGCTTCGGGGCGCGCGCGGGCGCGGCGTAGCCTTCTGCGTCGGTGCCGAACGCCGTGGTGCCCATCGACGTCGGCGCCATGTTCGTCATCTGCTGCACTGCCGTTTGCCATTGGCGCATCGCCGAGTCGACCATCGCCATCGGGTCACCTCCACCCGGCAGATTCGGCGTCATCTTGAGCGACCCTTGCGTGGCTGCACCCAGCGCGTTTCGCATGCTTTCCATCATCGAATAGCTGGCGCGCGCAATGTCGTTGTTCATCTCGGCGATGGCCTGCAGCAACTCCTTCTGATAGCGCGCGCCCTGTTCGGCCGCGGGCGCAGCAACGCTGGTCATGGCGCGGCCGACATCACTGCCGTCGCGCATCGAGCCCATCGATTGTGCAAGCGAAAATTGTCCACCGGCCCCGGCACGCATTGCCTGCAGCGTGATTCGCT
>JANNHO010000566.1:0-4405 GCA_031404435.1 Acidimicrobiaceae bacterium | reverse complement strand
GGGTTCGCGAACTCCAGCTTGACCAGCACCCGCGCCGAACCCGTGGGAACGACCCGTACCAGTTCGACGAGCGGCGTGTTGCCTATCGCGGAGAGAGACCCTCGCAGACCGTCAGTCACTGAATCCTCCATCTCGATCGTCTCAACGAGATGCTACTGAACGACGGGAGCGCCTTGGCGCGCTGTGTCAGCTCCCAGGTCCAGTTCCCGCGCCACGCGGCGGCATCGGGCCGTAGGCGGAGTTGAATGTGTTCGAACTGGCGGGGAACACCGAGGCTCAGCGTCAGGTGCCGATGTTCGGTCGGGGGCGGCTCGATCACTTGGCGTTGGAGGCTGCCTCGATCGAAGCGTTCGGCGAGATTCGGGACCGGTTGCGCGCCCTGGTGCGACCGATGGTTTCGTGACCGACTTCGGCCACATCCTGAGCTTGTTCTTCCGTGATCCTGACGGGTTGGAGGCCGAGGTCTGCGTCGGCAATCCCGACGCTCAGCCAGGTGTGCACAACCCGCCCGGCACCCCGTCATCGCGATACCACGACGCCGGTACGCCGCATCCGGACCGTTTGAGCGACGGTCCCCTGCGTCGCTGAACAAACCGAGCCGGTGCCCGTCTTGGGGACGCCGGTTCCCGAGCAGACCGTGCTGAACACGAGGCGTTCGACCTCAACCGGTGGGGCCGAATCGATGTCGGGCGTAGTTGCGGAAGCCTTCGCCGCTGAAGGCGATGTGCTGGTTCGCGGTGTGGAGATCGCGGAAGCATCGTTCGAGCGGGTGGCCGGTGTAGACGGCGCCGGCACCGGCGGTGGTGAACGCGAAATCGACAGCGGCGACGGCTGCGTGCATCGCGTGCTGTGTCGCGAGCCCGATCCGCGACTCCTGCTGAAGCGCCAGCGGTGAGCCGGCTGTGGCGGTGTTCCAGGCGTCGCCGAGCGCATCGACGACGAGTGCCCGAGCGCCGTGGAGCGCTGCTTCTGCCCGACCGAGTTCGTACTGCACGTGTGGGTCGTCGGCGACCGTGTTCGAGCTCGCGCCGCGTCGCTTGTTCGGCGCCAAGCGGACGAGTTCGTCGAGAGCGCGTCGCGCGACGCCGAGCGGAAAACCGCTCATCAACACGCTGAGCAGTGGGAAGAACCCGAACTGCCACAGCGGACCGTCCTGGACCGCTGGATCAAGCATCGGGGCCGCGGTGTGCTCGACGGGGATCCGCAGGCCGTGTACCACGAGGTCGTGGCTGCCGGTGCCTCGAAGGCCCATCGATTTCCAGGTGTCGATGATCTCAGTACGGTCGCAGTCGCGACCGAAGTAGGCGAAGCGCGCATCGACGCCGCCATCCGAGCGGTGGCGGGGACGGTCGCCGTCCATCACGATCACGCCAACCTGAAACCAATCGGCGTGCATGCAACCACTGTTGAACGGCCAGCGCCCGTCGATGACGACGTGATCGCCGTCCACGCAGGCTCGACCCATCGGCGCAAACATGCTCGTCGAGACGCTGTCGGTGGTCGTGCCGAGCATCGCTGCCGCCACGTGTTGATCGAGCCAGGCGAAGAACGCTGTCGAGTTGCCGATCAGGACGGTCCACCCAGCCGACCCGTCAGCGCGAGACAGTTCCTCGATCACGCTCATGATCGCGACAGGATCGAGTTCGAGACCGCCGAGTGCAGCCGGCATGGCCATCCGGAACAGCCCGGCCGCCTTCGCCGTGCACACGAGGTCCGGGGGCATGGTGCGCAACGCCTCCGCTTCATCAGCCCGCTCACGGCACTCGATACCGACTCTCGTCGCTCGGTCCACGATCTCCATCACGTTCATGCGTCCGCCCCTTCCCAGATTCCGAATGATCCGACGACGCCGAGTCGTTCAGGGCAGTTACACTGCCTTGAACTGTTATCGTACGACACGTGGAACGCGAGATCAAGGCCGAGCCGTCCCGTGCCGCTCGTCGGTACGACAGCCCAGTCCGACGAGCACGGGCGCACGAGACGGAACGGCGGATCATCGACGCCGCGGCGGCACTGTTCGTCGATCACGGATACGTCGCAACGTCGCTGGCCGCTGTCGCAGATCGCGCCGAGGTCGACCCGCGAACCGTGTACAAGGTCTTCGGCAGCAAGGTTGGGCTACTCAGCCGCCTGGTGGACATCGCCATCGTCGGGGATCAGGATGCAGTCCCGGTCGCCGACCGGTCATGGGCAACCGACGCGTTCGGCGCGGCCACCGGCAGCGAACGCGTCCACGCCTTCGCCTTCGCCCTCCGCCACGTCATGGCGTCGGCCGGCTGGGCATTCCGAGTCGCCGCGCAGGCCGCGGCAGCTGACGCCGACGCCGCCGCGCTGTGGGCGACCGGTCAGCGGCACCGACTTGCGGACGCAACAGGGTTCGTCAACTCGCTTCGCCAGGCCCGCCTGCTCCGACGCGACCGGTCAGGCCGTGACGCGGTCGCCACGGTCTGGCTCATCTCGTCGCCGGAGACGTTCATCCAACTCATCGATGGCTGCGACTGGACGCTCGGCCGATACGAGCGCTGGGTCGAACGATCCCTGGCCGACGCACTCCTCGAACCGCCTCACATCTGAGCCGCGACCGCGTCAAGCGCAACCGGGTCGCACAGGTCATCGACGTCACCGCACACGCCACCGTGCCGGTCTGGTAGCAGCGCCGAAAGAGTCGCCTATTCGCTCGATCCAAGCGGCGGGTCAGCCCTGCCGAGTGGGTCGTATAGTCCGCTCGTGACGCAACCGCAACCAATGGCTCGTCTGCTCGTGTCAGCGCTCGAGCCGATCGCCGGGCAGGCCCAGTTCTCCCTCGAATGCCACGCCAAGTACGAGGCGCTCGGCTTCGCACCGAGTCCGGGCTTCGTCGGTGCGACGGCGCTGCCCGACAAGGCCGGCTTCTTCACCAGCCGCAGCGCGGTCATGGGCGACGTCGCGCCCGAGCTCGTCGCGGCCGCGTTCACCGTGTTCAATCCTGACGAAATCCTTCCGCTCGCCAAGCGCGGTCACGAACTGGCCGATGCGGCCACGATGTGGGCAGCACGACTCGACGGTGCCGCAGCTCAACTACGGCGCATCCTCGGACCTGAACCGGCCGGCGCAGCGTGGGTCACCGAGCGGCTGCTGCGCTCAGCGGACGATCTCCCGTTCGCCGGTAGGGCACTGTTCGCCGGCCAACGCTCCCAGGCGATGCCGGGTGGTTCAAAGCGCTCGAGGTCGAACCTGGCGAGTTCGTCGGCGATCGATCCGGCACCGCTGCTGGTGACGAGACGGACGGGGTCGTGAATGTCGGAGCCGACCTTGTGTAGATGGTTGTCATGTGGTCGTCTGATCTTGGCAACCGTCTTCAGTACGTGAGGGCCGCAGTGGTCGCTACCGGGATGACCTCGTCGACGATCACATCGCAGTCGCCCCGGCTCGGTGCCAGGAGCGGGTTGTCGAACACGTGTGTCCGGTCGTAATGGTGTCGGCAGACGAAGGGAGCAGGGGCGACCGAGACGGTACAGGCATGACTGCCGAACTGGGCGTCGCCGAGCAACGTCCGTGCCAGCCGAAGTATTCGCATGTCGGGCTCGTAGAAGTCTGATGCGGCGTCGCCGCCTGCGGCGCATCCTCGGACCTGAACCGGCCGGCGCAGCGTGGGCACCGAGCGACTGCTGCGCACAGCGGACGATCTCTCTCTCGCCGGTAGGGCACTGTTCGCCGGGCCCACGCTCCCAGGCGGTGCCGGACGAGCCGATCGCCCGGCTATGGCCGTGAGGACCCTCGCCCGGGCGTTAGGGCTGGGGCTACCTCGACGTGACCCGACGCCACGTAATGTGTCACGGCTGGCGCGGTGCGCCGGCGACGCATCGCAGCAGTATGTTGGACCGATGACACGCCTCCCCCTTGTCGACCCGGACGCAGAGGGAACCGACCCTCTCGCTGCGCAGGTCCTCCGTCAGATCACCGGTCTGCGCGGTCGCGCCGTCCCTCCGAACGTGTATCGCGCCGTCGCCAATCATCCCGCCGCACTGCAGAAGATGGTCGAGTTCGGAACAGCCGTCTACTTTCACAACTCAATGACACCAGCGCAGCGCGAGCTCGCCTACCTCACCGCGTCGTTGACGAACGACTGCCACTATTGAATCCCAACGCACGTGCTGCTCGGTCGGGCAGCGGGTCTAACGGAGGAGAAGCTTGCGCACCTCGGTGACGACCCACTGCCGGTCCACCTTTACGAACCAGACGAGGTTGCGATCGTGCGCTATGCCCAGAAGTCCACACGCAGCGAGATCATCGACGATGCGACGTACGGGGCGCTCCGCGAACACTTCGACGAGAAGCAGATCATCGAGATCTGCTTCACCGTCGGGCAAAGCGCTGAATGATCGAGTCGCGGACAAACGAGGTTTCGTTCTCGGCCAGCGCTTCT
>JANNHO010000565.1:0-2064 GCA_031404435.1 Acidimicrobiaceae bacterium | reverse complement strand
CATTGACAGCGCGCACGCTCTCCGCGCCGGGCTGTATCAAGCCGGGCATCGCGATCCATTCGATCGGGTCCTCGCGGCGCAGGCCGAACTCGTCGGTTGTCCGCTCCTGACGAGCGACCCATCATTTCACGAGTTCCCGATTACGACCATTTGGTAACAGGGGTCGCAAGCGAAGCCCGCTGCGACACCGAACGCATGTCCTGCGCTGGCGCAGGTTCTGGCGACGGTCTAGTGGTCCGTCGCGGATTTGATGTGGTGGAGTGTGGCTCGTCCGCGGGTGACTTTGGCGATGATCTCCTCTGCTGTCTTGGTCCAGATGAAGGGTCGTGGGTCGTCGTTCCAGTGTTCGGTCCACATCTCCAGTGCTTCGATCAGCTCGGCGACGCTGGTGAACCGACCGCGACGCAGCCGTTTGTCGGTGATCTCTTTGAACCAACGCTCGACGAGGTTCAGCCACGACGACGAAGTCGGAATGAAATGCAGATGCCAGCGCGCCCGCTTGCGATGATCGAGCCACTTCGTGACTTCCGGGCCCATGTGGGCCGACAAGTTGTCCAACACGACATGCACCGCGAGATCTTTGGGAACGTGTAGATCGATCAGTTTGAAGAACGCCAACACGTCGGCACCGGTGTGGCGCGGTCGACAGTCGTAGATGACCTTGCCGGTGGCGATGTCCATCGCCGCGAACAGATCGGTGGTCCCGTTGCGTTTGTAGTCGTGGGTCATCGTGCCGGCCCGCCCAGGTTTCATCGGCAACGACGGCTGCGTCCGATCCAACGCTTGGACCTGGGTTTTTTCATCGAAACAGAACACCATCGCCCGCTCCGGCGGGTTCATGTACAACCCGACGACATCGACCAGCTTCTCTTCGAAGCGGCGGTCGGTGGACAGTTTGAACGTGTCCACCCGCCACGGCTTGAGCTGATGATCACGCCAGATCCTGGCCACAGTGTCCTTGCCGATCCCGAACCGTTCTCCCAACGACCGCGTCGACCAATGCGTCGAGGTGTCATCGGGCAACTCCTCACGGGTGACCCGCACCACCTCGGCCACCGACACACCCTCAGGAAGCCACGACTTACGACCACGCCCCTCGGCGATCACACCAACACCACCCACACCAGCCTCAACAAACCGTGTCCGCCACCGGCGCACCGTGTCCGGCGTCGTGGCACAACGGCGAGCGATCTCCTCGTTCGCTACCCCATCAGCAGCCAGCAGCAACGCCTTGGCCTGAACGACCCGACGATGAGGCTCAACAGTCGAACGCGCCCACCGCTCCAACACCTCCCGATCCTCATCCAACACCACCAACGCAGCAGCAATCATCACCGGCATGCTGCCACCCTAACCCACCACACCAATTCAGCGACGGACCACTAGCCGCGACACGGCGCCCGATTTCCTTGCCGTCGAGGAGGCCGCGTCGGTCCTCCGCATTGGCCGGTCGTGTGCCTATGACCAGGCCCGCGAATTCGTGGCCACTCACGGCGAGTCGGGCCTGCCGGTCGTCCGCATCGGCCGTTTGCTCCGCGTGCCCCGCGCCGCGCTCGAGCAAATGGCCGGCGGACCAATCTCCTGGCCGATCGACGACTAGACCGCGTCAATCGCGCCAGTGACATCGGTCAATAGCCGGCCACCAGCTTCCCGAAAGCTTTCACGACCCACCGGCCAGCGCTCCCTGCAATTCCCCGCGTAGGCCGCCATGAACGAACTTCCCACCACCGAACCAGTCGACACATCACCAATAGACGAGTGCACAGCGGCGCGAGTGATCGGTGGTGTGTCGTGACCGTGCGGGTGACCACCTTGACGGGAGCGGACGCTGGCGCCTACTACGTGGAGCAGCTCCCGAACTACTACCTGCAATCGGGAGAGCCCCGCGGTCTGTGGCATGGCGAGGGCGCAGGGATGCTCGGCCTTCGCGACGAGGTGGAGGACGAGCACTTCCTCACGCTGATGGCCGGCATGGATCCGGCACGACCGGATCGGCATCTCGGACGCCGGTACGACGAAACCTCGGTGCGTGGCTTCGATGTGACAGCGTCGGCGCCGAAGTCC
>JANNHO010000564.1:0-1515 GCA_031404435.1 Acidimicrobiaceae bacterium | reverse complement strand
GGCCGTGCAATGACACCAAGTACATCGTGCAGTTCCCCGAAGAGCGGATGATCTGGAGCTACGGCTCGGGCTACGGCGGCAACGCCCTGCTGGGCAAGAAGTGCTACAGCCTGCGTATCGCGAGCGTGATGGCGCGCGACGAGGGCTGGCTTGCCGAGCACATGCTGATCCTCAAGCTCACCTCCCCCGAGCAGCAGGTCCACTACGTCGCGGCGGCGTTCCCCAGCGCCTGCGGCAAGACCAACCTTGCGATGCGCGACCCGACCATCCCCGGCTGGAAGGTCGAGACCCTCGGCGACGACATTGCCTGGATGAAGTTCGGCGCCGACGGCCGGCTGTGGGCGGTCAACCCCGAGCAGGGCCTGTTCGGGGTCGCTCCCGGCACCGGCTGGGACACCAACCCCAACGCGATGCGCACCATCGACAAGGGCAACTCGGTGTTCACCAATGTGGCCTTGACCGACGACGGCGACGTCTGGTGGGAGGGCATGACCGACACTGCCCCGGCTCGGGCAACCGACTGGAAGGGCAATGCCTGGAATCCTGAGATGGAGACGCCGGCCGCCCATCCGAACGCTCGTTTCACCGCACCTGCGGTGCAGTGCCCGTCGATCGGTTCCGAGTGGGAGAATCCGGCCGGAGTGCCGATCTCGGCGATCCTGTTCGGTGGTCGTCGCCGCACCACTGTTCCGCTCGTCACCGAGGCGAACAACTGGGAGCATGGCGTCTTCCTCGGCTCGATCATGGCCTCGGAGACCACCGCGGCAGCCCAGGGTGCCGTCGGCCAACTCCGTTTCGATCCCATGGCGATGCTGCCGTTCTGCGGCTACAACTATGGCGACTACTTCGCTCACTGGTTGGGCATGGAGAAGGCCACCGATTCGGCGAACCTGCCCACGATCTTCTTCGTCAACTGGTTCCGTCGCGACGACGATGGCCGCTTCCTGTGGCCGGGCTTCGGCGAGAACAGCCGCGTGCTCAAGTGGGTGTTCGAGCGGGTGGCCGGTACTGCCGAAGCGATCGACACCCCGATCGGCAAGCTGCCGACGAAGGACGCACTCGACACCGACGGACTCGAGATCGACGAGGCCGACCTCGACACGCTGCTGGCAGTCGACGTCGACGGCTGGCAGGCCGCGATCCCTCAGATCCGCGAGCACTACGCCCGATTCGGCGACCGCCTCCCGGCAGCACTGAACATCGAAGTCGACACCCTCGAAGCCAAACTCGCCGACGCCTGAGTCGTCGACCGCCAGACGCGAAACAGCCGGGGCACCAAGCCCCGGCCGTCGTCGGCGTTCAAAGTGTTTCGGGTTGGCGTCAGGCGTCGGCGGTGATGACGCTGACCGACTTGCGGCCCTTCATCTGACCGAAGTGGACGGTGCCGTCGACGAGGCTGAACAACGTGTCGTCCTTGCCCTTGCCGACGTTCTTTCCGGGGTGGAACTTGGTGCCGCGCTGGCGCACGATGATCGTGCCGGCGGTGATCGAGCTACCGCCGAACGCCTTCACGCC
>JANNHO010000563.1:0-9993 GCA_031404435.1 Acidimicrobiaceae bacterium | reverse complement strand
GGATGCAAGGGCTGACGTCAAGGCGTAAACGCAGCCGACCGCGACGGTGGCATCACGGAATTGACAGTCAACGGCGTTCTGATCTCATCAGGTGTTCGAAATGTCTGGGACTGTGCAGATATCCGAGCGCGACGGCCAAATGGATGTTCGCAGCTACAGATTCGATGTCCGCAACGGCGCATCGCTTGTTTGGCGACATGACTGCCATCCCGGCCACGAGGGGAGCCGGACATGACGGGCCCCGAGCATCAGCACATTCGAGTCGGTCGTACCGGGAAGCGAATCCCGGCAAGGCCGCAGACCTTGGAGTCGCTCAGGGCCAAACTCGTCGGGACCAAACTGCGGCACCCTGTCCGGAAATAGGGCCGCGAAGCCCATCTCGCTTATCGATTTTTGCCAGCTTGCCGCGTGCCATGACCACCGGCCCACCAGGAGAGCAATGGAATTGCCCCGACGATTAACCCCAGCCGCCAGGCCGCGGATCAGTCGTTGGCGAGGAGATGAATCAGGCTGCTCGTGTCCCAGCGGCTGCCGCCGCGGGCGATGACCTGTCCGTAGAACTGATCGATCAGCGCGGTCATCGGCAGCCGGGCACCGTTGCGGTCGGCCTCGCTGAGCACGATGTCGAGGTCTTTGCGCATCCACTGGACGGCGAAGCCGAAGTCGAACTCGCCGCGAGCCATGGTGGCCCCGCGGTTTTCCATCTGCCAGCTTTGTGCGGCGCCGTAGCGGATCACGTCGAGCACCGCATTGGGATCGAGTCCGGCCTTGACCGCGAAGTTGATTCCCTCGCTCAGACCCTGCACGATCCCGGCGATGCAAATCTGGTTGACCATCTTGGTCAGCTGACCGGCACCGGCGCGGCCCATCAGCGAACATGCCTTCGCGTAGGCCTGCATCACCGGTTCGGCAAGGTGATAGAACGCCTCGTCGTCGCTGCCACACATGATCGTGAGCTGCCCGTTCTCGGCCCCGACCTGGCCACCGGACACGGGCGCATCGACGAACCCGACGCCGAACTCGGCGCTCGCTTCGGCCAACTCGCGGGCCACTTCCGCCGACGCGGTGGTGTGATCGACGAGCACCGCGCCAGCCGCCGCGCCCGCGAGCGCGCCATCGGGGCCGTAGGTGACGTCGCGTACATCGTTGTCGTTGCCGACGCAGAGGAACACGAACTCGGCACCCTCGGCCGCCTCACGCGGCGTCGGTTTGGCCTGGTGGCCGTAGAGCGCCACCCAGGCGAGCGACTTCTCCGGCGTTCGGTTGTAGATGGTGACCTGGTGCCCTGCGGCAGCGAGGTGGCGGGCCATGGGCGTACCCATGACCCCAAGACCGATAAATGCGACTGAGCTCACCCACGCAGTCTTACCGGTCACGAGCGCACGTGCTGCCACATCGCGCCGCGATGCTGTGGGACGCCCGGGCGCGGCACGGGTCACGCGGCACGGCTTCGCCTGGAGCACCCAGCGAGCTTCTACAGTGCACGGTCATGGTGGCCACAACGTTGCACACACCGACCCCGCCGTTACTCGGTCCGGTCGTGCAGGTTGCCTACGTCGTCACCGATCCCGAACAGACCGCGCACCGGTGGTCCGCACTCCACGGGGCCGGGCCGTTCTTCTTCCGTGACCACATCGCCGTCACCGATGTGGTGCATCGCGGAGCACCCAGCATGTTCGACCATTCGTCGGCGTACGGCTGGTGTGGCGAGGTGATGATCGAGTTGTTCCTGCAACACGACCGATCACCGAGCGCGGTGACCGAACATTTCCCGGCGGGCGCTACCGGTTTGCATCATGTGGCCTGTTTCGTGCCCGACCTCGCGGCCGCCCTCGGCACCGTAGACGAACTCGGGATGAGCGTCGCCACCACCGCCCGCACGGGCAGCGTGTGGTTCGCCTTCGTCGACGATCGCACCGCCAGCGGCCACTACTGGGAGCTGTACGAGCCGACGGAGCACCTGCGCGATTTCTACACCGCGGTGCGATCTGCTTCGCTCGGTTGGGACGGCACCGACGTGTTCCGCCACGGACGCCCCGGCTGACCCGCTGTCCCGACTGACCCGCTCGATTCAGTCCTGGAGGCTGAGCATCAGTTCGTCGATGATCGACGGTGGCGTGCGCGGATGCATGAACACCAGCCGCCCGACGGCTTCACCCTTGTAGGTCGACGGCGCCACGAAGGCAACGCCGGTGTCGAGCAGCTTGCGTGCCCAGCGCTGCCACTCGGGTGCAGCCCATCCGTCACGACGGAACAGCACCACACCCAGTTCGGGGTGCATCACCAACTCGGTCAGCGGTGACGCCTCGAGCGCCTCGGCCATCGCCGCGGCCATCGCGATCCCCACACGGATCGCGTCGCGGTGGGCATCGACACCGTGCAGCGCAAGCGCAAACCAGATCGGCAGTCCGCTCGCCCGGCGGGTGAGCTGATAGCCAAGATCGCACGGGTTGTACGCATCGTCGTCGGTGCGCAGCACGTCGATGTACGGCCCGTGTTGGGTGTGCACGCGGCGGGCCAGGTCGGGCTGGCGATAGACCAGCGCGCATGATCCGGCCGGGGCGAACATCCACTTGTGCGGATCGACGATGAACGAATCGGCGCGCTCGATTCCGGCGAAGCGGCCGCGCATCTCCGGTAGCAGCACCGCCGACAACCCGTATGCGCCATCCACATGGAGCCACGCTCCGAGCGCATCAGCTACGTCGGCGCAGCCGGCAAGATCGTCGATCACCCCGGCGTTCGTCGAGCCGCCCGCAGTCACCACGATGCCGACATCGGCGCGATCGCCGATGGTGGCGCGCAGCGCTTCGCCAGTGAGCCGACACGACGGCCCGGTCGGCACCACGAGCGGTTCGAGGCCGAGCAGGTGCAGGGCGTTGTCGACCGAGGCGTGCGCCGTGTCGGCAACGGCAACCACGCGCCGACCGCCGCCTTGGTCGCGCGCAACAGCCAGTGCCGAGAGGTTGCCGATGCTGCCCCCACTCATGAAGCACCCGCCGGCCCCGGAGGGTGCGCCAGTGGCTCGACACAGCAGATCGATCACCTGGTTTTCGGCGGCGATCGCGCCGGCACCTTCCAGCCATGATTCGGCGGAGAAGTTCGCGGCCCCGACCATCGCATCCATCCACACGCCTGCCACCGACGGCGACAGCGGAATGAACGCGAGGAAGCGATCGCTATCAAGGCCGACGTTGTTGGGGGCGACGACGTCGGCGAAGCCCGACCATGCGCCATCGAGGCCGAGGCCGCCATCGGTGATCGAGCCGGCCAGTAGCTCGTCGAGTGACGACTTGTCCCCGACGACACCCACGCCGGTTCCACGCAGGCGTTCGGTGATGAACCCGGCGGCACGCGAGGCCAGATCGCCGACCTCGCTCGTCGGGCCGTGCATCCTCGCGCTCACTCCGGCGGCCACTCGGCGCTCACTCGGGCGTGACGTAGGCAGCGGTGATCCCGCCGTCGATGATCAACGACTGGCCGGTCATCCAGCTCGACTCGTCGCTCGCCAGGAACAGTGCGCCGTTGGCGATCTCGATCGGCTCACCGAAGCGGCCCATCGGGATGTGCACCAGGCGACGGTTGCGCTTGGCGTCATCGCTCAAGAACTTGGCCAGCAGCGGCGTCATGATCGGTCCGGGGCAGAGCGCGTTGGCGCGGATTCCTTGGCGGGCATAGATGACCGCGATCTCGCGGGTCATCGCCAACACCGCACCCTTCGATGCGGTGTAGGCCACCTGCGGCGTGGCCGCGCCCATGTGGGCGACGAACGAGGCGACGTTGATGATCGAACTGGCCCGGCCCGATGCCTCGGCCGAGCGCTGCATCACCGGGATCGCGTACTTGCAGCCGAGCAGGACGCCGAGCACGTTGATGTCCATCGTCTTCTGATAGGTCTCGACGCTGGTGGTGACCGGATCGTCGTCGTCGCCGAGCATCACCCCGGCGTTGTTGTACAGCACGTGCAGCCCACCGAAGGTCTCGACCGCATGCTCCACCGCGGCCTCGACCGACGCCTCATCGGTGACGTCGCAGCGGACGTAGGTTGCGTCGCCTCCGGCTGCGGCGATCGCTTCGACCACCTCGTCGCCGTCGGCCATGTCGGCCACGACCACCTGAGCCCCCTCAGCAGCGAACCGTTCGGCGCCGACGCGACCGAGACCCGACGAAGCACCAGTGATGAGGGCAACTTTCCCCGACAGACGACTCATCCCGACGAAGGTAGTCCACCGCGCCGACCCCGCCGCGTGAATGGATCGGCGAGACTTGCCGACCAATGCCTGACACATCGCCCCCACCCGTGGCCCCCGGAGCATGGCGCGTCATGACCTGGAACATTCGCGGGTCGGCACGGCCAGACCTGGCCGCCATCGCTGCGGTCGTCGCCGCCGAGCGCCCCGACGCGATCGCCGTACAGGAGATCGGCCGCCGCCAGGCGGACACACTGGCCACGATGCTGCGGTGGCATCACTGCTGGGCGCGCAAGCACTACCCGTACTCACCGGTGCTGTGGCATTTGGCGGAAGGGTTGGCGATCATGTCCCCGCACCGCCTCTCGGGCACCACCAACCGCTCCCTCTCGCCGGAACGCTCGACATGGACCCACCGTCACCGCATCGTCCTGGCCACGTCGGTGCAACGCGCCGGCGACCGCGACCGCGGCGACCCCGCCGGCGACCCCGCCGGCGACACGGTGCGGATCTACAACGTGCACCTTGCGGCCGGCCGGCGTGCCGATGAGCGCATCGCCCAAGCCGGACGCGTCGCCGCGCTGATCACCGCGCAACGCTCGTCGCTCACGGTTGTGGCCGGCGATCTCAACGCCGGCAGCGATGTGGAGGTGATCCGCGAACTGCATCGTGGCGGGGTGCACGACCCCGGAGGGGGGCCCACCTTTCCGTCGATCGCGCCGCGTGCGCGGTTCGATTTCATCCTCATCCCCGATGCCAGTGTGTTCACCCGTCGCCACGAACCCGACGTCGACGACTGGCAGCACCTCAGCGATCACCTCCCCGTCACCATCGATTTCGCACCGATGCCGCAGCCCTGAGCCACCGGCCCGCGCACCCGCACCGGTCAGGCGTGGGGGTTCTTCAGCGAGATCGGCAGGCCGGTGTCGTTGCGCAAGTGTTCGGCCGACGGCACGAAGTAGCCGAGCAGCGTGGCCCGAACAGCTTCGTCGTCGGTGACGTGATCGACGGCGTTGGTCATGTGGTGCAACCACCGATCACGCTCGACCGGACCGAGCCGGAACGGCATGTGCCGCATCCGTAACCGCGGATGTCCGCGCTCGTCGTCGTAGGTGGTCGGGCCGCCCCAGTACTGAATCAAGAACAGTGTCAGCCGACGGCGAGCACCGGTGAGGTCTGGCTGCTCCGGATAGAGCGGCAACAGCACGTCGTCGGTTGCCACGCCCGCGTAAAACGTGTCGACCAGACGCTCGAAGAACCCGGCGCCGCCGACGTGGTCGAACAGCGAGACCGGGGTGCCGGAACCAGCCTGGTCACTCATGACCGCAATGCTACGGGCCGCGATACTACGACCAGCCGGGGATACCGGTCAGGCGGCGATAACGGTCAGGCGTTGGCGCCGTCGAAGATTCGCACCGCGCGAAGGTCTTCCGGGCGGAACACGAGCGGAGTCGATCCGTCGCACGGATCGAGGATGACGGCCTCGGGTGTTGCCAGCAACACCAGCGCGCTGACAGCGCCACCGTCCACATCGATCTCGATCACATCACCGGTCAGTATGTTCATCACAGGTCCTTTCGACTGGGTCGCGTAACGCTGCTCTGTCGAAGGTTCTTCGCCGCCTGCCCGTTACGGATGTTGTATCGGGACGGACCGTGGTGACCTTTACGAAAACTTCGGAGGATCCCAACGGGGGAAGAGATCGGGTAGGCCGTCGCTCACCTTCATCGGGAACTCGGCCGGTCGCTTCTCGAGGAAGCTGGAGACCCCTTCTCGTGAATCGTCGCTGCGGCCGCGCTCGGCGATGCCTCGCGAATCGGCGCGATGTGCCTCCATCGGATGCGCTGCGCCCATCATCCTCCACAGCAACTGGCGGCTGAGTGCGACCGAAACCGCCGAGGTGTTGTCGGCGATCTCTCTGGCGATGGCCTGCGCGGCGGGCAGCAGTTCATCGGGGGCATGAACGCTGCGAACCAGTCGACCGTCGCGGGCCTCGTCGGCACCGAACACCCCGCCCGAGTAGCACCACTCTGCAGCCTGGCTGATGCCCACCAGGCGGGGCAGGAACCACGACGAACATGCTTCGGGAACGATGCCGCGACGGGCGAACACGAACCCGAACTTGGCGGTCTCGCTGGCGATACGGATGTCCATCGGCAACGTCATCGTCACTCCGACGCCAACGGCAGGACCGTTGATTGCCCCGATCACCGGCTTCAGGCACTCGAAGATCCGCAGCGAAACGAGGCCACCGCCGTCGCGAGGAACACCCGGCACGTCGGTGCGCTCGTCGCTGCCACCGGAGGCGAACGTCTCTCCCCCGCCGCTCAGGTCGGCACCGGCGCAGAACCCCCGCCCGGCCCCGGTGACGATGACGACGCGCACATCGTCGTCGGCATCGACCCGGTCGAACGCGTCGAGCAGTTCGCGCATCATCGTGTTGGTGAACGCGTTCAACCGCTCGGGCCGGTTGAGGGTGATGGTGGCGATGCCGTCAGCGACGGCATAGGTGATCTGTGTGTGCTCCATGCGACCGAAGCTAACCGCCCGGCGGCTGGTGTCAGACGTCGAGGAAGCGTGACGCCGCCGTGCCCGAACCGATCGCGCCGACGAGCATGCCGAGCACCACGATCCACAGCACGATCCACATCGGGTACGACCCCGTCACGACGAAGGCACCGAAGCCGGAATCAGATGGGAAGGCCTCCACCCCGCTGGTCCAGTTCGCGTTCATCAACAGCATCGCCCCGCTGGCGAGCACACCACCGGCGAGACCCTGCAGCAGCCCCTCGAGCATGAACGGCAAACGGATGAACCAGTTCGTCGCGCCAACCAGCTTCATCACCTCGATCTCGCGCCGCCGGGCGAACATCGCCGTGCGGATCGTGTTCCAGATCAACAGCACCGCAGAAACCAGCAAGAACCCAGTGATCAGGTACAGCCGTAGTCCGATGAAGCCGCGCAGTGTGGACAGCACCTCGATCTCGTCGCTGGGGAACGCGGTTCGGTACACCCCCGGCAACTCCGCGTACCCGATGGCCAACTGGGTGAGCAGCTCGGCTGTCGCCTCCTCGGTCGGCACCACCTTGAACTGGGTCGGGATGTTCTCGAGCGTGAGCAGCTGACGCATCTCGGGATCAGCCGCGAACAGTCGCTGCGCTTCGGCAAACGATTGTTCGACGTCGAGGTACTCCAGCCGGCTGACATCGATCACGTCCGGGGTCTGCTCGAGCGCGCTGCGAACCAGGGCAACCTGCTCTGGTGACGCCTCGGGTTTGAGGTAGACGATCAGCTCGACGCCGCCGGACCACTTGGCAAGCTGGTTGTCGAAGCCCTGCTGAATCAACAGGGTGAGCCCGAACAACAGCAGCGACACCGACGAGGTGATCACCGCCGCGGCGGTGAGGGTGAGGTTGCGGCGCAGGCTCGCCCACATCTCGCGGAACGTATAGCTCAGCCGCGGAAACATCGCACCCATCCTTCCAGGCAGGTACCGCTACTCATACACACCTCTGGCCTGGTCGCGCACGATGATGCCGCGGTCGAGTTGGATCACCCGGCGGCGCATCATGTTGACCACACGCTGGTCGTGGGTGGCCATCACCACCGTGGTGCCGGTCTTGTTGATCCGGTCGAGCAGGCGCATGATGCCTTCGCCGGTACCGGGATCGAGGTTGCCCGTCGGCTCGTCGGCGAGCAGGATCAGCGGCCGGTTGACGAACGCTCGGGCGATCGACACCCGCTGCTGCTCCCCGCCGCTGAGCTGATGGGGGAACCGCTCCTGCTTGCCCGACAGCGCCACCAGGTCGAGAACCTGCGGTACCTGCTGGCGGATGACGTGCTTGGGTCGCCCGATCACCTCGAGTGCAAACGCGACGTTCTCGAACACGGTCTTGTTGGACAGCAGCTTGTAGTCCTGGAAGATGTTGCCGATGTTGCGGCGCAGGTACGGCACCTTGGCGTCGGGCATGTCGTTGATGTTGCGACCGGCCACCCACACCGCGCCCTTCTCGGGCCGCTCCTCGCGGTTCATCAGCCGCAGCAACGTGCTCTTACCAGAGCCGGATGGGCCCACGAGGAACACGAACTCGGCCTTGGCGACGTCGAAGCTGGCATCGCGAAGTGCGGTGACCTCGGTGCTGTAGCTCTTGGTGACGTTTTCGAGCTTGATCATTCGTTGTCAGAACCTAGTTCGCGTCGTCGGCTTCACGGCGTCGCCAGCGCAGGTAGCCCTCGACGAAGGCGTCGATATCGCCGTCGAGCACCACCGCAACCTGGCTGGATTCCACCTCGGTGCGCAGGTCCTTGACCATCTGGTAGGGCTGCAACACATACGAGCGGATCTGGCTGCCCCACCCAACCTGGGCCTGTCGGCCGGCGATCCGGTCGAGCTCGGCTTCGCGTTCTTCCTCGACCTTTGCGGCGATCATGGTGCGTAACCGGTTCATCGCCTTTTCCCGGTTCTGGAGCTGGCTGCGCTCTTCCTGACTCGAGGCCACCAACCCGGTCGGCTCGTGAATCAGGCGCACCGCCGACGACGTCTTGTTGACGTGCTGACCGCCGGCACCGCTGGCGCGGAACACCTCCATGCGGATGTCGCTGTCGTTCACCTCGGCGTCGGGGTTGTCGAGCACCGGCCACACCTGCACCGACGCGAAGCTGGTCTGGCGGCGGCCCTGGTTGTCGAACGGGCTGATCCGCACCAGCCGGTGCGTTCCCCGCTCGGCGGTCATCAGTCCGTACGCGTACCGGCCGGTGAGGGTGAACTCGGCCGACAAGATGCCGGCCTCGGTGCCTTCGCTGATCGCGTCGACCGCGAGCGCAAACCCACGACGTTCCGCCCAGCGGGTGTACATCCGCATCAGCATCTCGCTCCAGTCCTGGGCATCGACACCACCGTCTTTGGCGTTGATCTGGACGATGCAATCGGCCTCGTCGTGTTCGCCGGTGAACAGGCTGCGCAGATCGAGCGCGTTGAGCGCCGCAGCGATGTGCGCGCAGGCGGCGACGATGTCGGGTTCTTGGGTCTCGTCGTCGAGCTCGCGAGCCATGTCGTGCAACAGGTCGGCATCGGCGAGCGCTGAGTCGAGCTCGTCATAGGTGTCGATGTCGGATTTGACGTTGGCGTAGTCGGCGTTGAGCTTCTTGGCGAACTCTTGGTCGTCCCACAGGTCGGGGCGCCCGACTTCGATTTCGAGCTCGACCAACCGAACCCGGTTCGATTCGATCTTGAGGTACCCGTGGGCTTCGCCGAGGCGGCGGCGCAGTTCTTTCAGTTCGTCGGTGAAATCACGCATGCGGTGCCGGGCGCCTCACGGTGTGGCGCCGTGACACATCTTGAACTTCTTACCGCTACCGCACGGGCACATCGCGTTGCGCGGGGTCCTGGCCCACTCGTCCTTGACCACGGTCTGCTGCTTGACCGGTGCCGGCGCTGCGGCGGTGGCTGCCACCTCGGGAGAGATCTCACCGGAGGACGCGGCCGCCTGAGCGGCCGACGCGAAGCCGCTGGCGGTGTCGTCGTCGCTGGAGCTTTGCTGCACGTTCTGTACGACCGGGGCCGACTCCTGCTGGCGCACCACCTGGACGTGCATGACGTACTTGACGAAGTCTTGGGCGATGCCCTTCATCAGCGAGCCGAACATCTCGAAACCCTCACGCTGCCACTCGGTCAGCGGGTCTTTCTGGCCGACGGCGCGCAGGTTGATGCCCTCCTGTAGGTAGTCCATCTCGTCGAGGTGTTCACGCCAGCGCTGGTCGATGATCCGCAGCATCACCTGCCGCTCGACATCGCGCATCACCA
>JANNHO010000562.1:0-6164 GCA_031404435.1 Acidimicrobiaceae bacterium | reverse complement strand
GGCATGATGCTCACGCGAAGGTCGAACTCTCGACCTCCGTCATCTTTATAGAGGAAGCGCCCGTCTTGCGGCCTTCTGCGCTCTGCTATGTTGAGACTTGAAAGCACCTTGATACGCGACACCGCGGCAGCTAGAGAGTTGCGCGGAATGTTCATCTGCTCGTAAAGCAGGCCGTCGAGGCGGTAGCGCACCCGCACCATGTCCTCGTGGGGCTCGACGTGGACGTCGCTTGCCCCCATGTTCGTCGCGCCTTCCAGGATGCCTCCGACGAGGCGAACGATCGGCGCATCGGCCGCAAGGCCCTCAAGGTCGTCCTCGCTGAGATCTTGGAGGTTGTCTTGCTCGCCTATTTCGGCAAGGACCGATTGGGCCTTGTGGCGGGCGTCGAAGGCCCGGCCGATCGCTTCTTCGAGGTCGAACGAAAACGCAAGGTGCGGAATGATCCGTTTGCCGACCCTCGCGGCCACTTCGTCCACCGTCGCGACGTTGAGAGGATCGGCCAGGGCCACGAGCAACTCTCCGTCGCGTTCTCCGAAGGGGAGCACAAGTTTTCTGCGCGCGAGCGACTCGGGAAGAAGCCGAGCAATCTCGAGATCGATGGTCACCTGGGTCAAATCGACGAACGGGAAGCCGGTTGCTTGGTCGAGAAACTTGCCGACGACCTCGGGCTTGACGAAGCCTAGCGAAACCAGGTTCTCGACCAAGAATCCGCCGCTCGATCGCTGCCGCTCCAGCGCAAGCCGGAGTTGCATTTCGTCTATGACGTTTTCGACGAGCAGCACTTCGCCGACCCGGCGCGAGAATTTGTGGCGCAAGAGACGCGGGGTTTCGGGGCGTTCCGGCCCTGCTTCGTACATCGGCTTTCTAACGGCCATGAGGTTCAGCGCCAATCCTTGGCGCGGGATTGCTGGTCGCGCCATTCCTTGGCGCCCCGCTCTTCACCATACTAAAATGATTCTGCCTTCGATTGCCCGGCTATGCTGCAACATCGATGCCAGTCGGCCCGAAACTCACGGCTTAGTCGAATTCTAGTGTAGCGCAGGCTTCCGATTCCGGGCGTACGAACGGCCCAAATTCAACCAATAATGTCATCAAATAAGCAGGTCGCAAGCAACGCGCCTTATCCACCCTTGCACAAGAGCCCCAAGGTCGGCAAGGCCCCGCTCGACCCGTGGGATGCGCGCAGCCTCGAGTGGATGACCACCAGCCCGCCGAAGGAGCACAACTTCGACGTCATTCCCACCGTGCATTCCCTCGACGAGTTCTTTCATCGCAAGTACGAAGAGAACGAAGAGACCGGTCAGGTCACCAAGGTCACCACGGCCGAGGAGATCATGGCCGAGCAAGAGGCCAATGCCGATAAGAACATCCACATGCCGTCGCCGTCGTACTGGCCGATCATCCTGGCGATCGCCTTGCCGATCATGGGTTACGGCGTCATTTACTCCCGCATCCTCATCGTCGTCGGCGGGCTGATCCTGTTGTTCGCCGCGTTCGCCTGGACGCTCGAGCCCTCCGTGGCCGACCACGACGACTATGAAGCGCCGTCAGATCCTGACGGTCCGAGCAAGGAGCTGGCCACCGTTGGCTGATCTCGCAGTCCATTCCCCCGACACCGGCGTCGCCGGTCACGATGCGCATGCCACCTCCACCGGGCTGAGCAACAACAAGATGGCCATGTGGCTGTTCCTGGGCAGCGAGTGCTTGCTGTTCGGCGGACTGATCTCCACCTACATGCTGTACCGCGGACGGCACACCGCCGACCTCGGCCCCGACCAGGTCTACGACATCCCGTTCACCTCGGTGAGCAGCTTCGTGTTGTTGATGAGCTCGCTCACGATGGTGCTCGCGGTCAGCTCGGCGGTGCGCAACGATGATCGTCGCACCAACTTGTGGATCGCTGTCACAGCGCTGCTCGGGGCCACCTTCGTCGGTGGGCAGGTGTACGAGTTCACCTCGTTCTATGACGAGGGACTCGGGTTCACCACCAGCTTGTTCAGCTCCAGCTTCTACACCCTCACCGGGTTCCACGGGGTGCACGTCAGCCTCGGCATCATCATGTTGATGGCGCTCGTCGGCATCAACAAGCGGGGCCGCATCCCCGGCAAGAAGGCCGAGGTGGTCGAGCTGGTCGGCCTGTACTGGCACTTCGTCGACATCGTGTGGATCGTCATCTTCACCCTCGTCTACCTGATCCCGTCGTGAGCGAGGCAACCATGAGCACCGCAACCACCGGCCACACCGACAACACGGACCACACCGACAACACGGACCACAGCGGTCACGGCAACGAGTCCGGCCACGCCGAGCACAAGTCCGACTTGTGGTACATCGGGGTCGCCTTGATCCTCGCTGCGCTCACCGCGCTCGAGACCTCCACGTACTGGATCGATTTCGGCCCACTGTTCATGCCGGCGTTGTTGATCATGATGACGGTCAAGTTCTTGATGGTGGTGTCGTTGTTCATGCACCTCAAGTTCGACAACAAGATCTTCAGCTACCTGTTCTACTCGGGTCTGCTGCTGGCCATCGGTGTGTACGTCGCCGCGCTTGCCACCTTCCGCTTCTTCGGCTCGGGCTGACGGGCCCAATCTGATCTCGTGATGCTTGCCTCGACCGTGCCTGTGGTGAACCCGTGGCAGTTCCAGGCGCACCCCGAGGTGTGGTTACTGATCGCGTTCTTGGTTGGCGCGTACGTGTACATGGTGCGCGTCATCGGTCCACACGCAGTCGGTCCCGGTGAACGCCCGGTCAACGCGCAGCAGGTGGCGTGCTTCGCCGGTGGAGTCGGGCTGTTGTGGATGGGTTCCGATTGGCCGGTGCACGACATCGGCGAGGACTACCTCTACTCCGTCCACATGTTCCAGCACATGGTCTTCAGCTACTTCGTACCGCCGCTGCTGTTGATGTCGCTCCCGGCCTGGATGGCGCGCACGCTGATCGGCACGGGGCGCGGCTACCGGGTGGCTGCCTGGCTGTCCAAGCCGGTGATCGCCGGAGTGTCGTTCAACCTGCTGGTGATGGTCACCCACATCCCCGTCGTGGTCAACGCATCCACCACCAACGGTGGACTGCACTACGCACTGCACGCCATGGTGGTGACCCTGGCGCTGCTGATGTGGGTGCCGGTCGTGGGGCCGATCAAGGAATGGCAGATGGGTCCAGGCGGCAAGTGCATCTATCTGTTCTTGATGAGCGTGGTACCGACCGTACCGGCCGGATGGCTCACGTTCGCCGAAGGCGCGGTGTACAAGCACTATGACCAGCCGTGGCGGGTGTGGGGCGTGAACGTCACCGACGATCAACAGGTCGCCGGAGCGATCATGAAAATTGGTGGTGCCTCGTACCTGTGGGCGATCACGATCTACTTGTTCTTCAAGCGTTTCGGAGCGGGCTTCGAGATGGAGAACACCTACGTCCGCGCCAAGGTGGCGGACCCGGTACCCGTGCCCGACGCGCGCTGTGCTGGCGAACAAAATGCTGGCGAACAAAATGCTGGCGAGCCGGAGCTCACGTACGAGCAGGTGACGGCGGCGTTCGAACGGAGCGGACCGCCGCTACAGGAATCGGAACAGTCGACGCGCGACTAGCGGTGCAGCGACCGCCCAGGCGGCCAGCACCACCCACGATTCACCGGCCCGGGTACTGGCCCCGCCGAGGCTGTCGCGCATGACCTCGGCGAGCGCTCCCGATGGCAGCACCTCGGCGACAGCGCGGAGCGCGGCGGGCAGTTCGGTGACCGGGATCACCATTCCGCCGAGCAGTAACAACACGAGGTACAACGCGTTGACAGCCGCAAGATTGATCTCGCCACGAAGGTGGCCGGCCATCGCCAGCCCGATGCCGGCGAAGGCCATGGTGGCCAACACGACAGCCGCCAACGCCAGCGGCCACCGATTGCCTCCCGGTCCCCACCCGAGCGCGAGCGCGACCGGCACCAGGACCGCGAACTGCACCATTTCGACCACCAGAACCGAGACGATCTTGGCGGCGATGAGCCGACTACGCCCGAGCGGTGTGGCACCGAGCCGCTTGAGCACCTGATACGAACGTTCGAAGCCGGTGGCAATGCCGAGGCTGACCATTGCGGTGCTCATCACCGCCAACGCGAAGACCCCCGGTGCGAGGAAGTCGACCGCATCGTCGGTGCCCGTCGGCAACACATCGACGACACTGAAGAAGACCAACAGCATGACCGGGATGACGAGGGTGAGCAGCAGTTGCTCGCCGTTGCGCGATACGAGTTGCAGCTCGGCACGAAGTTGAGCGCTCACCCGGCTCATCCGCCGTCACCGCCGGTGATCCGCCGGAACACATCTTCGAGTCGCTGTGCACCGCTGCGTAGATCGTCCATCGGGTGGCCCTGGTCGCTCAACCAGCCGGCCAGGCGAGCGATCAGCGCGGGATCGGCGGTGGCTCTGATCACAAACACGCCAGAGCCAAACTCGCCTGACCCCTCACCGCCGTGCCCGTCACCGCCTGGCGCGACGGGCTGCACGCTGTGCGCGATCGCAACTGACAGCGCCGCAACATCGAGGTGGGCGTCGCTGCGGAACCGGATCTCGTCGTGGCCGCGGCGCAGCTCATTCAGCGGGGCATCGGCGGCAATGCGGCCGTTGGCGATGATGATCACCCGGTCGCTGATCCGCTCGGCCTCGTCGAGCTCATGGGTGGCGAGCACCACCGCACAGCCAGAGTTGGCCAGGCTGCGCACCACGGAGCGAATGGTGTCGCGTCCGCCGACGTCGACACCCGCCGACGGTTCGTCGAGGAATGCCACCTCAGGCCGCGCCGCGAGGGCCAGCGCCAGGGAGAGACGCTGCCTTTCGCCGCCGCTGAGCCTCCGCCATGTCGACGCGACACGGTCACCGAGGCCAACGGTGGCGACCAGTTCGTCGGCAACCATCCCGCGGTCGTACAGCGCGCAGTACTGGCGCACACATTCGCCGACCCGCGCGCCGGGGTACACGCCGCCATCTTGAAGCATCACGCCCATCCGTTCGCTCAGCTTGGCTTGTTCCCTGGCCGGTTCGAGGCCGAGGACTCGAACGGTGCCGGCGGAGGGACGCCGAAACCCTTCACACACCTCGATCGTGCTGGTCTTTCCGGCACCGTTTGGGCCGAGCACTGCAGTGACCTCGCCGGGTCGGGCGGTGAAGGAGATGTTGTCGACCGCGACCAGATCGCCGTAGCGAACGCTGAGACCTTCCACCACCACCGACGACATCTCTCCGACCCTATTGGCAACAAGTTGTCAAAGTCCGATCAAGTTCTCGCTCCGGATTGTCGATGAGTAGCGCATGTCGAGAATCTCGGTGGTGATCCCAGCGCACAACGAACAACGTCACCTCCCGGCGTGCCTCGACTCGGTGCGCCGGGCAGCCGCGTCGATCCACTGCGCGGTCGAGGTCGTCGTCGTCGCCAACCGGTGCACCGATTCCACAGCCGCCATCGCCGAACGCGGAGGCGCCAGGGTGGTGATCGATGAGAACCGCACGATCGCTGCGGTCCGCAATGCCGGCGTGCGCCATTCGACCGGTGAGATCGTTGTCACCATCGATGCCGACAGCCTCATGCATCACGATGCCCTCGGCGAGGTCGAACGTCACCTCGCCACCGGCCGCTTCATCGGCGGCGGTACGTCGTTCGTGACCGAGCGGCGATCGGTGGGGATCGATACGACGGTGGCGCTGGTCCGGTTCGGGACGCTGATCAGTGGGTTGGGCGGAGCGATGTACTGGTTCCGACGCGACGACTTCGACGCCATCGACGGTTTCGACGAACGGTTACAGATGGCCGACGCGCTCGACTTCGCCCGACGGCTGCGCGAGTATGGGCGACGCTCGCAACGACGCTTCGTGATGCTCCGCAAGGTGCCCGTGGTGACGTCGTGTCGCAAGTTCGACCGATTCGGTGACTGGCACGTGTTCGGCATGATTCGCCATCCGGGCGAGGTGAGGGCATCCATGCGCGGTACCGATCGTGCGTTCGTCGACCGATACTTCTACGACTTCGGGCGGTGACCGCCAGTAGTCTCTCGTCACTGTGATCGACGTCCGCCTGCTCCGCAACCAGCCCGACGTGGTGCGTGCCGCCTTGGCCCGTCGAGGCAGCCCGGAGCTTGCCGAGCAGCTCGAGCAGGCGGTCGCAGCCGACGTGCGGCT
>JANNHO010000561.1:0-1870 GCA_031404435.1 Acidimicrobiaceae bacterium | reverse complement strand
GGCCCGTACTGCGAGGCCGTGGTGACTCTCGTCCGACCGTAAATGGACAACTTCGTCGTCGCGTGTGTGTCCAGCGGCGCACACCCCTTCAATCGGCCTGTGTCGTCCGACCGCGAACCGCAGCATGGTCGGGGTACTACGTGAGCCTCTCCGGGCGGAGAGGCTGAGGCGGACCGCGGCGGGTCGGAGCCGTGTGAAGCGGCGGTCTGCAGAATGGTGAGCAACGCCAGCCACCCGCCGTAGGGCGTCTCGGAGCCATCTCCGTGACGCACGATGCCGAACACGCTCTCCGGGGCGCCGGGCTCCGCAGGCGCGTAGTTGATCGAGACCTCGACGTTCGTCATCGTCGCACCGCACCGACTGCTGCCTCGTCTCGCGTCGCCGCGCCGGCGCTCAGAGCGCACCGTCCCACAGGTCGATCTCATCGGCTGCGGGCCGCATCTCGACACGACATGTCTCGTCGATCAGCATGGTCGGGCGAGTCGCCGACTCGTATCGGGGCCATTGCGGCGGCATCAGTGTGTTGTTGGGATCGCCGTTCGACACGAACTCGACCCACGCTGCGTGTGCGGCTTTCGCCAGCTCACGCGCTCGCGCATCGCCGAGGAAGCCGCCGGCCTGAGGGTTGTCGAGCTGGTCGAACACGAACGGGACCTCGAGGAAGTGGTGCGCGCCGAACTCGCCGCCGCGCGATTGCGTGCGCCAGTCGCGCACTCGTCGGCGGCCTGTCGGGCCCGGGATACCTCGGACCGTTCGTTGTTGCGTTGCTTTCGAAACGTGGTCAGCAGAATGATGCGACCGTGTTTCGTGAACCGGTAGGTGATCCGCCGGGCAGTCGGACCGAGGGTGAAGCGCAGCTCGAACAGTCCTTGGTCGAGCGCTTTCGAGAACGGCATTCGAGCAGACGAACCGAGCGCAGCCAGACGATCGATCGTCACGACCGTCCGGTCCCACTCCGACTCGTCGAGCGGGTCAGGGGTCGATCTTGGCGGTGGCCGAACCGGTGACGACCGGCTTGCCGTCCTGGTTCACCGTAGTGACCGTGAAGTCGGCGAAGTGCTGACCGTTCTCCTCCCGGATCGCCTCGACCGTGGCCGCGGCGGTGAGGGTCTCCCCCGGCCACACCTGGTTGACGAACCGCACGCCGTACTTCGTGAGCCGGCCGTTGCCGACCCAGTCGGTGAGCAGCTTGCCGGTGGCACCCATGCTGAGCATGCCGTGCGCGAACACGGTCGGGTAGCCGGCCACCTGGGTGACGTACACCTCGTCGGTGTGCAACGGGTTGTAGTCACCCGAAGCGCCGGCGTACATGACGAGCCGGGTGCGCGGGATGTTTTCGAGCACGACCGCTTGACGTGACTCGCCGACGTGCAGCGTTGATGCGCTCAGTACCATGATGTGCTCCCTTGTTGATCTGTCACTCAGTCGGCCTCGACGGCCTGTGACGGCAGCACGCTGACAAACCGGGCCGTGACCACGAGCTCGCCCGTTCCGGCGATGAGGTAGTCGATGAACTTCTCCTCGAACAGCAGCGAACCACCGCGCTTGGACTGCTTCGCCCACGTGGTGCCAGCCCGCTCAACCGTGGTGAGCACCTCGCCGGCGACCAGAGGGCGGTGGTACTCGAAGTGCTGCTCGGCGTGGAGGCGGCCGGTGCTCGTGATCTCGGCACCCGACGGCTCCTTGGCCGACCCGAACCACGGCTGGCCGATCTTGGGCAGCAGCACGTTGTCGGGGTCGAATTGAGCCCCCGCCATCGTGAACGTCGGCGGCGCGATGACGTTGCCGAACTCGGCCGCCTCGGGCGAGCTCGAGTCGGTGTAGACGGGGTTCTCGTCGCCGATCGCGCGGGCAAACATCAGGATGTGGC
>JANNHO010000560.1:0-3078 GCA_031404435.1 Acidimicrobiaceae bacterium | reverse complement strand
GCCATATGCCGATCGGTGCCGTCATAGACGAGTTCTTCTCCCCCGATGGTGGTCGTGTTGCCACGGCTGTCGTAGACGATCGCCCCCGCATACGTGCTATGTGGTGCCGTGGTCGCGACCACCGAGGACCTGTCAAGTTTTTTGTGTAAGCGGCCGTGGTCATGGTGTTTAGATGTGTTGGTTGATGCGGTCGGGTAGACGAGGGCGAGTTGTTCGAGGGCTTGTTTCCAGTTCGTGGTGATCTGGCATTCGATGAGGCGGCCGGGTGCTTTGCGTTGGCCAGTGGGTGTCCCTCGTTCTTTGGCGCGTTGGCGTGCTCGTTTGTCTTCGATGTCGCAGATTGCTAGCCAGAGCAGCTTGACGACGGCGAGGTCGTTGGGGAAGTGGCCGCGGTTCTTGGTGACTTTGCGGAGCTGGTAGTTCAGCGACTCGATCGAGTTCGTGGTGTAGATCACACGGCGCAAGGCGGGTGGGAACGCGAGGAACGGTGTGAACCGTTCCCACGCATCCCGGAACGCTTTCACCGTCGAGGGGTACTTGCGGCCGAGCGGGGTCTGCTCGAACGCTTCGAGCTCGATCAACGCGCCGTCATCGTTGGCGGCGGTGTAGATCGGGCGCAACGCAGCGGCGACCGCTTTGCGATCGCTGTAGTTCACGAACCGCATCGACGCCCGGATCAGATGCACGACGCACGTCTGAACCGTGGCTTGCGGCCAGGTCGCAGCGATCGCTTCAGGGAACCCGGTGAGCCCGATTCCCCTATGGACGTCAAGTCGCAGCGAGTGCCGGCCGGGTGTTGCCGGTCGTGGCGGGTTGTCGGATGATCGCGAAGAGTTGTCGGGCGATGTAGCGCTTCAGGCAGCGGATGATCTCGCGTCGAGTTTTGCCTTCGGCAAGGCGCCGTTGCATGTACTCGATGGTGGGTTGATGCCAGCGCAACCGCGACAGCGTGATCCGGTAGACGCGGCGTTGGTTTGGCGGTCACCGCCCCGGTTCAGTCGCAGACGTGAGGTCATCCCCGACGATGCTTCGACCGGGGTCGCTCCGCACAGCGCAGCGAACGATGCTTCTGTGCTGAAGCGTTCAGGGTTGTCGCCAGCGGCGATGAGGAGGGCGGCGGCGCTGTCCGGTCCGACGCCATTCTGCTCAAGCAGCTGGGGGCCGTGGTCGGCGACGAGAGCACGGATGCGGACGTGCAATGCGTATGCCTCCGCTTTCAGCGCGATGATCCGCGCTCCGAGCAGGCGCAGGGTGAACACGACCGATTGCTCGACTTCGGTCGCGTCATCGGCTGGCTCGTGCAGTTCCGCGCAGCGGCGGATGAGCGTGTTCGGCCCGAGCCCGGTCAGCGAGTCATGCAACGCTGGGTCAGCTCCAACAATGATTGCTTTGAGCTGACTGATGGCTTTGACCTTGGCGTTCACGGCCGAGTTGCGGGCCATGCGCATGACTCGGATCGCTTCGACGGTCCTGTCACCGGTCTTGGCGACTGTTGTTGCCCGCCCAGAGATCACCGACCTGGCAGCTGACTCGGCATCGAGGGAGTCGGTCTTGCCGCGCCGGCGGCGGGTCGCTCGATCGGTCTGGTTCACTTCGGTGACAGCGATCCCAGCGGCTTGAAGATACCGCGACAACGCAGCGCCGTAAGAGCCAGTGCACTCCACCCCAGCGCGGTGCAACACCCCGAACGAAGATGCCCACCGAAGCATCGCCTCGTAACCGTCAGCAGTCGTGGGGAAACCTCTGGTGCCGAGCACCGCGCCCAGCACGGTCAACACCGCAGCGACGTGTTCGTCGCGGTGGGTGTCGACCCCGAGTACAACCTCGGGATCGACAACGTCGGATGGATCGGGCAAGGTGGCGGTGGTCATTCTCTGCTCCTGTGATTGGGTGGTTGGATGGCCAGCCGGACTGGTGCAGGGCGGTCAAGACTGTGACGGTGCCCTCTGTAGCGAGGGCCCCTATCGGGACACGCCCACACCAGACCGGTGGCGCTGCGCCCCCCGGATCAACGACCGACAGATCGGCGCTCAGGACACGAAGTCAGTCGCAACACGGGTCAAGCCGCCATCCGGAGCAGCACCCCATCATCGTCACAGTCGCAGCACACGATCAGCACGTCACGCACACCCCGGTTGGCGAGCTCTCCGCGCACACCGACGCCCAGAACTTGGCGCCCTCGGTCGCTTGGACCCAGATCCCGAGCACATGCTTGATCCCGTCGAAATCGACACCGACAGCGATGTGAGCGGCCTTGTTGCGGACGTGGCCGCCATCACGGACCTTGACGATGATCGCATCGAGATACATCACCGGATAGAGCGCTTCGAGCGGGCGTTGCTGCCACGCAAGGACCTCATCGGCGACGGCATCGACGATCTTGGAGATGGTGTCATGCGACAGCTCCGTGCCGATCGTCGAGGCGAGATGATGGCCGATGTCGCGCACGGTCATCCCGCCCGCGTAGAGCGAGATGATCATCGCGTCGAGCCCGTCGAGACGGCGGCTGCCTTTCGGCACAAGCATCGGGGTGAACGTCCCCTGACGGTCACGTGGGACCGCCAGTTCGATGTCACCGATCTCGGTTGCGATGGTTTTCGGAAACGTCCCATTGCGCGAGTTCGAAAACATCGACGCGTCCGGATCGCCACGGTCGTAACCGACGTGATCGGACAGCTCGACGTCCATCCCGCGTTCCAGCGATGCTTTCAGCATCCCTTTCAACAGGCCCTCGTGACCTGTCAACGGTTCACCCGCATCGATGCGGGCGAAGATCTCATCGAGCGCTCCGGACTCCTTCAACGAGTCAGCGATCTCTTTCTGTTGCCGGCGACGCTCCTCGCGCTCCGGATCTCTCTTGGTCATGATCATCAGTGTTCTCCATTCAGGTGAGGACCCGACCGCTTACACAAACCATCTGACACCTCCCCTTGATCCACGCCTCAGCAACCCGCGGTATCAAAGCCGTCCATGACGCCGGGGTACTCGTCGGCTACCGCGGGTGATCGTCCATGACCGCCTGGCGATGTACTGGCAATTCAAACGCGCCAAACACCAGGTGTGAGCATCCCCCCGTTG
>JANNHO010000559.1:0-5058 GCA_031404435.1 Acidimicrobiaceae bacterium | reverse complement strand
CGACCTTCACGCTCTACCTGCCGGTCGCCGAGGAGCAGGCTGATGCGCCGGCGCCTGACCAGAGGCGATTCGACACGTTGTCCGCGTTCCATTCGATCAAGTACTCCCAAGCAAAGATCGGCTTCACCGACACCTCCGTCGGATCGTACGGATTCGACGTGCTCGATCCGCCGCGGCGGTCGCTGGTCAAGGTGCATCCGGTGACAGGGCGGTCGGCGTTGTTCATCGGGCGTCACGCCTACGGGGTGAACGGTCTGTCCGAAGCGGAATCGGAATCGTTGCTCGCCGACTTGCTCGACCACGCGTGCCGGAGCCCGCGTACCTACGAGCACCAGTGGGTACCCGGCGATCTGGTGATGTGGGACAACCGATGTGTCCTGCACCGCGCCCGTCCGTACAACCCGACCGAACCACGGGTCATGCATCACACGAGAATTGCGGGAGACCCCCTCACCGAACGAGCGATCAACCTGTAGAGGCTGGTGCGCACCCATCAGGTCGGTTGGCGTTCGCCGACTTCCTTTCGTCAACGTTGGGTTGACAGAAAGGATTCGTCAATGTATGTCGCGGTTGGGGCTGGCACTCACGGGCCGCGCCCGTGGCGCCCTGCAGGCCGCGCTGGTCGAGGCAACACAACGTGGGTCGACACTGATCGAGAGCGTGGATCTGCTTGTCGGGTTGTTCCAGCCGATGGACAGCGTGGCAGCGCGCGTACTTGTCGGGGGTGGGCTCTCGCCCGGGTTGGTGAGAGCAATGGTCGCCGACGGATCGAAACGTCATCCGGAGCAGTCGGGTGAAGGCTCGTTCGCTCCGTCCGGGCTGGACGTACTGCGAGGCTCGGAGCACGAAGCACGCCGGTCGTCCCACAACTACATCGGCACGGAGCACTTGCTCCTCGGACTGCTCCGCCGCGAGGGCGATCCCGTTGCCCTATTGGTCACTCCCCACCTTGGCAGCTACGCCGACACAAGGAAACAGATCTTGCGACTCCTGAAACGCGCCTGATTCGAACACCACAGTTAGGCGATCGTCGACGTCCCGAGGCCGATTCGCACGGTCCCGGTCGTGCCGTCGACGTGGAGCATGGTCCCGTCGGCCACTGAAGTGATGCCAGCGACGCTGAGCACAGCGGGAATACCGAGCTCGCGCGAAACGATGGCCGCGTGACTTTGCACGGCACCCGTGTCACAGACGACGGCACTGGCACTGAGGAACAGCGGTGTCCACGATGGGTCGGTGATCGCGCACACCAGCACCTCGCCGGGTGCGAGGCCGCGAGGATCGGCGGGATCGACGATCACGCGGGCCGGGCCCGATGCCACGCCGCCGCTGACGGCGATGCCGGTGAGCGTCGTGCCCGCCATCGGTGCGGACGGACGTACATCGATACGCATCGTCCATGTCGTCGGGTCGGGAATGCGGCCGTCGAACCACGGTGGTGGGATTCGCTCGTCGAGATAGCGCTGCAACGCCGCTCGCTGCGCGATCAGGTCGGCGAAATCGCCGGGCCGGGCAACGAAATCCGCCAGTTCGGTGATGGTGACGCAGAACGCCGCCCGCACGTCGGCGGGACCGCCACGAGATGCGGCTCGTCGTACCAACTCGTGCAGCACCCTACGTGCCCCCAGGTTCTCGAGTACCAAGATGTCCTTGGCCCGCTCCCGTCCGATCGCGCCCTGCCGGGCCACCATGGCGCAGCGGCGGACCATCGAACGCATCCGTCGCGGCACCCGTCGCGTGGCCTCGGCGAGCGAGGCGTCAGCGTCGGCAGCGAGGCGGTCACCGGCATCAAACGGGTCGCGTCCGGCTGGTGCGTGGCGCAACCGGTCGATGGCGGCATAGACCGGTGCTGGGTTCATCACCCAGGCGGGCGTTGCCAACTCGTATTCGTCGTTGCCGCGGTGGCCGTGGTCCGCAAGGAAGCTGTCGAGTGCCGGCTGCAACGGCGTATCCCGCGTCCGCCGGGCGATCCCGTCGAGGCCGGCATCGAAGATCGCCGACATCAGTGCATCGCCTGCAACCAGGCGCCCCAGCGCCCACAGCCGCTGGGCGAGTTGCGCGGAGTCGATGTCGCCCGTGCCACCGACGATGCGGTTGGCGAGGCCGGGCGGCATCCCGTGTCGATCGAGGACGCGGTCGAGCAGCACCCGCGGCGCGCCAGCCAGCATGCTGACCTGAAGGAGCCGTTTCATGCTCGCCCCCTGGCGCAGCGCGAACGGTTCGAGCCACTGCAGCAACTTCTCATCCGAAGCCGCTTCGAGATCAGGCATCGTCAACAGCCAGGCCTGCGCGTCGGTGCGGGCAACGTCGAGCGGAGCGAGGTCGGGCCGACGTAACAACCTGACCACGTGGCGGCTCAACGTGAGCGTGGCGAGCAGGTTCCGGTCACCCTTGGCGCGACGGTAGGGCGGCACATCGGCGACCTCGCCCATCACCTGTTCGTCAGCATCGGCCGCCGACATGCCCGGCATCCGCGCACCGAACAGCCTCATCACTGATGCGCTCATATAGAGGTACCCGCCAAACACACCGGTACCGAGCGAGGGTCCGTTGATCTCGCTGGGGCGCAGTACCCCCATCTCGCGGAACACCTGGATCTGCCCATCGCGGTTCGCGTCCCCGATCAACGTGCCCGTCAGCGCGGTCATCACGTGGGGGAACACCTCGCCGACGTTGCCTCGCGTGTACAGCGAGAACCGCGGGTGTGGCTCGGTATCGGCAACCCAGATCTGCGTCATGTCAGTACGGACGGCCGCAGCCCGCCCGCGGGTGACACGAGGGTGTGCTGCCGCGGTGATCGCCCCAGGTGACGGCCGTCACGTCGACGCGCGCCGCCTGCTGCGTGCAGTACTCTCCCCCGCATGGGTGAGACTGGGGAAGCGTTCGATTTCATCGTCGTCGGAGCGGGATCGGCTGGGTGCGTGATCGCGGCGCGGCTCTCGGAAGATCCGGCGGTACGGGTCCTGTTGCTTGAAGCCGGCGGGAGCGACGTTCATCCCGAGGTTGCCGATCCGAGCATGTGGCCCACGCTACTCGCAGGCCCGCTCGACTGGGGATACATGACGGCACCGATGCGCCATGCCAACAATCGCATCGACCACTGCCCGCGGGCGCGCATGATCGGTGGCTGCCACAGTCACAACGCCAGCGCCTGGGTGCGCGGCAATCCCGCCGACTACGACTCCTGGGCATACGCCGGTAACCCGGGCTGGGACTGGCAGAGCGTGCTCGGGGTGTTCAAGCGGATCGAGAACTGGCAGGGTCCCGCCAGTGACCTGCGCGGTGTGGGCGGACCGATGTGGGTCGCTCCGCCGACCGAGGTCGGCCTGCTCGCGGCGGCATGCATCGAGGCCGGTCGCGAAATCGGGTTGGACGTGATCGACGACATCAATGGGCCGACTTCTGAAGGGATCGGTTACTTCAACTTCACGATCAAAGACGGCAAGCGCTTCAGCGTCGTTGCCGCCTACCTGACCCCGGCGATGGCCCGGCCGAACCTCACCGTCGTCACCAACGCGCACGTGCAACGGCTCACCTTCAACGGCACCACCTGCACCGGCGTGGACTACCTCGTCGACGGCGCGGTTTCGCACTCGACCGCGACCACCGAGGTGGTCGTTTCCGCAGGGGCCATCGCGTCCCCGCAACTGCTGATGCTGTCGGGGATCGGCGCCGCCGACGATCTGCGCAGTCTGGGTATCCCCGTCGTGGCCGACCTCGCCGGGGTCGGCAGAAACCTGCAGGACCACACCTTGATGGGCGGCGTCGCCTACGAAACGATTGGGGACCTCCCGCCGATGGTCAACAACGCCGCCGAGGTCACTTGGTGGTGGAAGTCGTCGCCGGAGCGGCTCGTTCCCGACACCCAACCTGTGCTGATCGAGTTCCCGTTCGCCACCCCCGAGCTGGCCGATCGGGTGACACCCAACTCGTTCACGCTGGCCCCCAGCTTGGTGCGCCCCAGCAGCCGCGGCAGCGTCACGCTCGTCTCGGCCGATCCTGCGGCGCATCCACGCATCGACATCAACTACCTCGAGACCCAGGCCGACGTCGATGCGCTCGTCGCCGCCACCGAGCTGTGCCGCGAGGTGGGTGCCGCGAAAGCATTTGATGGATTGCGCAAGCGTGAGCTGATGCCGGGCACGCTCGGCCGCTCGGACCTCGAGAACTTCGTCCGCAACGCGGCGACCACGTACTTCCATCCGGCCGGCAGCTGCAAGATGGGCACGGACACGCTCGCTGTCGTGGACGCTAGGCTGCGCGTGCACGGTCTTCAGCGGCTGCGTGTTGCTGATGCGTCGATCATGCCCACGATCACCAGTGGCAACACCAACGCACCGTCGATCATGATCGGTGAGCGCGCCGCCGAGATGATTCGGGCCGATTCTTGAACTCCGCGGCCGCCCCGATGCTGGTGTTCACGATCCCGCTCGGATCGGCCAGCGACGTTGCCTCGCTCTTTTCGTACCCGAACGTGCCGGGAAGCACGCAGTCGCTGTCGGACACCGTCCTTCACTGGTTCAACCAGACACTCGAACGCGACGGGCTCGCGTCCCAGGGCGCAGTGGCCCGCGTGCAGTTCGATCAAACGACCTACACGCTGTACGTCCAGGGGCCGCCGCCGATCTCCAACGACTTGCTCACGTACACCAAACGGATGCCCCAGTTCCTGAGCAACTGCGCGCTCGCGCTGGCCGACATCGCGACGGTCAAACAACTTGCACCGAAGCTGTGGGATCCGCAGGCAACGGGTTGGCGGTTCTTTGCCCCACTCGGGCTTCCACTGTTGCACCAGCGATCGGCACAGCTGTTCCACTACCCCCCGATGAACCTTGTCGATCCATCGCAGGACTACCTCGACGATGCGGTCCCGACCCGATGGGCGGAGCTGCTGCAGGCCAATGGGATGCCCAGCATGGACGACATCGTGCTGCTCGAGCGGCTGATCGACTGCGTGCCAGTCGCTGCTGGTGATACCGAAGGAAGCTTGATCTCGCAGCTCCTCGCGCCGACCAACTACTTCAAGGACTATCAGCTCGCTCAGCTCGCGTTGATGCT
>JANNHO010000558.1:0-4557 GCA_031404435.1 Acidimicrobiaceae bacterium | reverse complement strand
TGGTGCGGAGATAGCGACGCGTCGAGGTGGTATCTGCGGCAACGCGCTCGTCTGGTGGTGCTGGCACCATGCGAGCCGTCCGGCTACCGCCCTTGCCGTCCCAGCCGGTGATCGACATCATGGGGGTATGTCTGCCGTTGCGCTCCGCACCCGTGCCTGGTTCCGCACTGGCTGGCCGAGCGTCCTCGTCGTTGCCCTGCTCATCGGGGCGGTCGCCGGCGCTGCGATGGGTCTCGTCGCGGGGGCCCGGCGCACGTCATCTGCTCCCGACCGATACACCGTATCGTACGGCGGCGATCCCGACGTCGAGCTGTTCCAACCGTACGGAGCGCCGCTCACGGAGCAGTTGATGGGGTTGCCGGGCGTCGAGCGCGTGCAGGCTGTCACGTTCGTGACGGCGTTCCTGATCGATTCGCGCGGGGGCAGGGACGAGACCCCCAACCCGTTTGCCGGTGACGGGGAGATCTTCGGGGCCCGTATCGTCGCCGGGCGTTTCGCCGATCCGGCTGTTGCCGGAGAGTTCACCGTCAACGCCATCTATGCGGATCGCATCAACGCTCGGGTCGGCGACCGCTTTGACGCCGTTGCCTTCGACCAGGCACAGATCGAAGCGAACGACTTCGCCGCAGAGGCGGGGCCGGCGGTTGGCCCGTTCCCGGTGGAGCTGGTCGGCATCACCGAGCGACCATCCGAGTTCGACGATCCTTCGCCCGAGTTGATGTTTTCGACAGCAACCGCAGCGGCTCATCCCGGCATCGGTCGGGTCGCGTCGATCTACGACCTTCACTTGGCGCCAGGAACCGATGTCGACCCGTTGGTCAACGCCGTCCGGCGGCTTCCCGACGGGACCGACGTTTTCGTCGAGGCGTCCAGGATCGTCAGCGACGACGCTCGTCGGGCCGTGAACTTCCAGACGATCGCACTGTGGCTCGTCGCGGCAATCGCCGTGATCGGCGGATCGCTCGTGGTGTTTCAGCTGACGGTCCGGGTGACGACTCCGACCGAAGCGGAACGAGGCTCGCTCCGAGCCATCGGGTGGCTCGACCAGGCATGGCTGGGCGTCGCCATGATCCAGGCAGCGGCCATGGCGGTCGTGGCGGTCCCGCTTGCGGTGCTGGCGATGTTGGTCGTCTCACGTCAGTTCCCGATCGGAACACTCGCCACGTTCGAACCTCGCCGCGGGTACCGACTCGACGCGCCCGTCGCTGTACTCGGTTCGCTGACGATGACTGCCATCGCTGGGCTCGCCGGGGCGTTGGTCGCCGTACGCGACCGAGTCGGGTCGCGGCGTCGCGATGTCGAAGACGCCGCGAGATACCGCCACGGCAGTTTCGCCGGCCGCATCTCGGCGGGCATGCCGCTCACAATCGGAGCGGCGTTGCTGACCGACGGCACCACGACGGGCCGTCGTGGGATGGGAGCGATCGCACTCGGATCGGTCGGGGTCTCGATATTGGTTGCGGCGGTCGTGGTCGGTGTCGATCTGCGTGACGCGATCGACGACGAGGCCCGCTGGGGACGCAACTACGACGTGCTCTTCGGCAACCCGTTCCTTGCCGCCACGTCCGATCTCGCCGAACCGTTCGTAGCCAGCACCGCCCTGTCGGATGTGTCGGCGGCCACGATCGACTCTGTTTCTCTCGATGGACGCGACACCGCAGTGTTCGCGTTCGAGCGGCGGCGCGGCGACGTGACGCCGGTCGTGCTCGATGGACGGCTGCCGGCGGCCGACGACGAGATCGGTCTCGGCGCCGAGGTTGCTCGCCGACTGGGGCGGTCCATTGGCGACACGGTGCGTGCCATCGGTGCCGACGGTTCGTCTGCTGACCTGCGAGTCGTCGGGGTGGTGGCTACCCCCGACGAGGCCGGCAACGGTGCCACGATGACGTTCGCAGCCCTCGCCGCGATCCAACCATCCGCAACACGCAACCTCGTGCTGGTCAAGCTCAGCGACGATGCCGCATCCGGGTCGGCATCTGATGCAACACAGACGCTGAGCGAGATCACGTACACACCACCGGAAACGCTCAATACCCCGACCAGCATCCGCGCCGTCGAGCGGGTCGTCCCCGCCCCATTCGTTCTCGTAGGCGTGCTCATCGCGCTGCTGGTGCTCGCCTGCGGATACCGGATCACTGCATCCACACGGTCACGGCGGTACGACCTGATGGTGCTCCGGGCACTCGGAGCCGACGCACGGCAGCTCTTCGCTTCGGTGCTGTGGCACGCCACGCTGTTGACGACGCTTGCAGCCCTGGTCGGAATTCCGGTCGGGCTCGCCATCGGGCGCAACGTGGTGCACCGGCTCACTGATGCGCTTGGCATCGTGCCGGATGCTGCACTTCATGGATGGTTGATGCTCTCCGGTGCCCTCGCAGCCCTCGTCGTCGCCAACCTCTTGGCGTTGCTCCCCGCCTGGCGCGCAGCCCGGTTCCGGGCGACGGATTTGGCCGAGCGAGCCTGACGGATCAGGCTGGGGCGCCGGTGGGCTGTTCGGGCTTGAGGCGGTTGGTGTCGATCTTGACGCCGGGGCCCATGGTGGAGCTGACGGTGATCTTGCGCAGGAAGCGGCCCTTGGCCGAAGCCGGCTTGGCCCGCTGCAACTCGTCGAGCACGGCGCGGAAGTTGGCCTCAAGCGCATCTGGTTCAAAGCTGACCTTGCCGAGGGGCACATGCACGTTGCCGTAGCGGTCGGTTCGGTACTCGACCTTGCCACCCTTGAACTCGGTGACCGCGCGACCCACGTCTTGGGTCACCGTGCCGGTCTTCGGGTTCGGCATCAGGCCGCGTGGCCCGAGGACGCGGCCGAGGCGGCCGACGAGGGGCATCATGTCGGGAGTCGCGATGGCGACGTCGAAGGCCATCATCCCTTTCTCCACTTCGGCGAACAGGTCGTCGGCACCCACGTACTCGGCGCCGGCGGCACGCGCGGCATCGGCCGCTTCACCAGCGGCGAACACGGCGATGCGCACATCTTTGCCGGTTCCGCTGGGCAGCGCGACGGTACCTCGCACCATCTGGTCGGCCTTGCGCGGATCGACTCCGAGCCGGACGGCCATGTCGACGGTTTCGTCGAACTTGGCGCTCGCCATGCCCTTGACCTTGTCGAGCGCCTCAGTGGGGCTGAACTGGGCATCAGGGTCATACTTCTTGATCGCGTTGGTGAACTTCTTACCTGACATTGGATGTCTCCCTCGGGTGAACGCCGCCGGGCGAGGTGATCCCGGTCGAGCGTGGTGGTTGTGAACCGACGCCGATGGCGTCAGGCGTGGGCTCAGGCGTTGACCTTGAGACCCATCGAACGGGCGGTGCCGCGAACTTGCTCTTTGGCAGCTTCAAGATCGTACGCGTTGAGGTCGGGCATCTTGATCTTGGCGACCTCTTCGATGTCGGACTCCGAGACCGAACCGACGATCTGCTTGCCGGGAGTGGAGGAACCCTTCGGCAAGCCAGCCTTCTGTCGCAGGAGCACCGGTGTCGGCGGCGTCTTCAGGATGAATGTGAACGTACGGTCCTCGAACACAGTGATCTCGACCGGGATGATCGTGCCGACCTGGGATTCGGTGGCAGCGTTGTACTGCTTCACGAAATCCATGATGGCCACACCATGCGGTCCGAGTGCTGTACCGACAGGCGGTGCCGGGGTGGCTTTGCCTGCGGGAATCTGGATCTTGATGATCGCAGCGACCTTCTTCTTTGCCATGACTGTGCTTCCTTGCTTTTCGAGCGTGCGTGTTCGAACGGGTGAGTGTGGCCAGAGCTGAACTACAGCTTGGCGACCTGGCTGAAGTCCATCTCCACCAGGGTCTCGCGACCGAAGATGTTGACCAGGACCTTGAGTTTCATGTGGTCGGCGTTGATCTCGGCGATCGTGCCGGCGAAGTCGGCGAACGGGCCTTCCTTCACTCGCACGCTTTCGCCCGTTTCGTATTCGAGCTTGGGCTTCTTGCGCGTCGGCATGCCACCGGTGCCGTCGCCCTTTGCAGCCAGGAAGGTCTGCACCTCACGTCGCGACAACGGAGTGGGCTTTTGGCCATGCCGGCTTTGGCCGACGAACCCGGTGACGCCGGGCGTGTTGCGAATGCAGTACCACGACTCGTCGTCCATCTGACAACGAACCAGGATGTAGCCCGGGAAGACCTTCTTCTGCACGACTTGCTTGCGGCCGTTCTTGAACTCTTCGACTTCTTCCATCGGGATGACCACTTCGTAGATGCGGTCCTCCATGTTCATGCTCTGGATTCGCGCCCCGAGGTTGGCGGTGACCTTCTTTTCGTAGCCGGACTGCGTATGCACCACGTACCAGGCACCTGGTCGGGTCCACGGGTCGTCGACCGGCTCTACCTCGGCTTCGGCCTCAGCGGTGTCGCCATCGTCGCTCGCGGCGCGATCGGTGAGGTCAAAGGTGACATCGATGTCATCGATGTCGACGGGACTGTCGGTCATCGGGGCATCGTCGGTCACGGGGGACTCGACATCAACAGTGTCGGTGTCGACATCGGGATCGGTGTCGACATCGGTGTCGTCTTCGGGATCGGTGTCGACATCGGCGTCGGC
>JANNHO010000557.1:0-2363 GCA_031404435.1 Acidimicrobiaceae bacterium | reverse complement strand
CGGCCACGGTGGCGCGGGCCGGCACCTCGACACGGGCGAAGCCGACCAGGCGCTGCGCCGGTTCATCGGCGCCCGCCGCTGCGCCGTCGATGCGGGCCGAGTACACCTGGACCACTTCGATCCCATCCCGGTCGGACCCGTTGGCGACGGTCACGTCGACGGTGTACGCATCGACGGCGCGGGCCGATTCGATTGATGTCGACGCATAACCGAGCCCGAATCCGAATGGGAACAACGGCTCGCGACCGACCGTGTCGTACCAGCGGTAGCCGATCAGCCGGCCTTCGAGGTACCGGGCGGTGCCGTTGCGGCCCGGGTGGTGTTCGTACGCCGGAGTGTCCTCGAGGCGGACCGGGAACGTGACCGGCAACCGTCCCTGCGGCTCCAATTCGCCGAGCAGCACGTCGACCAACGAGTCGCCCATCTCCTGGCCGGGGAACCACGCCATCAGCACGGCTTCCACCGCGTCGAGCCATGGCATCGCCACCGGCGAGCCGGCATTGACCACCACCACGGTGGCTGGACTCACCGCAGCCACCGCCCGGACCAGTTCGTCCTGGCGGCCCGGCAACTCGATGGTGTCGCGGTCCCACCCCTCGCTCTCCCAGTCGTCGTTGGTGCCGACGATCACGATCGTCAGATCGGCGCCGGCGGCGAGATCGACGGCGTCGTCGAACGGGTCACCGATGACCGGCGCGGCGGCACCGACGTTGAGCCCGCCCATCCCCATCCCGGTGTTTGCCTGGCGCAGCTCGACCACGAGGCGGTACCCCTGCCCGGCAACCAGTTCGACGGCAGCCGAGGTCTCGGCGCGGCCGGTTCCGAAGAACGAGCCACCGTTGGGCACGTCGATGTTGTCGACGACCACGTCACCATTGACGACGATCCGCGCTGGGGCGGTGGACTCGACGCCGAAGGTCCATGCCCCGGTCAGGTCCGGTGTGAACAGCGTCGACATCCGGACGCCGAAGTTCGGGGTGGCACGCCCAAGCCCGATCGGGTCCGACGTCCACATCAGCCGGGCTGTTCCGGTGACCGACGACGACGCGGGCTGGGCGTCGTCGCGGTCGAGATCGTCCGGGTCGGCGAAGTACGAGATCTCGACCGGGTCACACAACCGCAGATCGAGCTCGGCCAGACGCTTGTTGATCGAGCACCCCTGGGCGTGGACCACCTCGACCCCATGGGCACCGAGGCGAGCCGTGAGGCTGTCCAGCGGGTGAGCGACATGGGTGGGCGTGACGTGTGCGCTTCCCCCGCCCATGATCTGGCCGAGCGCGGCATTGGGGCCGACCACCGCAACGCGTTTCAGCGTCGACGTGTCGAGCGGCAGCGCCGGCGCAGCCGCACCGGTATCGGCACGTTCGTTGCGCAAAAGCACCATCCCGGCTGCACCCGCCCGGCGCACGAGCTCGCGGTCGGTCACACCACCTTCGCTGGAACCCTCATGGGCCGGCCCAGCACTGTCGAGCACACCCAGCCGGGCCAGCAATTCCAGCACCGCACCGGCACGTTGGCGGATGACATCAGCGTCTACCTCGCCAGCGCCGACTGCGTCGATCAGCTTGCTGCCGCGGTGGCGCGTGGGGCCGGGCATCTCCAGATCGAGCCCAGCCACCGCACCTTCGACGGTGGAGTGCAAGCCGAACCAGTCGCTCATCACCAGGCCGTCGAAGCCCCACTCACCGCGTAGCACCCCGGTCAGCAACTCGGTGCTGTCGGCCGCGAACGGTCCGTTGATGCGGTTGTAGCTCGTCATCACGGCCATCACGCCGGCGTCACGCACGGCGGCCTCGAACGGCACGAGGTACAGCTCGCGCAACGAGCGCTCGTCGATCACGGAGTTGATCGACATCCGTTCGAACTCGGTGTCGTTGCCGACGAAGTGCTTGATGCAACACGCCACACCCTCGCTCTGCACGCCTCGAACGTAGGCAACGGCGGTGCGCGCGGTCAGGTACGGGTCCTCGCTCATGCACTCGAAGTTGCGCCCGCCAACCGGGGTGCGATGCAGGTTCACGGTCGGGGCGAGCAGCACCGAAGCGCCCTTCACCTTGGTTTCGCGGCCGAGCAAGCCACCGACTTCCTCGACGAGCTCCGGGTTCCACGTGGCCGCGAGTGCGGTCCCGCAGGGCACGTTGATCGAGGCTGGGCCATCGAAGCGTTTCCCACGTGCGCCGACCGGTCCGTCGCTGACGCGCATCGCCGGGATGCCGAGCCGTTCGATGGCGACGGTGTGCCAGAAGTCGGCACCGGCCAGCAGCGCAACCTGCTCGTCGAGGGTCAGTTGGTCGAGGAGGGCGTTGATGTCATGGGTCATGGGGAGTCCTTCGGATGGGCACGATGGGCGCGCACTGCCAACA
>JANNHO010000556.1:0-2241 GCA_031404435.1 Acidimicrobiaceae bacterium | reverse complement strand
CGCCCGCTGGGTGGAACGGGGCCATGAACGTCCCGAATCGAAGCCGATCGGACATGGCAAAACCCCCTTGTTCGCGGCCAGCCAGGTGACTGGCACGTCGTGGAATCTACCGAGCGCGACAGGCTCGATCGGAGCCGGAGGATGGCGAGTGATGCTAGTTTGGCATCATGTCGTCAACGATCATCATCCGGGGCGTGCCGACGGACGTCGTCGAAACCCTCAAGGCCAGGGCTGCTGCCGGTGGCCAGTCCCTGCAGGCGTACATGTTGGAAGCGGCCAAGCGCACCGCAGCGGTCGGTTCGATGCAGGAGTGGGTCGACGCTGTCACGCGGCGCCAGGCGAAGTGGGCTGCGGAAGGTACCACCCCGAACGTGTCGGTCGAAGACATCCTTGCGGCAATCGACGACCGTACGTGAAGGTCAGTGTTGTCGACACCTCGGCCGTGGTGCGGGCGCTCGTCGAGGGCGGCGTGGTCCTTCGCCGCCTGGCTGACGCCGGAGAGGTGTTCGCTGCGCCGACGCACCTTGACGCAGAAGTTGGCCACGCGTTGCGCGGCCTGACAAGAGGCCGAGCGATCAGTGTCAGCCAGGGTGCCGAGTGCCTCGGTGATCTCAGCGACCTCGCGTTGCTCCGAATTCCGTTGGTTGGGTTGCTGGACCGGGCTTGGGAGTTGCGTAACAACGCAACGTTCTACGACGCACTGTTCGTGTCGTTGGCCGAGCGCCTCGGCTGCAGTCTGCTCACGAGCGACGCCAAGTTCTCCGGTATCCCAGGGCTGCGCTGCACCATCGAACGCCTGTAACGCAGGTCGTTCTGGTCACGTGAATCCGGCTCAGCGCCGGGATCGCATGACCAGAACGAGCAGCTCAGGTCAGGCGGGGGACTTTTGGGTGCCGACTTTGAGGTCGCGGAACGGCGACTTCGAATCGATCCCGACGTCCTTGGGCAACCCGAGTACGCGTTCGCCGACGATGTTGCGCATCACTTCGTCGCTACCGCCGGCGATCCGCCCGCCCGGTGCGCCGAGGATCAGTTGGCTCCACGCGTACGTCCCCCACTCACCCGAATCGGCGATCAACCGCGGTCCGAGCACCCTCGACAGGAACGCCCCGAGACGCAGCGAGTTCAGCGTGCCGGCCAGCTTGGCGATGCTCATCTCCGGTCCCGGCAGTTGGCCGGCTTTGATCTTGTCCATCGCCCGCTGGTTGTTGTACCCGGCAACCCGCTGGTGGATCACCAGGTTGGCGAGGTCGTTGCGGATGATCGGATCGGTGTTGAGCCCGAACGCCTTGACCATCTCGATGACCCGGCCGTAGATGTTGATGCCCCCGCCGCCACCGCCCGCGCCGATCGCGGCGCGCTCGTTCATCAGGGTGGTGAGCGCCACGTTCCAACCGTTGTTGACATCGCCGAGGCGATGGTCGTCGGGCACGCGTACCTCGTGGAAGAACACCTCGTTGAAGCTGGCCCCGCCGGTCATCTGGCGCAGCGGGCGGATCTCCACACCTGGCGCACGCATGTCGACGATGAACCCGGTGAGGCCCTTGTGCTTGGGTAGGTCGACGTCGGTGCGGGCGATCACCTCGCCGATGTCGCTGTGCTGCGCGCCGGTGGTCCACACCTTCTGGCCGGTGATCACCCATTCGTCGCCGTCGCGCTCGGCCTTGGTCTGCAAGCTGGCCAGGTCGCTGCCGGCGCCGGGCTCGCTGAACAACTGGCACCCGATCAGGTCACCGCGATACATCTTGGTGAGGTACAGGTCCTTCGCCGTCTCGCTGCCATGGGCGAGGAACGTCGGCGCCACCATCCCGAGACCGATCGTGAACGCAGCCTGGTTCGGCACCTGGTACTGGGCTTCGAGGCTGTTCCACAATCGCTCGTAGGCGTTGGGGAGCTCGCGCCCGCCGTACTGCGTCGGGCCGGTGATCCACCCGAAACCGGCGTCGAACTTCTTCGCCCGCCACGCCTGAGCGGCGCGCACGTCGGCCAGTTCGGTCTCGCGGTCGCGCTCTTCGAACATTGCCACCTTGTCCGAGCCCTCGCCCCACACGAACTTCTTCTCGGCCGACTTCTTCACGGCGTTGGCGTCGAGGAACGCCAGCGCTTGCTGCTCGAACGCGTCGAGAGAGATGTCGGCCATGGGGGAGCTCCTTGCGATCACTGTGCGAACGTCACGTCACCAAACGCGATATGCCGAACGTAGCTCCGCCCGAACCGCAGGGGCGACTCGGTGGACGGTGT
>JANNHO010000555.1:0-1889 GCA_031404435.1 Acidimicrobiaceae bacterium | reverse complement strand
ACACCCATACCCCGCCGCGCTGGAGGACGCGGTCGTGGCCTACCGAGCGCTCCTCGGACGCGGGGCCGATCCTGCAACCACGATGCTCTTCGGTGGATCGGCCGGAGCGGGCCTGGCGCTGGCGACCCTGCTCAAGATCCGCGAGCTGCAGCTTCCGCAACCCGCCGGTGCGGTGTTGCTGTGGCCCTATGCCGACTTCACCTTCAGTGGCGAGACGATCCAGACCAACGGCGATGTCGACATGCTCCCGCTCCGCGATCTCGCGCCCGTTTGGGGGCCGGCCTACGTCGGGGATGCGGATCCTGCAGACCCGCTCGTCTCACCCGCGCTGGCAGACTTGGACGGGCTCCCGCCATTGCTGATCCTCGCCGGAGGCGCGGAGGCTCTGCTCTCGTGCGCGGAACGGATCGCGGAGAACGCGCGCACGGCTGGTGTGGACACGCAGTTCACGGTCTATCCGCACAAGGTGCACGGGTGGATGATGCTGCCGAAGCTGCCGGCCACACTCGAAGCCATCGCCGAGATCACCCAGTGGATCGCGGCGCACCTCGAAGCCGGCATCGGGGACGATCACGCGGCCGACTCCCATCAGGTATGTCGGTGAGATCGACCGGCACGTTCCGGCCCGCTCGCACGTGACTCCCACGAGAGGAGCCCCGGAAGCAGATCGCGGGCCGCAGCCGATGCCAGTCCCGCTCGGCGCCGTTTCCGTCTCCCCTGGTGCTGGAGGATGCGAAGTGTATGCTGATCTGCATGCAGAGTACGAGTGTGAGGATCGACGGGTCGACGCATGAAGCGCTCAAGCGCCTGGCGGTCGAGCTGAACACCACCGTCGGCAACACGGTTGCCTTGGCGGTGCGAGCCCTGCGCCAGGACCGCATCGGTGACGAGCTGAACCCGCCCCTTCGGAATGACGAGACCGCCTGGCTCAATGCCGATCTCGGGTGATGTCATCGATCTCGATCTCGGCGTCCCCGAGGGCCGGGAAGCCGGGTTCCTCCACCCCGCGGTCTTGGTGACGGCGCAGCGCGTCCTCGACGGGACCCCGTCGGTGGTTCATGTCGTTCCGCTTACATCCACGATCAGGCGATTCGACGCCGAGATCGTGATCGACCCCGATGCCACGAATGGGCTGGACGATGTCTCCGCGGCCCAATGCCAACATCTTCGAGCAGTGTCCCCGAGCCGTATCGCTGCGACACGTGGGAACGTCGGGCCTGCCGTCGTTGCGCAGCTTCGTGAGACGATCGCCGTGCTCCTCGACCTTCCGGGATAGATCTCCACCGGTTGTAGGTGTCGCCTCCTGCTCGTCGTTGCTCGTCAACCCTCGTACGGCGACATGCGACGCGAGGTCAGATGGTGCGACCGGATCCTTCCCAGTAGGGCTCGCGCAGTTGGCGTTTGAGCAGCTTGCCCGTCGGAGTGCGGGGGAGCGCAGCACTGAAATCGACGGTCCGGGGTGCCTTGTAGCCGGCGAGGTGCTCGCGCACGTGGCCGATGAGATCACGCGCGAGATCGTCGGTGGGTTCGATGCCCTCCGCCAACTCGACGATGGCCTTCACCTGCTCGCCGAACTCGTCGTCGGGGACGCCGAACACCGCGGCGTCGGTGACCGCCGAGTGCATGACGAGCACGCCCTCGATCTCGGCCGGGTAGATGTTGACCCCGCCGCTGATGATCATGTCGATCTTGCGGTCGGAGAGGAACACGAACCCGTCGTCGTCGACGTAACCGATGTCGCCCAGGGTGCCGTAACCGTCGCTCGAGTGGGCCGCCGCGGTCTTCTCCGGCGCGTTGTGATACTCGAAGTCGTTGCCCATCAGGCTCTTGAAGTAGATCTGTCCCGACGTGTTCGGCGGGCACTCATGGCCGTCGTCGTCGAGCACCCG
>JANNHO010000554.1:0-4634 GCA_031404435.1 Acidimicrobiaceae bacterium | reverse complement strand
CCGCGATGCGCGCAAGCGCAACGTCGGCGGCGAAGTGCTCTGCTACGTGTGGTGACGAGAGGAACCCGACATGTCACGAATCGGTAAATCCCCGATTGCCGTTCCCGGTGGCGTCGACATCAGCATCGCTGATGGCGCTGTCACGGTGAAGGGCCCCAAAGGCACCCTCAGCCGGGTCATCCCTGGCGCGATCTCGATCCGCCAGGACGACACGACGCTGTTCGTCGAACGCCCCGACGACCTCCGCGAAAATCGGTCCCTGCACGGTCTCACCAGATCATTGGTGAACAACATGGTCGTTGGTGTCACCGACGGCTTCGTGAAGGAACTCGAGATCATCGGCGTGGGGTATCGCGCCGAGGCGCAGAGCCCCACCACGTTGCGGTTGGCGCTCGGTTTCAGTCATCCGGTGATCGTGGCCGCACCCGAAGGGATCACCTTCGAATGCCCCGTGCAGACGCGGGTGATCGTCAAGGGAATCGACAAAGAACTGGTCGGCCAGGTTGCCGCCAACATCCGTTCCATCCGCAAGCCCGAGCCCTACAAGGGCAAGGGTGTTCGCTACCTCGGTGAGAAGGTCGTCCGCAAGGCCGGCAAGACCGGGAAGAAGTGAGGACGCAACCATGAGCAACGTCGCCCAGAAACGCCGTCAGGGCCGCCTCATCCGGCATGCCCGAGTACGCAAGAAGATCCACGGCACCGCGGCTCGTCCTCGTCTCGCCGTGTACCGCTCGAACAAGCATCTCGTGTTGCAGGTCATCGACGACGACGCCGGTCGCACCATCGTGTCGGCCACGTCGAACGAGGCCACGCAACGCAACATCGGTTCGGGTTCCAATGTCGACGCGGCAACGCGTCTTGGTCAGCTCGTCGCCGAGCGGGCCAAGGCTGCCGGCGTCGACACTGTCGTGTTCGATCGTGGCGGCTTCGCCTACCACGGCCGCATCGCTGCGGTGGCTACCGCAGCCCGTGAAGCAGGTTTGGAGTTCTGATGGCTGGTCCCAGCAATTTCGGCAACCGCGACAACCGCGGTGGCAACGAACCCACCCCCGACCCCAACGGCTTGCGTGAATCTCGTGTGATCACGATCAACCGCGTTGCCAAGGTGGTCAAGGGCGGTCGTCGGTTCTCGTTCACGGCGCTCGTCGTGGTCGGTGATGGCAACGGTCGTGTCGGCCTCGGGTATGGCAAGGCGAAAGAGGTGCCGTTGGCTATCCAGAAGGGCACCGAGGAAGCCAAGCGCAACCTGTTCGACGTACCGCTCGCGGGCAGCACGATTACTCACCCAATCATCGGCATCAACTCCGCCGGTCGCGTGCTGATGAAGCCGGCCGCACCGGGTACCGGCGTGATCGCCGGCGGCGCCGCTCGGGTCATTCTCGAAGAAGCCGGCGTGCACGATGTGTTGTGCAAGTCGCTCGGTTCGTCCAACGCGATCAACGTGGCCAGGGCCACCATCAACGGGCTCAAGAGCCTGCAACGTCCCGACGTGGTCGCCGCTCGACGCGGTCTTGCTGCCGAGGACTTCGTACCCAAGGGCGTTCTCACCAGTTACAACGAGCGTGAGAAGCAGCGAGCTTCGGGAGAGAGGCACTGATGCCTGGTCGGCGACCCAACACCTACAGCGGCGAGGTGACCATCACGGTCACCCAGGTTCGCTCAGCCATCGGCAACAAGCCGAAGGCCCATGGCACGCTGCGTGCGCTCGGCCTCGGCCGGATCGGCAACACCAACACCTTGCCGGACCGTCCCGAGATCCGCGGCATGCTCGCCCGCGTGCCCCATCTCATCAAGGTGACCGAGAACGGAACGGAGGCCTGACATGCGCGTCGATGAACTCTTCCCCGCGCCGGGATCCACCAAGGCCAAGAAGCGACTCGGTCGTGGTATCGGCGGTAAGGGCGGCAAGACCGCCGGTGCCGGTACGAAGGGCCAGCAGTCGCGTGGTCGCGGCAAGGTGGCCCGCGGTTTCGAAGGCGGCCAGATGCCGCTCAAGCAACGTGTGCCGAAGCTGAAGGGTTTCAACAACCCGTTCCGCATCGATTACTCGCCGGTCAACCTCGACCAGATCGCCGCACTCGATGAGAGCTCGATCAGCCCCGAAGTTCTGGTGGCCCGCGGCCTGGTCCGCAAGGGCACGCTTGTCAAAGTGCTCGGCCGTGGCGAGATCACCACTGCGGTCAGTGTGACCGCACACGCCGTGTCGAAATCGGCAACCGACGCCATCACGGCCGCTGGCGGTTCGGTGACGTTGCTGCCGCTGCCGTACAAGTCAGGCCGCCCTCCGGTGCAAGGCAACCAGTTCACCAACCGCTGAACGCTCGGTCCGCATGTTGTTCCATTGATCGGACCGCCGCCCGAAGCCGCCGCATGGTGCTGTCGGGCGGCGCGCACGCCGTATCATCACCCAGTCCTGTTCTGCCAAATGATCTGCCCGCCGAACGGGTAGTGCTGCATCCCCCGAGGAGTCCGTTGTGCTGTCGAACTTGAAGAACGTCTTCAAGGTTGCCGATCTTCGCAACAAGATCCTGTTCACGCTGGGGATCGTTGCGTTGTATCGGCTCGGCGTGGCGATCCGTGTGCCGGGCATCGATCCAGACGCGGTCAACCAGTTCCAAGAGACGGTGCGTTCGCAAGGTGCGCTCGGATTTCTGAACCTGTTCTCCGGCGGGGCATTCGGCAGCTTCTCGATTTTTGCGCTGGGGATCATGCCGTACATCACGGCCAGCATCATTATGCAGGTCCTCGGTGTGGTGATCCCCAAGCTGGAAAAGCTGCAGCAGGAAGGCGCAGTCGGGCAGCGCAAGATCACGCAGTACACCCGGTACCTGGCGATTGGGATCGCCTTGTTGCAGGGAACCGGTCTCACGTTCATCTTCGGTCAGGGCCGAGGTAGCGCGTTCTTCGGCGCGGCACAGTCGGTGCCCAACGTGAAGCTGCTTCCCGACGGCATGTGGCCGCGCGGGTATCTCGTGATCGTCACCCTGGTGGCCGGCACGGCGCTGATCATGTGGCTTGGTGAGTTGATCGCCCAACGCGGTATCGGCAACGGCATGAGCATGATCATCTTCGCCTCGGTAGTCAGCGATCTGCCGTACAGCTTCTACTCGATCCTGCAGAGCCGCAAGTGGTTCGTGTTCGGTTTGCTCTGTGCACTCAGCATCGGCATCGTCATCGCTGTCGTGCGGGTGGAACTGGCGCAACGCCGCATCCCAGTGCAGTTCGCCAAGCGTGTCGTCGGTCGCCGGATGTATGGCGGACAGAACACCTACATCCCGCTCAAGGTGAACCAGAGCGGCATCGTGCCGATCATCTTCGCCAGCTCCGTGCTGTTGCTCCCGGTGCTCCTCAGCAACCTGCTCGGCGCCAACGATGGGACCGGATGGCGAGCATGGGTGCAGCGCCAGATCGACACCTACATCGTCAACAGCCAGAACATCGTGTACATCATCCTCTTCTCGCTGATGATTGTTGCCTTCGCCTACTTCTACAACTCGATCGCCTTCGACCCGATCCGCCAGGCCGATCAGCTCCGGCGTCAGGGCGGGTTCATCCCGGGCATCCGACCTGGGCCCCAGACCGAGCGCTACCTCGGTAAGGCGGTCAACCGGATCACCCTGCCCGGTGCGGTGTTCGTCGCGATCATTGCCATCATGCCGTACTTGCTGCTGTGGGCCGGCGACGTCCAGAGCTTCCCGTTCGCTGGAACGACCGTGCTAATCGCCGTGGGTGTGGCGTTGGAGTTGATGCGCCAGATCGACAGCCAGTTGATGCTTCGGAACTACGAGGGGTTCTTGAAGTGACCCTGCTGAGCCTCAACTGGCGTACCTGAGTCCGGCATGATTCCCGGCGCTCGGCTCATTCTCTTCGGTCGCCAAGGCGCCGGCAAGGGTACGCAGTGCGTCCGTCTGTCGCGCCATTTCGTCGTCCCGCACATCTCCACCGGCGACATGTTGCGATCGGCAGTACGCGAGCGAACCGAACTGGGCTCGATCGCCAAGCAGGTCATGGACGCCGGTGGTTTGGTGGGCGACGAGATCATGGTTGGCATCGTCGAACAGCGGCTCGGGCGTGACGACGCGCGGACCCGGGGTTACATCCTCGATGGGTTCCCGCGCACGGTCGGTCAGGCGCGAGCACTCGACCGGATCACGCATGATCGCCCACTCGACATCGTCATCGATCTTGATGTGCCTCGGGACCTGGTTCTGCAGCGCATCTCGGCACGCCGGGTGTGCCGGGATTGTGGCACGAACTACGTTGCCATCGACGACGACCGGACGGTGGGGATTTGTGACGTATGCGGTGGTGATGTGCTGCAGCGTGACGACGACACCACCGATGCGATCAACCGTCGCCTCGATCTGTACGAAGAGCAGACGTCGCCCGCGCGCGGTCAAGTACTTCGAGGAGATCCTGCTCGCCGCGAAGTGAGCGAACGGACTCGGCGCGCGCGAGATTGCGGGGCGTTCCCCGCGTGCGCGGCCGGGTCCGGCTGCGTGGCCCCCGGCCGCGCACGCTCGCCTCGGTGGCGCGAACAGGGCGCGACCAGCGCAGTTCCGAGACCGGAGCGGCGCGCGGGGATCCCCGGAGGAGCGGCCTCGCGCGTAGCGAGAGACCGCGGCAGTTCGCGG
>JANNHO010000553.1:0-2545 GCA_031404435.1 Acidimicrobiaceae bacterium | reverse complement strand
CCGGCCGCCCTGCCGCCGCCCCCCAACGGCCCCGCGCGGGGCGCGGGTGGCGCCGTTACCCCGGAGCGGGCCACGGCCGCCGCCCCCGGGTGGCGGCGCGGGCCCCACGGACCTGGCCTGGGTGGGCTGTCGGATGAGTTGGCGCTGCTGGCGTTCGGCGCCCAGATGGACAGTCGCCACATCGACCACACCGCAAGGTGGCTGCGCGGTCGGGGCATCGGCTACTACACCATTGGGTCGGCCGGCCATGAGGCCAATGCGCTCATCGCTGCGGCGTTGCGACCGACCGATCCCGCGCTGTTGCACTACCGCTCCGGCGGCTTCTACCTGATGCGCTCCGGGCTGGCCGGACCCGCCGGACCCGCCGGACGCGACGGGCTCGCCGGTGTCCGTGACGTGCTTGCCGGAATGCTCGCCCTCACCGAGGAGCCGGTTGCCGGCGGGCGCCACAAGGTGTTCGGTCATCCGGGTCTCGATGTCATCCCGCAAACCTCCACGATCGCCTCGCACCTGCCACGCGCGATCGGTGTCGCGTTCGCCATCGATCGGGCTCGGCGGATGCGCGTGCCGAGCCGGTGGGACGACGATGCGATTGCGGTCTGCTCGTTCGGTGATGCCAGCGCGAACCACTCGACGGCGCAGGGGGCGCTGAACGCCGCCGAGTACACCGCCCACGGTGGGCTGCCGATGCCGTTGCTGTTGGTCTGCGAGGACAACGGCTGGGGGATCAGCGTGCCGACGAACGAGCGGTGGATCGAGGCGATGCTGCGGGCCCGGACCGGTCTTCGTTACGAAGCAGCCGATGGCCAGGCGCCCGACGACGTGTATGCGATCGCGCTCGGCTTGGCGGATTGGGTGCGCGCGACTCGCCGTCCCGCCGTGTTGCACCTGCGCACCGTGCGACTGATGGGGCATGCGGGCACCGACGTGGAGAGCGCCTACCGCTCACCTGCGTCGATCCGGGCCGACTTCGCGCGTGACCCGCTGCTGGCCATGGCGAGGTTGGTCGTCCAGCGCGGTTTGTGCAGCGCCGACGAGCTGGTTGCGGGCTACCTCCGACGCCGCGATGTGATCCGTGAGCTGGCAATATCGATGATCGATCTGCCAACACTGGTCGACGCCGAAACCGTGATCGCCCCGCTGTCGCCGCGCCGTCCGCTGCTCGTCGCCCAGGCTGCAGCGCACGCACCGGCCGGGGAGCGCGACCGTGTGTTCGGCGGCGCGTTGCCGGAAGACGACGGCCCGCTCACGCTTGCCGAGACGATCAACCGCACGCTTGCCGACGTGCTGTCCAGCACACCACAGACGATCGTGTTCGGCGAGGACGTCGCGGTCAAGGGGGGCGTCTACGGGGTCACCCGCGGGCTCGCCAAACGGGTTGGCAGCGCCCGCGTGTTCGACACGTTGCTCGACGAGCAGTCGATCCTCGGGCTGGCACTCGGCGCGGCCGTGTCGGGACTCGTGCCGATCCCGGAGATCCAGTACCTCGCGTACCTGCACAACGCTGAAGACCAGTTGCGCGGCGAGGCCGCCAGCTTGTCGTTCTTTTCGCAGGGAGCGTTCCGTAACGGCATGGTCGTGCGCATCCCCGGCTACGCGTACCAGAAGGGATTCGGGGGTCACTTCCACAACGACAACTCGGTCGCGGTGCTACGCGACATCCCCGGTCTCGTCATCGCCAGCCCCGCCCATCCGCGAGACGCGGCCCCGATGCTGCGCGCGTGCGTGGCCGCCGCGCTCGTCGATGGCACGGTGTCGGTGTATCTCGAACCGATCGCGCTCTATCACCGCCGCGACCTTCACGATCATGGCGATGGTGGATGGACGGCAACCTATGCGTCGCCGCACGACTGGGCCGGCGCACATGCTCCCATCGGCGAACCACGGGTTGCCCGCGATGGCGCCGACGTGGTGATCGTCACGTGGGCGAACGGGCTGCACCTGTCGCTGCGTGCCGCACGCCGGTTGGCCGAGCGCGGCGTGTCGTGTCGGGTGGTCGATCTGCGCTGGCTCGCCCCGCTGCCGGTCGCAATGGTGATCGAGCACGCCCGCGAGATCGGCGTGGTTCTCGTGGTCGATGAGACCCGCTTCAGCGGGGGAGTCGGCGAGGCGGTGATGGCGGGGCTGCTCGAGCATGGCTTCACCGGACGCGCCCGCCGCTTGGCCGCCCGCGACACGTTCATCCCATTGGGCGACGCCGCCAACGTCGTTCTCGTCAGCGAAGACGACATCGTCGCTGCCGCCCTCGACCTCACCCGCCACTAAAAGATCTGGGCAGGATTTCTTCCGGTTTCCGAGAGGAATGCTGCCCAGATCTGCTTATTCGATGGGGGCGACGACCTTTTTCTTGGGCGGGGGGACGCCGACGGAGGGGGCGCGGTCGGCGAAGTCGGGCCAACGGCGGCGGCTGACGATGCTGAGCGTGCGCAGCAGCTTCATCGCCACCTCGTCTTCCTGGGCGGGGCGGGCGATGATCGTGCCGTCGGCGATCATCCGGTTGATCACTTCCTCACCGAGCTCGGTCCGCACGATGGTGAGCGTCCAG
>JANNHO010000552.1:0-2819 GCA_031404435.1 Acidimicrobiaceae bacterium | reverse complement strand
CCAGGTCAGCGCAATCCTGATCCGGGTCGAGGACGAACACGATTGCCCGGTTCGGTTCGATCAGCCAGCCAAGCCAGCTAGCGAACACCGGACGCAGCGTGTTCGACACCGACCCGGGTATGTGACCTGCGGCGAACTGCGTGACGGGTCGGGCGTCGACGACGGCGCCGCCTTCGGCGACGTGGCGTTCCACGTCGTCGGGATGGAGTCTCGTGAGGTGAGGGATCGAGTCGTAGCGCGTTGGACCCTGCCGGTTCAGTTCCGGTAGCCGTGCGAAGTAGGTCGGGAAGGTGCCGAAACCGGCGACAAGCCGCTCGATGAACTCGTCCTCGTCGGTGATCGAGAACAGTGCGTTGGTGGCGCGCTCGTGGCCGAGTGTCGAGGTGCGCTGCGAGGCGCCAGGGGCCGAGCAGAACGATCCCGCACCATGTGTCGGATAGACCGCGAGCTCATCGGGCAACCGATCGAACCGGCGCAGTGCAGCGAACATGTCGTGAGCGAGCGGGACGGTGAGCGCTGGGCCGTTCAAGTCTGTGCGTCCGACAGTGCCGACCATCAGGGAACCGCCAGAGAACAACGCGATCGGCGCGCCGTCCTCGATGAGGACATAGGCGTGGTGGTCGGGTGTGTGACCGGGGGTCGCCCAGGCGACCAGTTCGACACCGTCACCGAGGATCACGTGTTCATTATCGGTGACCGGCCGATGTGGTGATTCGAGGTGCGATGCCGCCGGGGCGACGAAGGTTGCGCCTGTCCGTTCGGCGAGAGCGGTGCTGCCGGTCACGTAGTCGGCGTGCGAATGGGTGTCCAGCGTCCAGGCGAGTCTGAGGCTGAGCCGTTCGACAAGAGCTTTGTGCGCGATCGGGAACCGTGGCGGATCGACGACGGCGGCGGTGCCGTTGCCGAGGTCGATTGCGTACGAGGAGTGCCCGAGGCCCTCATCGACGAAGTCGTAGATCCTCTGCACGCCGTCTCCTCTCCGATGAGCGTTGATCAAGTGATTGTTTGAACATATCTCTTGCTGCACCGATATTCAAGTAGTAGCTTGAATATCGATGAGACGGAGTTCGAGGTGAGTGACCGGGCAGCGAAGGACGCACTCTTTGACGCGTTCGCCGAGGTGGCCAAGGCGTTGGCGAGCGGGCGTCGCGCGGAGATCGTCGATGTTCTGGCGCAGGGTGAACGGTCGGTCGAGCAACTGGCTGAGGAGATCGGGCAGAGCGTGGCCAACACGTCGCACCATCTGCGGGCGATGGCCAGAGCGGGCGTGCTGCGCACCCGTCGCGAGGGCACTCGGATCGTCTACATGCTTGCCAGCGATCGCGTTGCGGACGTGTGGGCGGCCTTGCGCGACATCGCCGCCGAACATGTTGCCGGCATCAACGAACTCGCAGACGCCTATGTCGGTGACCGCAGTAGTTTGGAGCCGGTGACCCGAGTCGAGCTCGAAGCTCGTCTGCGAGCCGGTGACACCGTGGTGCTCGATGTGCGTCCCTCAGTCGAATACGAGGCCGGTCACATTCCGGGTGCCACATCGGTTCCCGTTGGCGAGCTTCGCCGGCTTCGTTCGTTGACAAAGGACAAAGAGATCGTCGCGTACTGCCGCGGCCCGTATTGCGTGTACGCCGACGAGGCAGTGCGACAGCTGCGCCGCCGTGGATTCACTGCCCGCCGTCTTGAGGACGGTTTCCCCGAATGGAAGCGAGCCGGCTTGCCCATCGCCGCCGGCATAGGAGGATGAACATGTCCAACGAAACTCTCGTCGATGTCGAGACCCTTCGTACGCAGGTACGAGACAAGTACCGCGAGGTCGCCGAAGATCCGCACGGCACCCACCACTTCCACACCGGCCGCCCGCTTGCTGCCCGTCTCGGGTACGACCAAGCGGTCGTTGACGTACTGCCGGATCGGGCAGTCGAATCCTTTGCCGGGGTCGGCAACCCGTTCTCGGTGCGCCGGATCGAAACCGGCTCCCGTGTCGTTGACGTCGGTTCCGGCGCCGGCTTTGACTCGTTCATTGCCGCTACCCAGGTTGGGACGACCGGTCGTGTGGTCGGGATCGACATGACCCCCGAGATGCTCGCCAAGTCGAGAGCCACCGCCGAACAACTTCAGTTCGGCCATGTTGAGTTTCGCGAGGGCCTCGCCGAAGCCCTGCCCGTCGAGGACGGGTGGGCGGATGTCGTCATCTCCAACGGTGTGATCAACCTCTGCGCCGACAAGCAGGCCGTGTTTGCCGAGATCTTCCGCGTGCTCCGTCCCGGTGGGGTGTTGCAGTTCGCTGACATCGCCAACGGCCGCCCGGTTCCCATCGAGGCGATGCGCGACGTCGATCTGTGGACCGGTTGAATAGCCGGCGGGCTGCCCCGTGCGGGCTGGCAACAGATGCTTGAAGACTCCGGGTTCGCGCAGGTCGTCATTGGACCACCAGTCGACACTTTCGGCGGCGCAACCGGTGAACCGCAGGCGCGTTCGTTCGACGTATGCGGCTACGCCTTCCTCGCCCACCGCGCATGAGCCCTGGTGATCCGCAGCGCGAACATGACCCGACAAGGAGAGGCAACAGGGAGTGAGGTCGCACCGCCGATAGCCACCCGACTCGCCGCGCGGTTCCACCGACCATTCGGTGACCTGGCACCGCTCGGAGGTCCGAGTGTCAGCGATCGCGGTGGACGTCGGTGGAGAGGTACCTCAAGCCGGAATCGCACAGGATGGTGACAAGGCCACGGCGATCGACTACCCCACACTCAACTGCGGCGGGACACTCTCCTACCTGCGAACGGTCGGTGATGTCCGCGAGTATCGCGAGACGTTGAGCT
>JANNHO010000551.1:0-4528 GCA_031404435.1 Acidimicrobiaceae bacterium | reverse complement strand
AGCCAGCGCGCCAGCACGATCTGCCAGATCGGCGTCGGTGAGAGAAAGGTGAAATGAAACGTGCCGGACCGAACTTCGGCGCCGAGCACGGCGTCGCCGATGATCAGCGCGGTGATCGGCATGATCAGGCTGAGCAGGCCTTCCGCGGCGATGTTGGCAAAGGCCTGATCGGCGCTGGCCTGCACCGCGTGGGCGAGCAGGCCGAACAGCAGCGCGCCTGCGCACGGCACCAACACAGCTACCCACCGGCGAAGTGGCAGACACGACTGGATCGTGTACTGCGCCAGCGCGACGAAACGCGGCCGAGCCCTGCGTGCGGTTGATGAGGCCGTCATCGGACGAGCTCACGGAACAAGCTCTCGAGCGAATCATCGAGGGCGCGCACTTCCAGCAGACGCACCGACGAACTGCGGGCCAGACGCGGCAACGCGGTGGCAACGTCGCGCGCCTGCAACGTTTGGATGACCAGACCCTTGCGAATGGAATCGATCGTCACGCCTGCAACGGACTCGAGACCGAGCAGTGCAGCGGCAAGCCCACGGTCGTCGTCGGAGCGGACGAACACATGTCGCGGGCGGTCGTCCATTGCATCGCGAATCGCCCGCCGGTCACCTGCGGCCGCGAGGCGACCGTGCATCAACACGATGACTCGATCGGCCATCCGCTCCACCTCGTTCAACACGTGCGAGCTCACGATCACCGTGCGACCCTGGTCGCCGAGGCGTTTGAAGAGGTCGATGAGATGAACCCGCTGCACCGGATCAGCTCCGTTCAGCGGTTCGTCAAGGACGAGGACCCGGGGGTTCTTGACGAGCGCGGCGGCGATCTTCGTTCGCTGCCGCATGCCCTTGCTGAACCCGGCGACGTGCCGGTCGGCTGCGTCGAGCATCCCCACTTCGTCCAACGCCTGATCCGGTGCCTGACGGTCGGTCACGCGGTGGAGGTCGGCGACGTAGCGAACGAACTGGCGGGCAGTGAGCCCCGCCGGCACGGCCTCGTCCTCGGGAACGATGGCCATCGCGCGGTGCACCGATCGGTCGTGGCGAGGATTGAGCCCTTCAACGGTGATCGCGCCCTGATTGACACCGGTGAGGCCCACGACGGCGCGCATCAAGGTCGTCTTTCCGGCCCCGTTGGGGCCGAGCAGGCCGGTGACGCCGGCTCCGAACGAGCAGCTCAGTTCGGACAGCGCGACCTTGGCACCGAACCAGACCGACACCTCACGCACATCCACTGTGGGATCGGCGGCAAACGCCGGATCGGTACAAGGCGGCGGCAACGGCGGGGACGGTTGGCTCATCGTTCCACCCAGCGATAGCGGGCGAGGAGCGACGCCGAGGCGGCGACCAGGACGGTGGCATACACACCGCAGGCCAACAGTCCCCCGTTGGCCACCCCGCCCAGCGGTGAGTCGGGATCGATGTGGCCGAGAAAGATGATGTCACGTAAATAGATCGGAAGGGCCAGCACGTTGACGACGGCAGCCGCAGATCCACCGCCGCTCTCAAAGTTTCCGACGACGATGCCCGAGGTGATCGACGTCACGAGGAACAGGCCGATGATCGACGCGCCGGCGATGACGCGTCGATCGGTGAGCGCCGCCACTGCGACGCCGATCACGGCGTAGTACACGGCAAGCACCACGATCGCCAGCGGCACTTTCCACAGCACGTCGAGGTGGCCGGTGAAGTAGTCGATCGCGGCGTCGCTGACGAGCATGTTGCCGAGGAACAGCACGACCTGTGGCAGGAACGAGAACGCAAACAAAATGCTGAAGATTGCTCCGACCTTGGCCACGACGTAATCGGTGCCGGTCATCGGGCGGGCGAACATCAGTGGCAGCACCCGTTGGCGCCGATCGGGACACATCACGTCTGGTGCGACGACGGCGACGAACAACAGCAACGCCGATGACACCCCGACGTAGTCGCGATAGGTCAGGATCTCAAACCCGTCCGCAGGGCTGTCGCGAGTGACGTAGCCGATACCGACGTTCACGATTGCCGGGATGGTGACGACCCCCAGCAGGAGGAACGGGGCCACCTTCTGACGCCACGTTCGACGGATGCCGAGAGCACGCCGGATCGAGGCCTTGACCAAAGCAAGCGTCGCCGCGCCGCGTCGACCGCGTCGGCCCTCATAGGGGCGGTACCCACGGTCGTAAACCGCGCCGCCGCTGTTGCCGGCATCGACGACGCTCACGGTGCAGTCCCGGCGTGGCGGAGGAACACTTCGTCGAGCGAGGTCAAGCGAGTCGACAGTCGATACAACGGCAAGCCCAGATCTGCGACGGTGTCGCGTACGACATCGAAGTGATCGTCGCCGTTGGTCTGAATCTCGACTGTTCCGTCCACTGACGATGCGCTCAACCCGATACGCGCAAGCGCGTCGACCAATTCGGTGCCGCGCGGTCCGACCTCGACGGTGAGCGTTCCCGTTCCTTCGAGCAACGACTGCGTCGCCCCGGCAACGACGAGTCGGCCACCGTCGATCATCACCACGTGATCGCACACCTGCTGAACATCGTCGAGCAGATGAGTTGCCATCAGCACCGAGATGCCGAAGGTTCCGAGCCGCGCGACGAGCGCGAGCATCTCCTCGCGTCCGAGCGGATCGAGTCCGGCAGTCGGCTCGTCAAGGAGTACGAGCTCGGGACCACCAACCAACGCCTGGGCGAGCTTGGCCCGTTGGCGCATGCCGGTGGAGAAGCCGCCGATCGGGCGGAAACGGGCCTCGTCCAACCCAACGAGATCGAGGATGTCCGACGCCCGCTGCCTCGCCGCACGAGCCGGCAACCCGCTCAGCTCACCGAACGTCGACACCACATCGGCAGCGGTCTGATCGAGCGGCAGGCAATCATGCTCGGGCATGTAGCCGAGCCGCGACCGAACCCCGATCGGGTCCTTGGCGACGTCGAGCCCGCACACTTCGATGTGGCCCTCGCTCGGTTGCGTCAACCCGAGCAGCATGCGAAACATCGTCGTCTTGCCCGCCCCGTTGGCACCGATCAGCCCGACACGCCCGCGAGGCACCTCGAGGGTGAGCCCATCGAGGGCCGTGACCGCCGGATACCGCTTCGTCAGCCCGGTAAGCCGGAGGAGAGGCCCGGCGTCCACCACGCGGCCAGTCTGCCACCTCCCCGCCGGAGCAGTCACGATCTACACCACTCCCCCGCCCGGTGAGGAACCGATCGACTACCCCAGCCCAGCCTGCGAAGAGCCGGCCATCAGGCCTTCGATTTTCCCGCGGGAAAACTCGCTGAAGATGCTCTGTTTCCTCTGTATCGGCTCGACGCGGCGAGTACCGCGTCATCTACAGCATCATCGACGCCGTGTTGGTGATCGAGGTCGTGTCCGTCGTCCATCGCCGTGATGCCTATCGCACCCCGTAAGTGCGCCGACCCTGGTGCGTCGCGTCGACCGCGGCCGCATGCGGCGGCGCGAGCGCGTTGAGACCGAACTTCGGTTCCGAGCCTGAGACCGATAGAAACATTGGAGTGCGCAGCGCTTCTCTGTGCGTCGCGGTCTCGCTTCTGACCGTCTTCAACGCAGCCCTCGCCGCATGCGGCACCTCCGCGGACACGATCACCGCAGCGGGGCCGACGATTCTCGAGCCGAACGGCGTGGTCGAACGCGTCGTCGACGGCGACACAATCGTGGTCGACTTCGACGGGACGTCGGAGTCACTCCGCTTGATCGGGATCGATACGCCCGAGACCGTCAAACCGAACTCGCCGGTCGAGTGCTTCGGGCCGGAGGCCTCGGCGTTCGCCAAGACGCTGCTGCCCGTGGGAGCCCGCGTGCAGGTGGTGCGCGACGTGGAGGCGCGCGACGCCTACGACCGTTTGCTCGGCTACGTGTACCGCGCCGAAGACGGGTTGTTCGTCAACCTGGAGATCATCGGCCGCGGCTACGCAACGCTGCTCACCTTCCCACCCAACGTCGCCCACGCCGATGACTTTCGCGCCGCAGCCGAGACAGCCCGCGTCGGCAACCTCGGCCTCTGGGCCGGGTGCGCCGGATAGCGTTCGCGAGGTGACCGCAAGCTCGCGCCCGACGACATCGCTGGCCGAACGCCTCGGCCATCCCACCGACGCCCGCTTGCTGATCATCTCGTGCGACGACCTCGGCTCGAGCCATGCCGCGAACGAGGGCGTGTACGCAGCACTGCGCGACGGGGTGGCGACGTGCGCGTCGATCATGGTTCCCGCCCCGTGGGCCCGCCACGCTGCGCTCGGCTACGACGCCGGCACCAGCACCGGGACAGGCGACGACATCGGCGTGCACCTCACGCTCAACTGCGAACACGAGCACTACCGCTGGGGCCCGATCACCCATGCCCCATCACTGCTGTCCGGCGAGGGTGGGTTCCCGCGTAACGTCGGCGACCTGTGGGAGCACGCCGATCCGGCCGAGGTGCTGCGCGAGTGCCGGGCGCAGATCGAACGGGCACTCGCGTGGGGCATCGACGTCACCCACCTCGCCCCGCATCTCACCGCGATCACGCTGCGGCCGGAGTTCTTCGACGT
>JANNHO010000550.1:0-14185 GCA_031404435.1 Acidimicrobiaceae bacterium | reverse complement strand
ACGATCCGAGCCCGGACCACCTCCGAGTGCGACGCGTTCCGCGACGATGCCCGCACCTCAAGAACCGACCGGTCCTCACTACACAACTGAACCTCGAACGGCGAACAACGAGACACGGTGAACCTCCGCAACAAGGTCCGAAGACGTGGACTCCACCCAAGTTACACCGTTGTACTTATCGGCAGGACCACTAGCTCGCCGTTCTGTAGCCTGTCTGGTACGGCTTCTAGGGCTACCACGTCGACTACCTGCCCGGGTTTCTAAGGCGGTGCGTGACTAGATCGGCGCGCTCGCCGCAACCCGATGGTTACGCCCTCGGCACCGGCTTCGACCTGGCCGTCATGTGCGACATTCGGGTCGCTACCGACCGCGCAACCTTCGCCCACCCCGAGCTCCGCCTCGGCGGCGTGCCCCTGTTCACCCCGCTTAAGCTGATCGTCGGCGACGGGTGGGCCCGCCGCCTCTGTCTCGACGCCACGCCGATCGACGCCGCCGCCGCCGAGCGGATCGGCCTCGTGACCGACGTCGTCGCCCCCGATGACCTCCGCCGACGAGCTCGCGCGATCGCGGCATCGGTCGCCCAGGCTCCGATGAACGTGCTCCGGGAGACCAAGGCGCTCTTCGGCGCCAACCCGGACCCGCAGACGTGGCTCGTCACCGACCACGACGACGTCTTCGAAGCGGGCCGGACCATCGGCCGGGCCCCGAAGCAATCTGAAGTAGACCTCAGCGCAGCGAGCGAACCAGGGGAGATCACGCCTGGCGAACCGCCGAATCAGTCCGTCAGGCGAGCAGCGAGGGCGTGGCGGTTACTTCAGTGACTGCAGCGGAATTTCGAAGGGTGAGCCGAACATGCGATGCATCAGTTCGAAGCAGACGGTTTGTGGGTCGACGCTGTCCTGGCTCCAGGCGATGAGCGATGCGCGGGCGATGCCGAGTGTGGCGTTGGCGACGGCGTGGGCGCGGATGCGGGCTTCGGTCGAGTCTCCCCAGGCTTGGATGAGGTAGGTGGCGACGACGTGCTCGTAGTCGCTATCGGTGCGTGTGTCTTCTTGGCGCAGCGCAGACACGTTGTCGAGCAATTGGTAGCGGGTGCGCCGCATGGGTGAGCTCGTATCGAGTCCGCTGGACATCACCTGACAGAGGTGAAGTAAGGGGTTGCCGACTTCGGTGCCGTTGCCGAGGCGGGCTGCGAAGTGAATCACGCGTTCTTCATGGTCCGGAAACGCAGCGGCCGCTTTGGTGGAGAAGTGGAGGAAGAAGGTGCGCTGGCTGACTCCTGCCGCAGCGGCGATTTCCTCGACGGTGGTTTCGTCGAAACCTTGGTCGTGGAAGAGTCGCAGCGCGTGCTCGGCAAGCGTTCGACGTGTCGCCAGCCGCTGTTGCTCTCGCAGGTTCATCGCGCTCCTCGTAACCGTTCGTCGCCGTCGGTCAGTGTAGGAGAGGTGTCAAGAAATCTCTTGACGGTTCACCGTTGGTGAGTATTAACTGCAGTCAACGCACTGACCGGTACCCGGTTGGCCATGGGGAGAGGACACGCCGTGACTCGTTCGAAGGGTTCGCCGCAGGATCGCCGGAGCGCGAGGCGGGTGATCGCGTTGGGATTGATCACCGGGTTGCTCGTTGCCGCGTGTGGCAGCGATGATGCCAGTCCCGACGCTGGCACGCCTGACGGCAGCGTGAGCAGCTCTCAAGCCACCGATGACGCAACGGGTGACAGCGCTGGTGGTGGTAGCGAGACGGCGTTGGTCATCGCCCGTGGGATGGATGTGAACTCGCTCGACCCGCAGCGCGCGTACTGCGACACGTGCCAGATCTTCATGACGGCCGTCTATGAGACCCTGATCGGGCTGGATGTCGACAACACCACGCTGGTACCGAGGTTGGCGACGGCCTGGGAGAGCAACGCTGACCAGACAGAGTTCACATTCACGCTCGATCCGACAGCGACGTTCGCTGACGGGTCGCCGGTGATGAGTGCGGATGTGAAGTTCTCGTGGGAACGCCAGCAGGGCCTACAGGGATCGGCGTCGTACCTGGTTGGAAGTATCGCCAGCATCGAGACCCCCAATGATGCGACGGTGAAGGTCACCCTGACCGCTCCGAACTCGGCGTTCCTCGCGCAGGTCAACGCGCCGTACCTTGGCATCGTCAACCAGGAGCTGGCCGAAGCGCACGGTGCCACGGCTGATCCGGAAACCGACACTGCCGAGGAGTGGTTCTTGTCGAACTCGGCCGGGAGCGGCCCGTTCACGCTGGCGGCCTATACGGCAGGCAGCGAGCTTCGTTTGGCCCGCAACGAGGCGTACTGGGGCGCCGCTCCTGCCTTTCCGGAGGTGTTGATCAAGGAGACCCCGCAGGCGGTCAGCCAACGTCAGCAGCTCGAGCAGGGTGCCGTCGACATCGCGATGCAACTCTCGGCCGATGTCGCCGACGGACTCGGCGGCGACGATTTGGTCATCGAGCAGGTCCCGAGCTTCAACTACGTATACCTGGCGCTCAGCCCTGGCGCGGTCGGCGGCGAACAGCTCAGCCCCGAGGTACGTGAAGCGATCCGCCTCGCACTCGACTACGAGGGGCTGATCGACGCAACCGTTGGCGGTGCCGGCCGTGCGCAGGCGTCGCCGATCCCGAACGGTTTCGCTGGAACTGACGGCCTCGCTGTTCCAGCACAGGACCTCGATGCTGCCAAGCAGTTGCTCGCCGATGCGGGTATCACGGAACTCACGCTCGATGCCACGTACCCGTCGCTCAACGTGTACGGGGTCGACTTCAGCACGGCGATGCAGAAGGTGCAGACCGATCTCCAAGAGGTCGGCATCCAGCTCGAGTTGAACCCGGTGGAGATCGCCGTCTGGGCGGAGCAGATCGGTGCCGATGGTATCCCGGTGACGATGTTGTACTTCGCTCCCGATCACACAGACTCGAGTCAGTACGTGCAGTACTTCGGTCTGATGGAAGGTACTCAGTGGCAGGGCTGGTCCAAGGCCGATGCCAATCCGGCCGAGGCGCCGCTACTCGATCAGGCGTTCGCTGCCCAGGACGCCACCGAACGTGCTGCGCTGTACTCGCAACTCGCCGAGGCGATGATCGCCGACCAGATCATCATTCCGGTCGTCAACCCCGACCTGTTCCTTGCCAGCAGGTCAAATATCACTGGTGTGCGCTACAGCGCCTGCTGCAACCTGGTGCTGGCCGAGCTCGGTCGTTCGTGACAACGGCCGTACGCCCGGATCGATCGGTCATGCCTGACGGATGAGGGGATACCTCCTTCGTCGGATCGCGGTGATGCCGCTGCTGCTGCTCGGCATCGCCACGATCGTGTTCGTCGTCTCCCGGCTCACGCCGGCCGATCCGCTTGTGTCCATCGTTGGCGAGCGGAACCTGAACAACCCTGAGGTCGTGGCTGCGGCGAAACAGCGGTGGGGGCTCGACGAATCGTTGCCCGTGCAATACGCGCAGTACATGAAGAACCTCATGCAGGGTGATATGGGCACCTCGTTCACGACTCGCAAACCGGTCTTCGACGACCTCGTCGACCGGCTCCCGGCAACGCTCGAGCTGACCGCCACGGCAATGGTCATCGGGCTCGTGTTCGGCATCGGCCTGGGCGTGCTTGCAGCACGGAACCGCAACCGTTTCATCGATCACATCGCCCGATTCTTCGCTCTGATCGGCTCGTCGCTGCCGGCGTTCTGGGCCGGGCTCTTGCTGCTGTACGTGTTCTATGCGCGGCTGGGTTGGCTGCCAGGACCGGGGCGACTCGATCCGCGAGCGACCGCACCGGATGAGATCACCGGGTTCTACACCGTCGACGCCTTGCTGCATGGCGATTTCGGAGGGTTGCGTGCTGCGCTGGCGCATCTGATTCTTCCTGCGAGCGTGCTCGGTTGGGGCGTCGTCGGGATCGTGTCGCGGCTTGTGCGGGCCAGTCTGCTCGACGAGTTCTCAATGGAGTACGTGAGAGTGGCCCGGGCGATGGGTTTGCGCGAACGCACCGTTGTGAACTCGCACGCCTTACGCAACGCGCTGTTGCCGACGATCACGATCGTCGCATTCACGTTCGCGTTCTTGCTCACGGGTGCCGTGCTCACCGAGACCGTGTTCAGTTGGCCGGGGGTGGGGAGCTATGCGGTGGAGTCGTCACGCAACCTCGACTTCCCGGCGATCATCGGTGTCACCATCCTCGGAGGTTTCGCTTTCCTCATGACGAACTTGGTCACCGACGTGATCTACGCTTTTGCTGATCCGCGGATCCGGTTGACGTGACCGCAGTCGAAACCACCCCGTTCCGGTCGCGACGACGGTCGCCGGCATGGTTGCGCGGCCCTGCGCTGGTCGGGGTCATCACCCTGGTGCTGTGGGTCCTCGTCGCCGTCACGTTGCCGTGGTGGAGCCCGAGCGATCCGCTCGAACAGGTTGCCGATCGTCTGCTCGGTCCCAGCTTCTCGCATCTGATGGGCACCGATGCGCTCGGGCGCGACGTGTTCGTTCGTGCCCTGTGGGGGGCGCGGATCTCGCTGCCCGTTGCGGCAATCGTGATCGTGTCGTCGGTGATGATCGGCACGATCGTCGGGGCCATCGCCGGTTTCTTCGGTGGGTGGATCGACTCGGTGCTGATGCGCGCCGTCGACATCACGATGGCCTTTCCGCCAATCCTGTTGGCGATGGCGATCACGGCGTCGCTCGGGCCGGGTATCGGCAACGCGTTGATCGCCATGGTGCTGGTGTGGTGGCCGATCTATGCCAGGTTGCTGCGCGCTCAGGTGATCGCAGTGAAACAACGCGAGTACGTCGAGTCAGCACATGCGATCGGTGCGTCGCGGTGGCTGATCCTGCGCCGCTACATCCTGCCGATGTCGTATACACCTGTGCTGGTGAACGCGACGATGGATTTCGGACAGGTCGTGTTGCTGACCGCGTCGCTCAGTTTCATCGGCCTCGGTGCACGCCCCCCGTCCCCGGAGTGGGGCGCGATGATCACCGAAGGGGCGACGAACTTCTACCAGTGGTGGATCGCAGCTGCGGCGGGGATCGCGATCTTCCTCGTGGTGCTCGCGTTCAACTTCGTCGGCGACGGGCTGCGCGACACTTTTGACGTCAAGGATCTCGGCGACATCAAGGATCGCAACTGACATGAAGGATCGCAACTGATGACGTTGCCGGCTGCTGCGCCGATCCTCACGGTGCGCGATCTGCGCGTTACGTTCAACACCCCCGCCGGTGCAGCGCGAGCAGTCCGCGGTGTCGATCTCGATGTCGTGTCCGGTGAAACATTGGCGGTCGTGGGGGAGTCGGGTTCGGGGAAGAGCGTCACCATGTTGGCGATCCTCGGCCTTCTCCCCGGTGCACGCGTCAGCGGGTCGGCAGTGTTTGCCGGCACCGAGCTCGTCGGTCTTGATCCGGCCCGCATGCGCGCAATCCGCGGCGCGCGGGTATCGATGATCTTCCAGGACCCGATGACCTCGTTGAACCCGGTGCTGACCATCGGCCGTCAGCTGTCGCTCGTGTTGCGCGCCCACCAACCGGCGCTATCGAAGCAGGCGGCGGCTGCGCGGGCGATCGAATTGGTTGACCGTGTGACCATTTCCCAAGCAGAGCGACGCTGCAACTCCTACCCACACGAGCTCTCCGGTGGCATGCGACAGCGCGTCATGATCGCGATGGCGATCGCCAACAACCCCGAGGTGCTGATCGCTGATGAGCCGACCACCGCGCTCGATGTCACCGTGCAGGCTCAGATCATGGAGCTGCTCGACGAGCTCCGCCGCGAGAGCGGCTTGGCGCTGGTTTTGATCACCCACGACCTTGGCGTCGTCGCCGGTGCAGCCGACCGGGTTGCGGTGATGTACGCGGGTCGCATCGCCGAGACCGCTGCGGTGCGTCCACTGTTCGCCGCTCCTGCCCACCCGTACACCCGCGGACTGCTCGACTGCCTTCCGCGGCTCGACTCCCGCCACGACATCCAGGCTTCCATCCCCGGTGTGCCGGCCTCACCGCTGTCCTTGCCGGCCGGATGCCCGTTTGCGCCCAGGTGCCGTCATGCCATCGACACGTGCCGGGTCGCCGAGCCCGAGCTCACCCCGCACGGTGAGACGATGGCCGCGTGTGACGTTGTCATCGCTGCTGGGGTGCCCGCGTGAGCGAGGTGATGCTGCGCGTCACCGGCTTGGTGAAGGAGTTCCCCACCCGGGTCGGTGGGCGCTCGGCTGTTGTGCATGCCGTCAGCGGCGTCAGCTTCGAACTGCACCATGGCGAGACCTTGGCGCTCGTCGGTGAGTCCGGTTGCGGGAAATCGACCACAGGTCGATGCATACTGCGGCTGATCGAACCGACGGCCGGCACAATCGAGTTCCTCGGCCAGGACCTCTCCCGCCTCAACCATTCCGAATTGCGCAAGGCCCGCCGGAAGATGCAGATCGTGTTCCAAGACCCGCAAGCGTCGCTGCACCCGCGGCTCACGGTGCGCAAGCTCCTCGCGGAACCGCTCGAGGTGCACGGCGAGCCGGCCACCGCCGTCGCCGACCGCGTTGCTGAGCTGTTGCAGCTGGTGCAGCTGCGACCGGAGCACCGTGACCGTTACCCGCACGAGTTCTCCGGCGGGCAACGCCAACGGATCGGTATCGCCCGCGCCCTGGCGATCTCGCCGGCGCTGGTCGTGCTCGACGAACCGGTCTCGGCGCTCGATGTCAGCATCCAAGCACAGATCATGCGCCTGCTGATCGACCTGCGGGCTCGGCTCGGCCTGTCGTATCTGTTCATCGCCCACGACCTCGCGGTGGTACGCCAGTTGGCCGACACAGTGGCGGTGATGTACCTGGGCAAGGTGATCGAATCCGGCCCTGCCGACGCCGTGTACACCGCGTCGCAGCATCCATACACGCAAGCACTGCTGTCGGCGGTACCGATTCCCGACCCCGAACGAGAACACAGCCGCAAACGGATCGTGCTGACCGGCGAACTGCCCAGCCCGATCGACCCTCCCACGGGCTGCCGGTTCCGGACGCGCTGTTGGCGCGCCGAGGCCCGGTGCGCCAACGAGGAACCTGTGCTCGCCGACGTCGCCGCGGGGACACCCGGCCACACCGTCGCCTGTCACTTCCCCGGCCCGGATCGACCCGGCCCGGCGTCCGCTGACGACGCGGCGATGACGCAGCGATGACGGTGCTCGCCATCGACCTCGGCACCACCGGTGTGAAGGTCGCGGTGGTCGACGACGACGCCACCGTGGTCGCCTACGCGGGTGAGGTGCTCCCGCTGATCTTCACCGGCGACGGCGGCGTCGAGCAGGACGCCGAGAACTGGTGGTGGGCAATCGGCCGCTGCGCGCAACGAGCGATCGGTAGCGCGGGGCCGGCCGGCCGGAGCATCACCCTCATCGCCGTCACCAGCCAGTACACCTCCACCGTGCCTGTCGCCTCCGACGGGCGGCCCGTCGGCAACGCGATCATGTGGATGGATGCCCGCGGCCATCGCCACAACCCTGCCACTCGCAACTCTGGCACCCGTGTGCCGAGCGGCACAGCGCGCTGGTACGAGATCCACGGCATGGCACCGTCGGGCAACGACGACATCGGCCACGTCGCGTTCATCCGCGCCGCCCAACCCGACGTGTACGCGGCTGCCGCCAGGTTCGTCGAGCCGATGGACGCCATCGCAGCCCGTCTCACCGGCACCGTGACAGCCACGCAGAACACGATGTTCCCGATGCTCGCTGTCGACAACCGGACCTGGGACGCGACCGAGTACAGCGCCGAGCTGCTGGCGATGAGCGGGATGGATCCGGCCAAGCTGCCCCGGCTGGTGCCGATGGGCGCACCGAGGGGCGAGATCACCGCCACAGCCGCACGCCACCTGGGTGTGTCGGAACAGGCTGTTGTTGCCGACGCGACCATCGATTCGGTCACCTCCGGCGTGGGCACGGGAGCGATCGACGCGAGTAGGTGCGGCCTGATCGTCGGGACCACATCGGTGATGACCACACACGTCGCCTCGAAGCGGCTCGACACGGTGCACGGGTTGACCACCGCCCCCAGCCCGCTGGAGGACATGTACTTCCTCGTCGCCGAAAACGGTGTGGGCGGCAAAGCGCTCGAGGTCTTCGTCGACAATATCGTCCACGCCGACGACGGACTCGGCACACCGCGCCCGCCCGATGCGTTCGAACGAGTTCTCGCAGCAGCGGCCACCGCGCCGCCCGGAGCTAACGGGGTGATGTTCCTGCCATGGCTCGTTGGCTCGATGGCACCTGGCGGTCAACGACGAACCCGTGGTGGTTTCGTGAACCTCGGCATCGCCAGCACCCGCGCCGACATGGCCCGTGCGGTACTCGAGGGCGTGGCGATGAACGCCGCATGGCTCCTCCCGCACTTCTCAGCGCTCGCCGGCACGGCATACCCGGAGATCACACTTGGTGGGGGAGGGGCGGCGTCGCCGCTATGGGGCCAGATCTTCGCCGATTGCTTCGGCGTCCCCGTCCGGCGGCTGGCCAACCCCACCACCACCAACGCCCACGGTGCGGCCCTGCTGGCACTCAGCCAGACGGGCCGGCTGGCGATCGAATCGGTGCCGTCGCTGCTGAACACCGCAGAGCTCCATGAGCCAGCCGCCCGCCACCACGACCGCTACGGCCGCCTCGTCGACGCCCTCGCCGACGTGCACGACCGCATGGCCCCCTTCTACCAATCCCTCAACGCACCTAAGGACGAATCGTCATGAGCACCGCTCCTCGAAGGACCTCGCCGATGCACCCCTACGCCGATCGCTATGACGTCCACGCGGCGATTCCCGACACGGGGGTGCCCCGCGAACAGATCCTGCGCGAGCTGCGCGAGATGTCGGCCGAGGAGGACCGGCGTGGCGACGGCGGCCGGGTCAGCGGCTCGATCTACTCCGGCGATCACGACCACTACCAGTTCCTCACCGAGGCGTTCGGCTTCTACGCGCACGCGAACGTGCTGCAACGCGACATGTACCCCAGCGCGACCAAACTCGAGTCCGAGATCATCGCCATGACCGCGGACATGCTTCACGGCGACGACGACACCGGGGGCCTCGTCACATCAGGGGGCACCGAGAGCCTCGTCACCGCGATGTTGACCTACCGCGAGTGGGGTCGGAACGCGAAGGGCATCGAACGCCCGCAGATCATCATGCCGGTCACCGCCCACCCCGCCCACGACAAGGGCTGCCACTACTTCGGGATCGAGCTGATCAAGGCACCCGTCACCTCCGACTTCGTAGTCGACGTCGACTTCGTACGCGACCACATCGGTCCGAGCACCGTTGCCCTCGTCGGTACGGCCGGTACCTACCCGCACGGGCTCGTCGATCCGATCCCCGAACTCGGGCGCCTCGCACTCGAACACGACATCGGCCTGCACGTCGACGGGTGCCTCGGCGGGTTCATCCTCGCTTGGGCGAAAGGTCTTGGCCGCGACGTGCCCCCCTTCGATCTGGGCGTCCCCGGCGTCACCTCGATCTCGGCCGACACGCACAAGTACGGATACACGCTGAAAGGAAGCTCGGTGCTGTTGTTCCGCCCGAAGGCACTGCGGGCGAACCAGTACCTGATCATCGACGGATGGCCGGGCGGCGCATACGCATCGCCGAGCATGGGCGGTAGCCGATCGGGAGGACTGATCGCGGCGACCTGGGCATCAATGCTCAACCTCGGGAAAGCGGGCTACCGGGCCATCGCCTCGGACATCTTCGACACCGCTGACGCAATCAAGGCCGCGGTCGGGTCCCAGCCCGAACTCGAGCTCATCGGCGATTCCGTGTTCAACGTGTCGTTCCGATCCGACGAAGTGGACATCTACCACGTCAACGACGGCCTTGCCGCGCGTGGATGGCGCATGAACGGACTCCAGCTCCCGCCGGCCCTGCACTTCTGCATCACCCGACCGAACACCCAACCTGGGGTCGCCGAGGCCTTCGCCGCAGACCTCGCTGCAGCGGTCGCGTACGCGAAGGATCCGCCGTCGCCGATGCCGCGAAGTGGAGCGATGTACGGTGCAGGTGGCGTCACCCCCGACCGCGACCGCATGCGTGCCGGCATTGCTCAACGCCTCGACGACATGCACGAACTCGGACCCCGGTGACCGCCGCCCACCCGCGCCGGTTCCGGTTCGGGGTGGAGCTGACCGCACCGTTCCCCGGCATGACCTGGGCCGAGTCGGCACGCAAGATCGAATCCCTCGGCTACTCCACATTGTTCGTCCCCGATCACTTCCACCAAGGCCTCGGACCGATCGCCGCGATGGCGACCGCCGCGGCAGCTACCTCCACGCTGCTTGTCGCCCCGATGGTGCTCGCCTGCGATTTCCGCCACCCCGCAGTCCTGGCCCGCGAACTGGCTACCATCGACGTGCTGTCGGGTGGCCGCCTCGAGGTCGGTCTCGGTGCCGGGTACAACCCACTCGACTACCAACGATCGGGCATCCGGCACGACCTGCCCGGCGTACGCGTCGACCGCCTCATCGAACACACCCACGTGCTCCGGGCCCTGTTCGCGAGCGCCCCGGTCAACTTCGCAGGCGAGCACTACCAGATCAACGACCTCGACGGAACCCCCAAACCGACACGCCCACATGGTCCGCCCTTTATCATCGCCGGGGGCGGCCGCCGACTGCTGAAATTCGCTGCGCAACACGCCGACATCATCGGCGTCAACCCGTCACTACCCGCGGCCCCCGATGCGGACACATCCCCCGATGCCCTCGGCCCGGCCATCGACCACAAGTTCGACATCATCCGCCACGCCGCCGGGCACCGATTCGACTCCCTCGAGTTCACCGCATGGATCACCGTCGCCGCAATCACCGACGATGCCAACGCCCTCCGCAACGGTCTCGCCGCCCGCTTCAGATCTACACCCGGCGAAGCATGCGAATCCCCGATCGTGCTCGTCGGCTCCACGGGCGAGATCACCGACCAACTACACCGCCGCCGCGAACGCTGGGGATACTCTTACACCGTGATCCAAGCCGCCCAGGCCCAGCCGTTCGCGTCCCTGGTCCAGCAACTCACCGGCTGCTGACCCGCGGTCAGCGCAACCGCTCGGTGCTCGGTATCCGGAGGTTGACACGGGTAGGAGAACCGATCGGAAAGCGACGTCAAGTCGGGCACCCGTTCGCCGGCGACCGGGCCGCTGCTCACAACGCGGGTTCCTTGGGGAGACCGAGCACGGTCTCGCCTAGAATATTGCGCTGCACCTGCGAGGTGCCGGCGTAAATCGTGCCGGCGATCGAGTTGTAGAACGTGCCGACCCACGAGGCCGTCGAGTTCGGCGCCCCAGGGTCGTCGGTCCGAAACGCGCGTGGCGGCATCCGACCAGTCGGAATCATCGCGTCGGGGCCGAGGATGTCAACGGCCAACGCTGCGGCGATGCGGTGGTACTCGCTCCAGTACAGCTTTGAGATCGACGCTTCCGGTCCAAGCGAACCGTCGCGGAGGTAGCCGGTGAGAATCCGCAGTCCGAGAAACCGCATGGTTTCGACCCGCACGTAGCAATCGGCGATTCGCTGGCGGATCACCGGGTCGTCGAGCCGACCTCGCGCCCGCGCAAGCTCGACGATGCGGTCGAACTCGTGGCGGAACATCACCGGGTTCGTAGCCGCTTCCTCGCCGCGCTCGTGGCTGAGCAAGGTCATCGCCACGCTCCAGCCGGCGTTGACCGTTCCGACCACATTGTCTGCTTCGGTGCGTGCCCCAGTGAAAAAGACCTCGTTGAATTCCTGCTGGCCATTGAGCATGGTGATTGGCCGGATCTCGACGCCCGGCTGCTGCAACGGGACCAACAGGAACGTGATTCCCTTGTGCCGCGGCGCGGTCGCGTCGCTGCGCACGAGCACGAAGATCCAGTTGGCGAGATGGGCATACGACGTCCAGATCTTCTGCCCATCGAGCACCCACTCGTCGCCATCGAGCACGGCTCGCGTGCCGAGCCTGGCGAGGTCGCTGCCGGCGTCGGGTTCCGAGTAGCCCTGGCACCACACGTCGTCGCCCGAGATGATTCTTGGAAGGAAATGCCGCTTCTGTTCGTCGGTGCCCCACTTGAGCACGGTGTTGCCGATCATCTTCATCCCGAAGGTGTCGTTCGGTGCGCCGGTTGGTGCCCCGACTCGGGCGAACTCCTCGATGAGCACCACCTGATCGAGCTTGTTGCGCCCCTGACCGCCGTATTCGACGGGCCACGTGATCGCCAGGAAGCCATGCTCGAACAGGGTCCGCCGCCACGATGCGGCGAACAGCGCAGCTTCTGATTCGGTGAGCGCACCGACGCCCGCCCAACCGGATGGGAGGTTCGTCGACAGAAACGACCGGACCTGCGACCGGTACTCCTCGGCTGACGGCGGCGGCCTCGGGTGCACGTCAGTTGCCTTGCCGAAGACGGATACCGGTCGGAGCCATGTGTTCAAGACGCTATATGGTCCGCCGTGAGCGACGAGCCCATCGGCCAGCTTGCGGGCGAGGTCGCGATAGGGCCAGCGGTGTCCCGGCAGCGAGCTACGTTGACGCGGGTGGGCCCACCGTTTCGATTCGCGATCCAGGCGGTCGACTTCGCCGCCGCTGATCGCATTTCCACTCACGCTCGTGAGATCGAGTCCCTCGGCTACGACGAGATGTTCTCCTACGACCACACAGGTACGGTCGATCCATTCACCCCGTTGATGGTGGCGGCCGGGGCGACAACGCGGCTCCGCGTCGGTCCCTTGGTGCTGAACAACGAGTTCCACCATCCAGCACTGCTGGCTCGCACCGCTGCGTCGGTCGATCTGCTGACCGGAGGGCGGTTGGTGCTCGGTCTTGGTACCGGGTACATGCAGTCCGAGCACGACGCCATCGGCCTGCAGCTGCGAGCCCCCGGCCCACGCGTCGCCCGGTTCGAGGAATCGATCATCGTCCTGCGAGCCCTGCTCGACACCGGTGCGTGCACGTTCAACGGCGTGCACCACACGATTGCGGTCGACGATCTCGGAGTACGGCCGGCCCAAGCTCACGTGCCCTTGCTGCTGGGCGGGCACGGTCGTCGCGTCGTCGCGATCGCGGCTCGGCATGCCGACATCTTCCAGTTCACCGGGCTGACCCACGGTGAAGGTGGTGTGCCCGCACCCGGAGGATTCGGCATCGACGATGTCGTCGAACGCAGTCGGTGGCTGACCGATGCTGCCGGTGCACGCAACGACACGATCGAACGCTCGGTGCTGGTGCAGGCCACGTACGTTGGCGATGGAGCGGGCGAGCGCCTCGCTGCGATGGCCGAGCGATTCAGGCTCGATGTCGACGTCCTTGCAGCGACCCCGTTCGTGCTGGTCGGTTCGCTACAGCAGGTGATCAACAAACTCGAACGGCTACGCGAGTTGCTCGGTGTCAGCCATGTCGTCGTCCGCGACACCGAAGGCTTTGCGCCCGTGGTCGCCGAGCTCAGCGGTCACTGAACGACCGAAAACGGCCGGGAGTGTCCGCAACGTTGGTCACCTCGGGCAGACGACGGCCACTCCGTTAGCAGCCGCCACCTCAGTCAGCCGATCGTCGTAGGTAATCATGGCTTCGAGTTCATCGCCGATGTCGAGCGCGGCAGCAAGGTGTACCGCACAAGCGTCGGCAGCACGGCCAGGTCGAGCCGCACGGCTGCCTCAAATATCGCCGTCGTCACCGCAACAAGCGTCAGCGTGTCGAGCACCTCTCGTGCTCGAACGGCGTGGTGCGGATTGCTGCGCCGCACAGCCCGTAAGAGCTCAGTCCGGGTGAGGTCGCACGAAACGGGATCACGATCGTGTGCCCTGAACCAGCGTCGCAACGCGGTGGTTTCGGGCTCGGCGACGACAAGCTTCGTGAGCGCCGACGTGTCGATGTAGTACGCCATCCTCACTCCCGCTCGGCATTGCGCATGGCAGCAAGCTCCGCCGAATTCACGTGTAGCACATATGCACTTAGCCCCATCGTTTCAGTAGGGCCTGGTGGGGGTCGCTTGTTGAGGCCTGGTGGTGGCTGTGGTCGCGGAGGCGGTGGTGGTACGCGTCGGTGTAGCACTCGTGGGTTTCCCGGTTGGATCGCTGGTTTCGGAGGGGTGGACTCGGACTGGCCGGTGTTCAGGTGGTGTGTCTGAGCTGGTGGCAGCGATCGAACGCGTCGACGAGTTGGTCGGCCCATGGCCATCCGGCGGCGATCCGGAGTCGGG
>JANNHO010000549.1:0-7699 GCA_031404435.1 Acidimicrobiaceae bacterium | reverse complement strand
ACACCTGCTCGCGCTGCACCGCGAGGCACACCGGTACCACCACACCGCCGTGCACGTGATGTGGGTCCTGCGCCACATCGCCAGCATCACCGCGACCTGCATGGTCGACGATGTCAGCGCGCTCGAAGGTGCGGCACTGTTCCATGACGCGATCTACGATCCGCGCGCCAGCACCAACGAAGCCGACAGCGCGGCCCTCGCCGGCGACGTCCTCACCGCAGCCGGTTGGTCAGCGCAGAGATGCGCGACCGTGCAGCAACTGATTCTCGCCACCGTGCATCAACCGGGTATCGCACCAGCTGACCCGTCACTCGCCGAGCGGGTGCTCGTCGACGCCGATCTGGCGATCCTTGGCAGCGACCCGGCCAGCTACCGCGCCTACGCGAACGCGATCCGCGCCGAGTACACCCACATCACCGAACCCGACTGGGTGGTGGGGCGCAGCGCGTTCCTGTGCGGGATGCTCGCCCGGCCGCGCATCTACTCCACCCCGCCAATGCACGACCGTGAGGCGCGCGCCCGGGCGAACCTGTCGGGCGAACTGACCGGCCTCAGCCCGAGCATTGATGGGACGGCGACGCATGATTGACTGGGGGCCGTGACCCAGATCGAAACCATGCCGGCACGCACCGACCCCGGTCTCGACACCGACCACGTGCTCCAGACCGGTGAACCGAAAGCGGCCCACATCGTCAAGACCGATCCGGGCGAGAGCGCCGCAGCCAAGGTGCTCGAAGCGCGCATCTACGGCACCCCGCTGGAGGCGCTGTGCGGTCACGTGTGGGTGCCGAGCCGCGACCCGAAGCAGCTGCCCCTGTGCGAGGACTGCAAATCCATCTACGAGGCCTACCGGGCGTTCAACGACGGCCTCAACGAACAACCCGCCGACTAACCGCACCCACACAGGAACGGCCCAGGAGCACAGACATGATCATCATTTCCGGCACGATCTCGATCGACCCGGCCTCGCGCGACGCATTCCTCGTCGCGTCTGCGCCGTTGCAGAAGGCAACCCGCGATGATGAACCGGGTTGCCTGGCGTACGTGTTCTCCGCTGACCCTGTTGAACCCGAGCAGATGGTCGTGTTCGAACTGTGGAGCGACGCGGCATCGCTGGAAGCTCACTTCTTGCACCCCAACTACACCAATACGCGGGCGCTGTTGGGCCAGCACGGCTCTCGCGGCGCGGTGGTGCGCAAATACCGCACCGACGCGGACGCGCCCGTGTACAACGCCCAGCGCATCGCCACCGCGAGTTTTGACGACGCCTGATCCGGCACGAGTCCCGACGTGGCCGTGAATGGTCGACGCATCCGCGAGGCGGCGCGCGCCGTGCTGCTCGATCCGCTCGACCGGGTGCTGCTTGTCCGCTTCGAGTTCCCAGGCGACGTCCGCCGGTGGGCGCTTCCCGGCGGCGGCGTCGAACCAGGCGAGTCGCATGTCGACGCGCTCCAACGCGAACTGCGCGAAGAGACCGGCCTCGTCGGCGTAACGATCGGCGCACACATCTGGACACGCCTGCACATCGTCGCGTTCCTCGACGGCCGATACGACGGCCAACGCGAAACCATCCACCTTGTGCGCGCCCCGTCGTTCGAGCCGCAGCCGGCACATACGTGGGAGCAGCTGAACGCTGAGTACGTGTTCGAACTGCGGTGGTGGAACATTGACGAAATCGCGGGCAGTGCCGAGACCTTTGTCCCTGCCGCACTCGCAACCCATCTGCGCGCGCTGGCTGTCGAGGGTCCGCCGAATTCCCCAGTCGATGTCGGCGTTTGACGCGTAGCCTGCGTCGGTGCCTGATCCCTCTACGATCGCTGCGTTCGCGGTTGCCGCTGTGCTGCTGTTGATCATCCCGGGTCCGGCTGTCATCTACATCCTCAACCGAAGTGTCAGCGACGGCCGTCAGGCGGGCCTCGCCGCCGTGGCCGGACTCGAGCTCGGCAACCTGGTGCATGCGCTCGCCGCAGCCGCAGGGTTGTCGGCGGTGCTGGCCACATCGGCAGCGGCATTCACCATCGTCAAGTGGCTCGGGGCGACCTATCTCATCGTGGTGGGCATCCGGACGCTGTTACGACCCGCTCCGCCGCTGGCCGCCGACCGGGCAACCACCAGCCCCCGGCGCGCCTTCGCCCAGGGCGTGGTGGTCAACATCCTGAATCCCAAGGTGGCCCTGTTCTTCCTGTCGTTCCTGCCGCAGTTCATTCATCCCGACGATGGCGGTGCCGCCATGCAGGCACTGGTGCTCGGATTGGTGTTCGTCGCCATCGGCTGCGTCACCGACAGCGCCTACTCGGTGCTTGCCAGCAGCTTGCGCGAGGTGTTGCTACGCGGACGAACTCTGCCCATCGTGCGCCGCTGGGTGGCCGGGACGGTGTTCATCGGCTTGGGCCTCGTCGCTGGGACTGCCTCGGCCTCGACATCGTCGACCTGAACCCTCGTCGGCCTGAACCGAGATCCCGCTCGGCTGTACAGCGCACCGGTACGATCGGCGGCGAGCCCGATGAGTAGCGGGACACCACTCGCACGAGGTTTCACGATGACTGCCACCCCAGCGCACGCGCGCGACCACGCCACCTCTCACAGCGGGCGCCGCTGGTGGGAGACGGCGGTGGTGTATCAGCTGTACGTGCGTTCGTTCGCCGATGCGAACAACGACGGGATCGGCGACCTAGCCGGCATCCGCTCGCGGCTCGGCTACCTGGGCGACCTTGGCGTCGATGCGATCTGGTTGAACCCGTGCTACCCGTCACCGCAGTTCGATCACGGCTACGACGTTGCCGACTACTTCGACATCGAGCCCGACTACGGCACGCTCGCCGAGTTCGACGGCTTCGTTGCCGAGGCGCGCGAGCGGGGCATCCGGGTCATGATGGACGTGGTGCCAAACCATTGCAGCTGGGACCACGCCTGGTTCAAGGCCGCCATCGCAGCCGGCCCCGGCTCAGCCGAACGAGACCGGTTCTGGTTCCGCGATGGGCGTGGCGCGAACGGCGGTGAGCCACCGAATGACTGGCCGGCCATCTTCAGCGGCTCGGCGTGGAACCGCATCACCGAACCCGACGGCACCCCCGGCCAGTGGTATCTCGGGCTGTTCACCCCGCAACAGCCCGATTTCAACTGGCACGACCCCGATGTGAACGAGCACTTCGACCGGATGCTGCGTTTCTGGTTCGACCGCGGCGTCGACGGCTTTCGCGTCGACGCGACCACCGTGGTCGGCAAGGCCCCCGGTCTGCCTGACCTCGGTCCACTGCTCGAAACGCTCGGTCTGACCGACGCGAACCCACACACCACGTGGCGTCCCGAGGGCCACGAGGTGTGGCGACGATGGCGCAAACTGGTCGATGCGTATCAACTCGAGCACCCCGAACGCGACCTGGTGTTGATCGCCGAGGCGTACACCGCGAACCGGCCCGACATCTTCCGCGAGTACGTCAACGATGCCGAGTTTCACAGCGCCTTCTCGTTCGACCTGATGCTTGCGGCCTGGTCGACCGGCGAGCTGCGCGCCGCGATCGACGACACTCGCGCCGTGCTCACTCCCATCGACGTACTCCCGGCGTGGACGCTGAACAACCACGATGCCCAGCGCAGCGTCACCCGCTACGGCCGTGCTGACGCAACCGAGTCGACGCACTCGACCAACGCACTCGACAACTCGACCGCAGCGGTCGACCTGGTGCTCGGCAGCCATCGTGCCCGCGCCGCAGCGTTGTTCGAGCTGGCCCTGCCGGGTTCGGTGTACCTGTATGCCGGCGAGGAGCTCGGCCTGCCCGAGGTGCTCGACCTCCCCGACGCCGACCGCGAGGACCCCGTGTTCTTGCGCACCAACGGCGCGTCGCTCGGGCGTGACGGCTGCCGTGTCCCCCTGCCGTGGACCACCGACGCCTCGACCAACTTCGGTTTCTCCACGCCAGCCACGCCCGACGGCCCGGCCACCGACAGCGCGGCCGGTGAACCGTGGCTGCCGCAACCCGCCTCGTTTGCTGCGTTGAGCGTCGCCGCCGAGGACGGCCACGCAGCGTCGGTGCTGTCGATGTACCGCAGCGCGCTCGCAGTGCGCCGTTCGCACGCCGCGCTCACCGCCGACGACTTCGGCTGGATCGACGCGGACGACCTCGCCGAGCAGCTGCTCGTGTTCCGCCGCGGCGATGTGGTGGTGGTGCTCAACATCGGCTCGACGCCTGCCCCGATCGCCACCTACTCCGGCGAGCGACGCGTGCTGCTGTCGTCGCTGCACGGCCACGTCGACCCCACCATCGCCCCGCCGAACACCTGCCTCTGGCTCGCCCCGTAGTCCAATGATCTGGGCAGGATTCCTCTCGGAAGCCGGAAGAAATCCTGCCCAGATCTTGTGATGCGGCCGGTCTAGCGGAAATCTCGGCTGGCGTTGCTGGCGGGGACGGGGAGGGGGACGAGCTGTTCGGCGACGACGTTGACCACGCCTTCGCTGCGCTCGAGGCGACCACGGATGAGCAGCGCCGGGGCCTCACGGGCGATTGCCCGGTGCCGCGCCCAGCAGCCCTTGGAGATGACGATGTTGATCAGCCCGGTTTCGTCTTCGAGGTTCATGAACGTGGTGCCCTGCGCGGTCATCGGCCGTTGGCGGTGCGTGACCACTCCCGCGACCAGTACCCGGGATCGTGGTTCGCCCTCGTGTAACTGCACCGCGGTCACAACTCCCCGCTCGCGCAGCGCGGCGCGCAGGAACCGAGTGGGGTGCCCGGTGGGCGCTATTCCGGTGGCCCACAGGTCGGCCACTGCGGTTTCCATCTCGTCCATCCCCGGCAGCGGCGGTGCGTGGAGTCCGGTGATGATGCCCTCGAGGCGACCGGGGCGTGACTGCACCGCCGCACCGACCTGCCACAGTGCATCACGTCGTTCGAGCCCGAAGCACGACCCGAACGCACCGGCGGTGGCCAATGCTTCGAGCTGTGCCTGCGACAGTTGCGGCACGCTACGCACCAGGTGCTCGACCGAGCGGTACGGCCGACCGACCTCGATCTGGTCGGCAAGCTCGGTGCCGATGCCACGCACCGACCCGGTCCCGAGGCGCACCGAAACCTCACCGACCGAGTCAGTGCACGGCTCCAAAGTGGCGAGCGCGAGCGACGCGTTGAGATCCGGCGTGTGCACCACGACGCCGTGGCGGCGGGCGTCTTGCACCAGCGAATGCGGGCTCCAGAAACCCATCGGCTGCGCGTTGAGCAACGCCGCGCAGAACGCGGCGGGCTCGTGAAACTTGATCCACGACGACGAGTACACGAGGTACGAAAAGCTCACACTGTGCGATTCGGGGAAGCCGTAGTTGGCGAACGCGGCCATCTTCATGAAGATCTCGTCGGCCACCTCGCCGGCGATGCCGCGCTCGGCCATCCCCGCGTACAGGCGGGTCTTGAGGTGTTCCATCCGCGCCCGGCTGCGTTTGGAACCCATCGCCTGACGAAGCTGGTCGGCCTCGCTCGGGGTGAACCCGGCAACGTCGATGGCCATCTGCATCAGCTGCTCCTGGAACAGCGGCACCCCGAGCGTCTTGCCGAGCGAGTTCTCGAGCAGCGGATGCAGATAGGTGACCGGCTCCTGGCCGTTGCGGCGGCGGATGTAGGGATGCACCGAACCACCCTGGATCGGGCCCGGGCGGATCAGGGCCACCTCCACCACGAGGTCGTAGAACCGGCGCGGTTTGAGGCGCGGCAGCGTGGCCATCTGGGCCCGGCTCTCGATCTGGAACACCCCCACCGTGTCGGCCCGGCACAACATCGCGTAGACGTCGTCTTCTTGGGGGATGGTGGCCAGATCCACCTCGTAGCCGCGGTGCTCGCGGATCAAGTCGACCGCGTAGTGCAGCGCGCTGAGCATGCCGAGGCCGAGAAGGTCGAACTTGACCAGGCCCGCTGCGGCACAGTCGTCTTTGTCCCATTGCAACACGCTGCGGCGGTCCATCCGCGCCCACTCCACCGGGCACACCTCGATCACCGGGCGGTCGCAGATGACCATCCCGCCGGAGTGGATGCCAAGGTGCCGCGGCGCATCCTCGATCTGGGCCGCCAGCTCCAGCACCGGTGCCGGGATGTCGTGGTCGGGCTGGCCTGCGGTGGTGGCCACGTTGCCCCACGCGTCGACCTGCTTGCTCCACGCATCCTGCTGGCCGGGGGCGAACCCGAGCGCGCGAGCCATGTCGCGTACCGACGAGCGAGCCCGGTAGGTGATGACGTTGGCCACCTGCGCGGTGTGATGCCGCCCGTAACGCTGGTACACGTACTGGATGACCTCTTCGCGACGGTCGCTCTCGATATCCAGATCGATGTCAGGCGGGCCGTCGCGCTCGGGGGACAGGAACCGTTCGAACAGCAACCCGAGCGACACCGCATCGGCTTTGGTGATGCCGAGCGCGTAACAGGCGGCACTGTTGGCCGCGCTGCCACGGCCCTGGCAGTAGATGTCGGCCCGGTTGCAGAACTCGACGATGTCCCACACCACCAGGAAGTACCCGGCGAACCCAAGCCCTTCGATGACGCCGAGTTCGTGGTCGATGGTGCGCCACGCCCTGGCCCGCACCGACAGGTCCTCCCCCGCCGCCGGCCGGTCGCCATAGCGACGCCGGGCACCGGCGGCGACCAGGTGGCGCAGGTACTCCATTTCAGTCAGCGGACGGCTGACACCATCGGCACCGGCGGGGCCGGGCGGACACGGGTACGGCGGCAGCTTCGGTGCCACCAGTGACAGGTCGAATGCCGCCGCCCGGCCGATCTCGGCGGACAGCTCGACCACACCCGGGTAACGCAGGAACCGCCGCGACTGCTCGGCCCCGCTGCGCAGGTGCGCACCCGACGCGGCAGGTAGCCACGGGTCGAGCTCGTCGAGGCTGCGCCGGGCCCGCACCGCGGCGATTGCCGTAGCCAGGCGGCGCTGCGCCGGTACCGCGTAGTGCACGTTGTTGGTGGCCACGCAGGCCAGGTCGTGGCGGGCGGCCAGCTCGGCGAGGGCGTCGTTGCGGGCCGAGTCGAGCGGGTCGCCGTGATCCCACAGCTCGACCACCACCCGGTCGCGCCCGAACAGCTCGACAAGATGGCTCAGCTCGCGACCCGCTGCACGCGGCCCCTCGGCCATCAGCGCTGCGGGCACCGCAGCCTTGCGGCACCCGGTGAGCACCCACCAGTGGCCGGCACCGGTGTCGGCCAGATCGGCAAGGGTGAACTGCGGCGACCCTTTCTCGCCGGCCAGGTGACCGAGGCTCAGCGCCCTGGCGAGGCGGGCGTAGCCGGCTGGTCCATCGGCGAGCACCAGCAGGTGCCGGCCGCGCGGATCGGGGGCGTGGCGCTCGCCATCGGTGGCAACCCGTACCTGCTGGTGCGTGTCGGCCTCGCTGCGCACGAGTCGTGGAGCAAGTCCGGGTGCAAGGGTGATTTCGGCTCCGAACACGGTGGGCAGGCCAACTGCTCGGGCGGCCTCGGCGAAGCGGACCACTCCGTACAGTCCGTCGTGATCGGTGATCGCCAGCGCCTCGAGACCAAGCCGGGCGGCCTCTTCGGCGAGCTGCTCGGGATGCGATGCGCCGTCGAGGAACGAGAAGTTGGTGTGGCAGTGCAGCTCGGCATAGGGCACGTATCCGGTGTCGGGGCGCAGCAACGGCCGCGTCGCATCGGCATCGGCGGGGAGCTGGTACGGCTGCCGTTTCCGCCCGAGTGCCGGGCCG
>JANNHO010000548.1:0-1553 GCA_031404435.1 Acidimicrobiaceae bacterium | reverse complement strand
GAGCGCCGCTCGCTCGATTACGCGCCGGCCGTGCAGGCCGTGCAGCCCCAGATCGTGAATCCCCGGGTGGTGGCGGAGGCTGAGCTAAGAGGGCAACGGCGCGCGGTTCTACCGCAGGCCAGCGAAAAATCATAGCGGCGGGGCGACGCCACCGGCCAGGGATTTGCGGTCATTTCGCGGTAGCTTCACCCGCCGATGGATGCGATCACCCTGCGACTCGCCCGGCCAAGCGATGCGAGCGCCATCTGCGAGATCTACAACTACGAGGTCCACACCAGCACGGCCACCTTCGATCTGGTGTCACGCTCGGTCGCCGAGCAGGTGGCCTGGCTGGCGGCTCGATCCGGGGCGTTCAGCGCAATCGTCGCCGTGGACGGGGCCGCCGATCAGGCCGTCGTCGGCTTTGCTTCGCTGTCGCCGTACAAGGAACGAGCCGCGTATCGCACGAGCGTCGAGGATTCGGTGTACGTGCACCGCGACCGTCAGGGGCGAGGCATCGGCCAGTTGCTGGTGCGCGAGTTGCTCGACATCGCCGCCAACAGTGGCTTCCATGCGGTGTTCGCCCGGATCGAGGCATCCGGGGCTGCGTCTCGCGCACTGCACGAGCGGTGCGGGTTCCGCCTCGTCGGGGTCGAACGTGAGACCGGGCGAAAGTTCGGGCGCTGGCTGGACGTTGCGCTGATGCAATGCCTGCTGCACGAGCGTTGACGGGCGGGCGTTCACGGGCGAGCCGGCCCGGTTGCTGCCGTGGGGCGCTCAGACGTCGAGGCCGAGGGCCTCGGCGGCGGCGGCAAGATCCAGCCATCGCTCCTCGGCTGTGTCCATGTGCACTTGAGCACCGGACAGCTCCGATGCCAAGCGGGCGCGATCAATGTGATCGCTGGCGAGCGACAGCGCCAGCGCGACGGCGTCTCTGGCTTGTCCGGCACCTTCGAGCTTGCGTTCGGCCTCACCGAGGCGGCGGCGAATCGTGGACGGGCTCGCGCCAATGGCAGCACGATTGAGCGGCGGCGCGCTCGAACCCGTCGACCCGCGCGCCGGCTGCCCCGCCACCGAAACCGGACCCGCTGAACCTGGGTCGGCCGTATCTGGACCCGTCGATCGCGCGCCGGCTGGCGACGTTGCGATCACGGGGGCTGTTGGGGTGCGCGCGGTCATCTGCGCCGGCGCCACCTGCGCGGCACGTTCGGCAAGCCACGCGGCGACGCCCCCGCGGACCTCACGGATGCCACCGCTACCGTCGAGGGCCAGCAACTGATCAATGGTGCGGTCGAGGAATGCGCGGTCGTGGCTGACGACCACAGCAATTCCCGGCCAGTCGTCGAGCATGTCCTCGAGCGCCCGCAGGGTATCGAGGTCGAGTTCGTTCGTGGGTTCGTCGAGCAACAACACGTTTGGTTGCTCGACGAGGGTGAGCAGCAGCTGCAAACGCCGTCGCTCGCCGCCGCTGAGGGTGGCAATCGGAGCGAACTGTGCGTCACCGTCGAACCAGAATCGGCGCATCAGGTTCACATCGGCCAGTGATGGCTCGCCCTTGTCGCCGGCGATGGCCT
>JANNHO010000547.1:0-23827 GCA_031404435.1 Acidimicrobiaceae bacterium | reverse complement strand
GTGCGCCTCGCCGGGCTGACGAGTTCCTCGTTGAGAATGCTGGTGTCGATGTAGCCGGGGAACTGCGAGACGTGCGCAGCAATCCCGGCGGAGCGGCGATCACGGAGATCCGCATCGAGCTCCAATCGCAGGAGCCGACTCGGCAGGCGCGGCGGAGCAGAGTGGTGATATGCCCAGAACAGACCCCCGAGCAGGGTGACGGCAACGCGATGGGAGACGGCCTCGGCGGCCGCAGCGCACGCCCGATGGTCCGGGTGATGATCGCTGCGCCACGGGGCGATCACCAGATCACCCGGGTGAACCCAATCGGCGATCGCTTCGGTCAGTTCGTCCACCGAATCGGCAAGCTCCCCGTCGGGCATGCCCAGCCGAAGCGTGTCACGACGCTTGATACCGAGGGCGGCGAGAGCGGCCGCCTGCTCGCCACGGCGGATCCGGCCGAGGCGAGCAGGCGCGATGAGCCCGGTATAGGCCGCTTCGCCGTCGGTGACCGCGATGACCGTGACGGGCAGACCGCGGCGACGTTGGAACGAGATCAACCCACCCGTCGACAGGCTCTCGTCGTCGGGGTGCGGGACCACCACGACGGTGCGAGTCACCGGGGGAATCCATACCTGCGCTCTCCGACTGGCTTGCTCCCACTCGGGTCGCAGCGGACGCTTCGCGGGCAGCACCGCCACCTCTCGCTCGGATCCGTAGGTTGTCGACATTCACGATCCTTCCGATGATCGGGACGCTCGTACCACGCACGCGATCAGTTCTTGAGCTTGTCCTTCACGCTGTCGATCGCATCGCCGATCTTGTCCTTCGCCGTGTCAGCGGCGTTCTTGGCCTTGCCGGCTCCCTCGTCGACCTTGCCCTCGCGCTTGAGGTCCTTGTCGTTGGTCAGGTCGCCAGCGGCCTGCTTGATCCGGCCCTTGGCTTCGTCCATGTTTCCGTTGCTCATCGTGTGATCTCCTGTGTGTGCGCACCTCTCGACGGGTGCGGTGACGTGCTCTCTGATATCCGTCAACCCCCGGGTTCAAACCTCGTCCGAGCGCCGCCCGGGATCACGTGGCGAAGTCGATGACAGGATGCACCACAGGCTGCTGTTGCGTGATGCAGTGGATGCCGCCGCCGCATTCGAACAGCGGACGGGCATCGATGCCCACGATCTCACGGTCGGGATACAGCGCCCCCAACGTGCGAGCCGCGTCGGTGTCGCGCGGATCATCGAAGCTGCACATGATGACCGCGCCGTTGCACACGTAGTGGTTGACGTAGGACCAATCGACCGGCTCACCGTCGAGGTGGGTGACCGTCGGGGCGATGAGCTCCACCACCTCCAGCTGCCGGCCGCGGGCGTCAGTCGACCCCCGTAGAATGGCGATGTTCTCCTGGCAGACCTCGAAATCGGGGTGGGTGGGATCGGGTTGGCCATGCGCCACCACCAGCCCGGGGCGCGCGAATGCGGCGACGATGTCGATGTGCCCGCGCGTGCCGAACATCTCGTAATCGCGCGTCAGCCCGCGCGGCAACCACACGACCTGCTCGACACCGAGTTGCGCCTTCAACTCGGACTCGACCTGGTCGGCATGCCAGCCGGGATTACGGCCGGGATCGAGCTGCACTGTTGCCGTGATCATCACCGTGCCCTCACCGTCGACATGGATTCCACCGCCCTCGTTCACCATCGTCGACACGAACAGCTCGGCACCGGCCAACGCCGCAGCGAACTCGCCCAGACGACGCTCGCTGGCGTAGTTGGAGAACCCTGCGTCGCCCCACGCGTTGAACGTCCACTGCGTCGCGCCCAGCCGCCCGTCGGGGTGGACGAGAAACGTGGGCCCGCTGTCGCGGAACCATGCGTCGTCGATCGGCGTTTCGTGAATGGTCACGGTTGGATCGACCATCGCGCGGGCGGCGGGTCCATCGCCGACGTTGCAGATCAGCGTCACCGGCTCGAACCTGGCGATCGTGTTGACGACGTCAGCCCACGCGCTCCGGTAGTACCCGAGCGAACCGTCCGGATCGGTGCCGAAGGTCTCGTTTGCCGGGGGGAACTCCATCCATGTGCGTTCGTGCGGCGCCCACTCGGCAGGCATCGAGAAACCGGACTGTTGCGGAGTTGTCATCGTGGGTGCTTTCGTACGGGTCGCGGGAACGAATTCACAGGAAGTAGAGGCGGCTGAGCGACACCGAATCGGCGGGACCGCTGTACACGGGTTGGCCGTCGAGCACGACCGCCCCGGTGCGCGGATCGACGTCGACCACGCCGGTGCGGTTGTTGTGGGTCATGTCGGCGATACCGATGTTGCGGGTGTTGCACACCGCGACCCGGCGCCGCCTGGTGGTCATGTGATCGTTGCCGACCGTTGCTGCGGCGCCGCTGACAAACGCGACCGATAGATCCGCGGCGGTTGCCCCGAAAGCGCCGAACTGCGGGCCGAGTACCAGCGGCTCACACGAGTCGGTGGAGGCGTTCGGGTCGCCGGTCACTCCAAACGCCGGGAACCCGGCTTTGAGAACGAGTTGCGGTTTGGCGCCGAAGTGATCGGGGCGCCACAACACGATGTCGGCCAGCTTGCCTACTTCGATCGATCCGATCTCATCGGCAAGTCCATGAGCGATCGCCGGGTTGATGGTGAGCTTGGCGATGTAGCGCTGCACACGCGCGTTGTCGTGGTAGGTGGGCCCGTCGTCGAGGGCGCGTTTCATCTGCGAGGCGAGCTGGAACGTTCGTCGCACTGTTTCGCCGGCGCGGCCCATGCCCTGAGCGTCGGACGAGGTGATGCCGATCACGCCGAGGTCGTGGAGCACGCCCTCCGCACCCATCGTGCCCCCGCGGATTCGGTCGCGCACCATCTCGTGATCGCTGTGCGAATGACGGTTCAGGCCGTGCGCAGCAAAGATCATCTCGTAGTGCTCGTCGAGCGCGTCACGCCCGAACGGCAACGTCGGGTTGGTCGACGAGCCGATCACGTTGGCCACGCCGGCCAGCTTCAACACGTTGGGTACATGCCCACCGCCGCAGCCCTCGATGTGGAACGCGTGGATCGTCCGCCCGTCGAGCACTCGCAACGTGTCGTCCACGGACAGGCATTCGTTGAGCCCGTCGGTGTGCAGCGCCACCTGCACGTCGTGTTCGTCGGCCACCCGCAACGCCGTATCGAGGGCCCGGGTGTGAGCACCCATGTCCTCGTGCACCTTGAACCCGCACGCCCCTCCCTCGACCAACGCCTCGACCAACGGCGCCTCGTGTGACGACGAGCCGCGGGCCAGGAAGCCGATGTTGACCGGCCACTGGTCGAAGGCGTTGAACGCGTGCCGCAGCGCCCATGGCGAGTTGACGCCCACCCCCCACACCGGCCCGAACTCCTGCCCGATGATCGTGGTCACCCCGGCCGCGAGTGAGGCCTCCATGATCCGTGGCGACAACAGGTGCACGTGGGTGTCGATCGCCCCGGCAGTCGCGATCAGCCCCTCGCCTGAGATGATCGTGGTGCCGGTTCCCACCACCACCTCAACTGCGTCGAGGGTGTCGGGGTTGCCGGCCCGCCCGATGGCGCAGATGCGCCCCTCGCGGATGCCGATCGACGCCTTTCCGATCGGGCGTAACGCGTCGATGATGACGACGTTCGAGATCACCAGATCGCACGTGTCACGCACCGCGGCAGCCTTCAGGAGCAGGCCATCGCGGGCGGTCTTACCGAACCCGGCGAGGAACTCGTCACCGCGCCGCTGCGAGTCGTGCTCGATTTCGACCACCAAGCCGGTGTCGCCGAGGCGCACCCGGTCGCCGAGCGTCGGCCCGTGGATCGACGCGTACACACCCGGCGTGATGCTGTCGGGAAACTCGTGATCGTGGGCGACATCGCCGTCAAGATGACGATGGGCGACGCCGTCGTGGAGATGCTCGTGCCCGCTCACGACGTCGCCCCCAGGTACCCCTGCGCAGCGGCCCTGACCATCGCAGCATCGCGCACAGCGGGGTCATCGAGCGGCCCGTCGACCAGGCCGGCGAAGCCGATCGCCACGCGCGCCCCGCCGATCGGCACCAGTGGTGCGAGCACCATCACGCCCGGCTCGAACCGCAGCGACGAGCCCGCCGGGATGGCCAGGCGCATGCCGTAGGCGGCACCCCGGTGGAAGTCGAGACGGGCGTTGACTTCGAAGAAGTGGAAGTGCGACGTGATGCTGACCGGGACATCCGAGGTGTTGGTGACCTCCATCCGGATCATCCCGGCCGGAGCAACCGGTTCGTGGGCCGCGGGCATGATCGCCCCCGGCCCGTCGTCGCCGAGTCGCGGCGGATCATCACCGAAGGGGTCGCGCACCACGACCATCCGGGTGCCGTCATCGAACACTGCCTCCACCCTCACCGACGTGACGATCTCCACCACACCTGGCAGGACATCGGCTGCAGTGAGCACCGCAGCGCCTGCCGCAGCGGCGTCCATCAGCCGCGCCCCGTCGCGTGCGGCCTCGCACACCGTGTCGGCGATCAGCGCGGTTGCCTCGGGCACGTTCAACCGCAGACCCCGCGCCCGCCGGGCCCGGGCCAACTCGGCGGCAGAGAAGATCAGCAATCGGTCCCGCTCTGTTGGGGTGAGTCGCATCGCTGTGGTGCCTGGTCCCGATCGTGTGTGCGCCGCGTCACCGATGACACGACGCGCTCACCGTAGCGTCAGGTCAGCATCGCCCGCTGCTCGTCAGCCGGAGCCCCTCAACGAAAGCGTGGAGCGTTCAACCGCGACTCGGATTCGAGCTTGTGGAGGCGTTCGTCGTAGCTGATCTGTCGGAACACATCGGCCAGACTGTCGAAGCTTCCGAGACCTGTGCCCATGCCCGGCATCGGGTTGTACGGCGTGGTTTCCCACTCGGGATGCTCGGCGACGAACAACGCATACTCGTGCTCGGCGTGGTCCTCGAAGTCGGCGTTGAGGCGATAGCTCCACTGCGGTCGCACGACGAACATCAGCCACGACAACCGGTAGTAAACGAGCGCGAGCGCCTGCGGCACCACCGTGTGGCGGACGAACCCGCGGCGCGCCCCGCCCGTGATCTCCTCGTTCACCATCAGGTGCCATTGCTCGTTGTCCTGTTCCCATCGGGCAAGCCGGACCGTGCGAAACACCCGGCCAGCGAATCCAGGTGAGCGGGCGGTGTGTGTGACCGCGACATAGGCCACGCTTTCCCACGCCTGGTACGGCACGCGGGCGACGAGCTCGAGCACGCGAAACTTGGCCAGTGTGCGCGGCGTGCCATAGACCAGATCCATCAGCGTGAACAGTGCGCGAGCACTCAATGAGTAGGAACGCCGCGGTGATGCGGCAGATTCGCGTTGGACAACGGCCAAGGCGTGATGGCCGAGCCACTCCATCGGCCCGAACGCGTCGCGGTCGCTCAGCTTCTGGCTGAGCGGCCCGGGTACCTGGGTGTCACGATCACCGCCACCGGTCATCCTCGGCACCGTAGTTCGATCCGTCGTGCACCGCATCCGCCACCGTCAACCCGTGCGGGCCGGAGCGTGGCCGGTACATTCGCCCGGATGAAGCATTGGTTGCTCAAGAGCGAGCCCGACACGTTCGGTTATCCCGACCTGGTCACGAACCGGCGTGAGGGGTGGGACGGCATTCGCAACTACCAGGCCCGCAACTTCCTACGCGAGATGCGCGTTGGCGATCAAGCGATCTTCTACCACTCCAATGCCACGCCGCCCGGGGTAGCCGGCGTCTGCAAGATCGTGCGCATCGCCGAGCCCGATCCCACCCAGTTCGATCCCGCCTCCAAGTACTACGACCCCAAGAGCACCCCGGACGAGCCGATCTGGGACTGGGTGACCGTCGCGCCGGTGAGGTCGCTGCCGTTCGTCTCGCTCGATCAGCTCAAGGAGCTGCCCGAGCTCGCCGATTCACGGCTGTTGGCCAGGGGCAACCGGCTCTCGGTCATCCCCTTGAGCGACCTGGAGTTCGACGCGATCGTCGCTCGCGCCCGCCGCAAGTAACCCAGCGCCTGCCACGAACAGCGGGGTGCCTGAACCGTCGATCTACGGTGCCTTGCCGAACACGGCCCGGATCATCGGCTCGAAGTGCTCCAACGGTTCGCTGACGTAGTCGGCGTCGAATGCGACGGCGTCGTACTTGGCGCAGAACTCGGCCGCGTAGTCGAAGTACTCCGAGTCGCGCAACGCCTCGCGGGAGTTGCGATCGGCACCGATGTGGTGCCAGAAGTAGTAGCCCTGAAACACGCCGTGGTGCTCGACCATCCAGTGGTTGGCGGCCGACACGAACGGCTTGACGATCGCCGCGCCGATCGCAGGATGGTTGTAGGGCGTCAGCGTGTCGCCGATGTCGTGCACGAGCGCGCACATCACGTACTCCACGTCGCGGCCGTCGCGTTCGGCGCGGGTTGCGGTTTGTAGCGAGTGCTCCAGGCGATCGACTGGAAAACCGCCGTGGTCGTTGCGGAGGTGTGTGAGCTGCTCGACGATCCGGTCCGGGACGAGGCTCTGGGTCACCGCGAGTTGCGGCATGATCAGCGCCCAATCGGCAGCCGTCGACTCCTCGAACGTCCGAAACGATGCGCGTTGCGCGGGGGCAGCGTGCGTGCCGGCGGGCAGCGGTTCCTGGTGGGTGAGGCTCATCGGTTTTCCTCCTTGGGGCGGCTCGCGACCACCTCGATCGACCATCCTCGTACAGGCGGCCAGCGGGCACAAGACTATGCGGGTGTGAACCCGCCCTTCGTAGCGGGGGGCGGGTTCGCACCCATGCCGCCGGCCAGCACCATCGTCCATGGCAATGGGCTGTTCACCTTCTGGACCGCGAAACGGCCGGCGATGAAGCGGCGGAACCCCCATCGCGACCAGTGGTTCACGTGGCCCGGCGTGTTGCCGAGTTGGCGTAGGTAGCGGCGACGGACGATGTTGCCGGCCCGCCACAGTGGCTCAAACGGCACCGAGGCGATCAACGCACCCGAGCACACGCGGGCCAGTTCCGCCAACGCCCGCTCGGGATTCGGGACATGCTCGAGCACCTCGATCGCGAGGACGAGATCGAACGCATCGTCGGGGAACGGCAACGCAGTGGCATCGCCGAACAGGCACGACAACCCACGCTCGGACCACTGGGCAACGAGTGCTGCGTCGGGGAGGTCGACTCCCGTGATAGCGACGTCGGGGTAGCGCTCACGGAGGCGTTGCATCACCTCGCCCTCACCGACGCCGATCTCCAGGATCCGCTGCGGTGCGCCCACGGCAGCGGCAGCATCGAGCATCGAGTCGAGCGCAGCCATGAACCCACGCATCATCCGCTGTTCGACCGGGTTTGTCGAGGCGTACTTGTCGTAGGTGTTGCCGATCGGCACGTGACCGTCGGCGGGCGCCGCGGTCACGCGGGCGGGACCTGGGTGGACGGTTTCGTGACGCGCACCATGAGGTCGGCCAACAGTCCCACCGAGATCGCCTGTAACGACGCGAGCAGGATCAGCAACGTGTTGGCCGCGAGGCGGAAATCCTTGTCGATCCAGTCGTACACGAGCTTGCCCGACCCGAGGAACAACAGTGCCAGCCCGATCGGCATGAACACCTTCAACGGGTTGTACGACAACGACATCCGCACGACCTGCAACAGGTACCGCTTGGTGTCGCGCCACCAATGAAACTTCGACGTGCCGGCCCGGGGGAAGTAGTCGATCGGTACGTACTTCACCTGATAGCCGTTTGACAGGAACGACATCGTCAGCGTGGTGACGCACGAGAATCCGGCGGGCAGGTGATGTACGTACTGCATCGCCACGTCACGGCGAAACGCGCGCAGCCCGGAGTTGAGGTCGGGGATGTCGGTGTCGGTGAGGTAGCCGGCCAACCGGCGGATGAACCACTTCGCCGGCACACGAAGGAACCGCTTGGTGCCCTCCTCGCTGCGCCGGGCACCAACCACGTGATCACAGCCGTCGACCTGGGCGACGATGTCGGGAATCAGGTCGTTGGGATAGGTCATGTCCACGTCGGTCCACACCACGATTCGTCCGCGAGCTGCAGTGGTGCCGGTGCGCCTGGCGGTGCCCGAGCCGCGGTTGGCGCTGTGGCGAATGAGGCGGATGCCCTCGATGCTGCGCAGGTCGATCTCGGAGCCGTCGTTGGAACCGTCGTCGACGACGATGATCTCGAACGTGTACGGCGACGCAGTGAGCGCTGCGTTGACGCGGTCGATCTCGGTACGCAGGTGGCCCCGCTCGTTGTACACGGGCAGGATCACGGATACATCGAACTCGTCTGCCGTCAGCACGGCGCAACGATACCGGTCAGCCAGCCGTGACCTCGGGCGCTACGAGCTTCCACAGGATCCACCGTGAATCCGACCACACGATCTCGAAACCCAGATCGAGCCCTTCGGCACGGGTGATCTGCGGCTGCCAATAGTCCTCGCCGATGCGTTGCGCGTAGTAATCGGCGCGCACCTGCATCTTGGTCAGGCTGCTGGTCTGGATCGAACGCCGATCGGTCATCAGCGTCATGGTCCGCGCCCGGAAGTAGGCGATCACCGCAGTCGGCGGGGTTCGGGCGTTCACGGCCTCGAAGATCGGGATCACATCAGGGTTGGCCGGCCCGATCTGCACTCTCCCTGCCGCATTGAAATCGCGGGCTCTGCCGATGTCGTCGGGCAATGCGACGACGTGCACCACCACGAGCGCGGCCAGCGGAACCACGGCAACAGCGGCGAGACGGGTTCGCTGCGCGACGATTATGCGGACGGCTTCGCTGAACGCGACTGCGGTGAAGTACAGCACCCACGGCGTGATCTGGAACCAGTAGCGGTCGACCATCCGGAAGTGGGTGCTGATCGCCAGCGCGCTCAGGACCGCGACCACCACGATCGGGCCGTCGAGCGCCGGCCGACGGCGTACGCCGATGACCGCGCCGATGAAGGCGACGACCACGATCGCCCCGCCAAGCGCGGGGTGCGTGCCGAGACCAAGCTGCTCGGTGAGCGTGCTTGCGTAGTCGCCGAAGCGGTCGTCGATGTACCGGCGGCTGTTGCCGTTGTCGGGCAACAGCATCGTCGGCAACAGCAGTTGGAACAACAACATCGACAGGGCGAACGAGACGTACGGGGTTGCCACCGGGCGCCACCGGGCGCGCAGCTCGGCCTCGAGGCCCGACACCGACCAGCGCTGCGCCCTGGACCTTGCCAGCAGTTCGAAGAACTGGACCACGGCGATCATGCCGATCAGGACGACACCCTCTCGACGCATGTTGAACGCGACGGCGACCAGCACCCCGAGGATGACGAGCCGACGCGGCGACGCATCAATGAGTGCGCTGTCGGCCGTGATCCGGTCGTAGCACCAGATCACCACCGCGACTGCGGCGATGTGCGGGAACTCGGTGATCAGTTGATCCGTGTGGGCCAGATACAGCGGAGCGGAACCGATGACAGCGACGACACCGAGCGCCATCGCCCGCCCGGCTCGTCGACGGACGATGCCATGCAGCAACACCAGCCACGTGCACCAGATCGCCACCTCGATCAGCTTCAAGCGGTCGAAATCGAGGCCCCACAGGTGGACGAACGGGGCTAGCACCAGCGGCCACCCCCACGGGTAGGCGAGCGGGCTGAATCCGCGGTCGGAGTTGAGGACCGCGAAGCGGTTGTCCGCCACCACGGCTGCTGAATCACCGTCGAAGATGCTGCGCGCCTGGCGCAGGTACAGGGCGAAATCGTCGCCCTGGGTATGGCCGCTGCGGTGCAACAAGATGGCCACCACCGCCGACACGGCGACCAGGGCCCCGAGCACCAGCCCCCGCATCCTCGGAGTCGTCGCCCATGCATGATGGGACGGCAGGCTGCGAGACATCGCACCGACGATAGGGCCTCGTTCCGCCTTCACGGCAGCAACGAGGGGCGACCACGGCTGACGGTCGCTCGCCGGAACATTGACGTCGGGACGCTGGCTGAGCTAAGAACACCCGGTTCAGAAGATATCTGGAACTGCCCGGGGGTGCACGATGAGCGAGTTTCCGACCGAACCCGAAGGCCTGTCAGCAGAGTGGCTCACGGAGATGTTGCACGGGGCCAACATGCTCGGCGCCGACAGCGCAGTGACCGGCCACACGGTCACGCTGATCGGCGAAGGTGTCGGTTTGCTCGGTCTGGTGGTCCGCATCGGGCTCACCTACGACGGAGCGGGCGGGCCCGAATCGGTGGTCATCAAGTTTGCCCATCCGCTCGCCGCCAACCGGGCGATCGCCAACAACACGCGCATGTACGAGCGCGAGGTCACCTTCTTCAACACGATTGCCGACTCCGTCGATGTCCCCAAGCCGGCGTGCTACTTCGCCGCGGTCATCGCCGAAACGGGCCAGAACATCGTGGTCCTCGAGGACCTTTTCGGGTACCAGCCGGCCGATCAGATTTCCGGAGTCGATGTCGTCCAGGCCCGCCTCGTCATCGACGCCTTCGTCCCGTTGCACGCCGCGTTCTGGAACAACACCGCTCAACCGATGCTCGACACGGCAATGCGTGTCGACACGAACTACGTCCCGGCGTTCATGCCCAGTTTGCTCGGCACGTGGGAGCGATGCCTGGAGCTGTTCGACTACTGCATCCCCGCCGACGTGCTGGCCGAGATCCCCCGCTACGTGGCCTCGTTTCGCGAACTGCACCGGGCGATGGGCGAGCACGCTCAGACCCTTGTCCACGGTGACGTTCGCCTCGACAACGTGATGATCGGTTCCGGTGAGCAGCACCCCGTGGTGCTCATCGATTGGCAAGCAGTGATGGTCTCCAACGGGCTCCACGACCTGGCCTACCTGCTCAGCCAGAGCCTCACCGTCGAATGCCGGCGCGCGCACGAAACCGAGCTGATCGAGCACTACCTCGCCCGAATGGTCGAACACGGCGTGACCGATCTCACCATCGAGCAGTGCTGGTCCGGCTACGAGACGGGTGTGCTGTTTTTGTTCTCGTATCCGCTGATCATCGCCGGAGCGTTCGATCCGGCAAACGAACGCGGCAAGCGATTGGCCGAGGAGATCCTGCGCCGCTCCGCCCAAACCGTCAGCGACCGCGGTCTCATGCGATTGCTCCCCGACCAGACGTCACTGTTGGGCGGGTAGCCGCCAGTGAAGGTCTTGTTCGCCACCGCCGAGTACTCGCCTTTGGCCCGCGTCGGCGGGCTCGCTGCGGCGGCCGCAGGGTATGTCGCCGAACTTCGCCGGCAGGGAGTCGACGTGCATGTGGTGATGCCCGACTACGGCAACGTCGCCCTGTCGGGCCAGCATTCTCGGCCCCTCGACGTTGCCGACTGGGCGGCACCGGCGACGGCACGAACCGGAACCGTGCCGGGCGGCGAGACGGTGACCCTCGTCGACGTGCCCGGCATGGCCAGAGCACACCCGTACCTGCGACCCGACGGCAGCGGATGGCCCGACAACGACCGCCGGTTTTTCGCCTTCTCTGCCGCAGTGGCCGCGCTGATCAGCGACACCGAGCCCGATGTGGTTCACCTCAACGACTGGCACACCGCCACCGCGCTCGCCCATCTGCTCGCGCCACCCCCGACTGTGCTGACCATTCACACCCTCGGGTACCAGGGCAACACCAACCGCGGCTGGCTCGACGCCCTCCCTTTTCGGCGCGAGCTGTTCGACTTTCGGGGCGACTGCAACCCGCTCGTCGGGGGCATTCGCGCGTCGGATCTGGTGGTCACCGTGAGCCCGCACTACGCCGCCGAGATCGCCACACGGGCGGGCGGCTTCGGGGTTGACGCGGAGCTCACTGCCAAAGGTGACCGGCTCGTCGGCATCCTCAACGGGATCGATGTGGACGAGTGGAATCCGCTCACCGACGCGCACCTCAGCGTCCACTATGACCTCGCCGACCTCGATCCGAAGGTGACGCTGCGCGACGAACTGCTCGCCGAGTTCGGCGTCGCTGCGGGCAGCGGGGCGGTGCTGGCGATGGTGACCCGCCTGGCCGAGCAGAAAGGGATCGACCTCGTTATCCCGACGATCCCGTTCCTGCGCACCATCGGGGCTCGTCTGCTCGTGCTCGTGCTCGGCAGCGGGGATCGCAATCTGGTCGACGCGCTTGAAGCGGCTGCCGCGGCGCACCCCGACCTCGTCGGTTTTCGCGATGGCTATGACGAAGGGCTCGCCCACCGCATGTTTGCCGGCGCCGATGCATTCGTCATGCCGAGCCGGTTCGAGCCGTGCGGGCTGGCCCAGATGCAGGCGATGCGCTACGGCACACTGCCGCTTGTCACCAACGTGGGCGGGCTGCACGACACCGTCGTCGATGTCGACGCGCTCGCGTCCCGCGGCACCGGCATCGTGGTTGCCGAACCGACCTCGCTGGCAGTGTTGGACGGTCTTCATCGCATGGCCAGAGCGGTGGCCCAGCCGCGCCGTCGCCACGCCATGCAACGGCGCGGTATGTCTGCCGACTGGTCGTGGCAGCAGCCCACCGAACTGCACCGCCAGTGGTACGACCACCTCGCCGCTGGATCGTCGGGCGCGCAGTAACCGGTTGGGTAGTGTCGGGCGCGTATGGCTGAACCAAAGGTGCTCGTGATCGTCCTGGCCGGTGGCGAAGGCCGCCGGCTCAACCCACTCACGGCCGACCGGGCCAAACCGGCGGTGCCCTTCGGTGGTTCGTACCGGATCATCGATTTCGTGCTGTCGAATTTCGCCAACTCTCGCTATCTGAAGATCGTGGTGCTCACGCAGTACAAGAGCCACAGCCTCGACCGGCACATCAGCCAGACGTGGCGGTTCTCCACGCTGCTCGGCAACTACGTCACCCCGGTGCCGGCACAGATGCGTCGTGGGCCGCAATGGTTCAGCGGCTCCGCCGACGCGATCTATCAGAACCTCAACCTGATCAGCGACGAACGACCCGACATCGTGTGCGTGTTCGGAGCCGATCACATCTACCACATGGATGTGCGCCAGATGGTCGACGCCCACCAGGCATCGAAGGCCGGCGTGACGGTGGCGGCTATACCGGTGCCGGTGCACGAGGCGTCGGACTTCGGGATCATCGACGCCAACGCCAGCGGCCGGATCGACGCGTTCCTGGAAAAGCCGGCGAACCCCCCGACGATGCCCGGTGACTCCACCCGGTCACTCGCCTCGATGGGCAACTACGTGTTCGACACCCAGGCGCTGATCGACATCGTCAGCCCGCGCGGCACCGACGGCATCGCCACCGACCTCGGCGGCGACGTGATCCCCGAGCTCACCCGCCAGGGCGTTGCGCACATGTACGACTTCTCCACCAACGAGATCCCCGGCCAGGCCGATCACGAGCGCGGCTACTGGCGCGACGTCGGCAGCCTCGACGCCTACTACGAAGCGAGCATGGATCTGCTCGCTCCGGTGCCGCCGTTCAGCCTGTACAACAACGAATGGCCGGTGTACAGCTTGCAACTCCCCCTGCCGCCCGCCAAGCTCGGCTATGGCGCCGGAGGTCAGCATGCAACAGTGGGCAACAGCTTGTTGTGCGCCGGTTCGATCGTGTCGGGCGGCAGTGTCGAGCGTTCGATCCTCGGCCCACAGACCTTCGTCGAGGAGTCGGCCGAGGTGACCGAATCGATCCTGTTCCCCGGTGTGCGCGTGGGGGCCGGCGCCAAGGTGCACCGCTGCGTGATCGACAAGAACGTCGTGATCCCGCCCGGGTACACGATCGGCATCGACAGTGCCCGTGACGCCGAACTGTTCACGATCAGCGACCGCGGCGTCGTTGTCATCGAAAAAGATCGGGTGATCTGACCCCCACTGTCACCCGCGGCGCTCGCCGGTCCGTCTGTTGTCGGTGCACACCTACAACAGGAGGCAGCACATGCATCGTTCACTCATCGCCCTCGGCGTCGGGGCAGCGCTCGTCGGAATCATCACCATCTCCTCGGCTGTGGAGGCCAACGGCGGCAAAACCCGCGCCACGTTGGTCGATGCGGCCGGCGACGAGATCGGCATCGTCAAGTTCCACACGGATCGGGCTGGCACGGATGTGAAGGTCACGCTTCGAGCCGGAAGCTCGTTCGCCACCGCCTTTCACGGGTTCCACATCCACGCCAACACCGACGGCGCGGCCTGTACCGCTGATGCAACCCAGCCGGCGTCGACCTGGTTCACCGCTGTTGGCGGGCACTGGAAGGCGGGTACGCAGACACACGGGCAACACCTCGGCGACCTGCCGTCTCTGTTCGTCAACGCCGACGGCAGCGCGACCACACGCTTCACCATCGACAAGATCGCGGTGGCGGACCTGGCCGGCAAGGCCGTGATCGTGCACGCCGGTGCCGACAACTTCGGCAACATCCCCCAGGGGGCTGCGCTGGATCAATACACCGCCAATGATGCGGCCGCAGTGACCAAGACCCAGAACACGGGCAACGCAGGTGACCGGATCGCCTGCGGTGTCATCCGCTGACCCGGTCGGCCGCCTATCGGCGGGCTCCATTTCCCCCGAGCTGGAGCTCGCCGTGGCGGGCCCGAGATTTGTTCAAGGGCGTCCCGCAAGCGTGGCAGCCTTGGCGGAATGAGCCACAGCGCACCACCACGCCCGGGTCCGCGGCCAAGTCCGGGGAAGGGTCGGTAGGGCGCCGTGCATGCTGGAGCGATCGCTCTGTTTTCGGACATCGCGATCGGGCGCGCCGAGGGCACGATCACGGCCGAAGCAGAGGCGCTCGTCATCCGCTTGTTCCACGAGGAGGGTCGATCGCTGGTGCGACTGGCCCGGCTGTTCGTCGACGACCGCAGTGCCGCCGAGGACCTCGTGCAGGAAGCGTTCCTTCGCCTCGCCCGTTCGGCACACCGCATCCGCGACGACGATCGCGCCCCGGCCTACCTCCGCTCCATCGTGTTGAACCTTGCTCGCGACCACAACCGGCGCGGGCTCGTGTCGCTGCGCCACCACCCGCCGGCTGATCGCGATGTCGATGCGGTGGGTGACAACGCAACCCACTCCGGCACCCGCCCCGGCTTCGACTCGCCGGCCGACATCATTGTGCAGTCCGAGGAGCACCGTGTGGTGCTGGAAGCAGTGCGGTCGCTGTCGATCCGCCAGCGTGACTGCATCACACTGCGCTACTTCGAAGAGCTCGGCATCGAAGCGATCGGGGTCACTCTCGGTCTGTCACCGAACTCGGTCAAGACTCATCTTCAACGCGGCCTGAACGCGCTGCAACGCCTGATCCCGACCGACCTGCTGGCTGCTGATCCGGCCGACGCGGCAGCACGAGTATCAGGGACATCACGGTGAGCACACGATCGATCGAGGCGCTGGTTTCGGCAGCGTTTGCCGACGCCAGGCTCACGGTCGAACCGAGCCGCGATCTGTTTGCCCGCGTCCAGCACTCGCTCGCCGATGCCAGGGCACGCCGCCGCTGGCGGCGCACGATGGCGGCGTGGGCGGCCTCCGCAGTCGGCGCATTCGCGCTGCTCGCCATCGCACTGTCCGACACAACCACTGACCAACAGGGAAAAAGGAGGTTCACTATGGACTGGTGGGTCATCGAACTACTCACGAACATCGTGCTGGTGGTCATCGCCATCGGTCTCGGCCCGTTCATCAAGCGCTTCGGCCGCGCCTACGCGGCCGACGTGTTCCGAGCCAATCCACGCACGGGCAAGAGCTATCTGGTGCTGACCGATGTGGCCTACTACCTGATCTTCACGTCGTTCATCCTGTTCACGGTGACGTTCGTACCGAGCGTTGGGTGGCGGGCCTCGACCGGCGCGCAGCTGAAGGAGGAGGTGGCCCGCATCGGCGGGATCTTGTTGATCATGGGCCTACTGCACAGCGCGAACGTGATCGCCCTGCCCGTGATCGGCCGACTGCTGTCACTCAACAAGCGCCTCGATGATGACGATGGAGTGCAACGAGGCGCGAACGCAGGGCGCTCGGCTGCCCCGGCGCGGCCGGGCACAACGGACGCGCTTCCCCCGCTTTCGCCCGGCACGTGGATCCTGCGGGTCGAGAAAGCCCCCGACGACACCTGACCGCCAGCGGCCCGACCAGTGCCACAGCCAGATCGGACCGGACCGGACCGGACTAAGCTCATCCCATGTCCGTTGTGAATGTTCATGAAGCGAAGACGCATCTCTCGCGATTGCTCGACCGCGCCGCAGCCGGCGAGGAGATCGTGATCGGACGGGCCGGCAAACCGGTGGCACGGCTGGTTCCGCTTGCGCCGCACACTCCCCGCACATTCGGGGCCCTGACCGGACAGGTGTGGATCAGCGAGGATTTCGACGAGGTGGACGACGACCTTGCGGGCGAGTTCGAAGGAGCCGACGGTGACGACCCTGCTCCTTGACACGCACACCGCATTATGGATGGTGAGCGCCCCCCATCGCTTGGGAGTCAACACCGTGGCCGCCCTGCAGCGGGCCGACAACGACGTGATCGCCAGTGCTGCCAGCGTCTGGGAAACCTCGATCAAGACCGCGCTGGGCAAGCTCCGTGCGCCCGACAGTTTGTGGGACGAGATCGAGCGAAGCGGTGTGCGACTCGTCTCGATAGACCGAGCCGACGCCGAAGCCGCAGGTCAGCTTCCGTTACATCATCGCGATCCGTTCGACCGGATGCTGATCGCGCAGGCACGCGAGCGCAGCGCCGTGTTGGTCACCGCGGATCGCTGGGCCGCAGCGTATGACGTGCGAGTGCTACCGGCAGATTTGTGAGCGCCTTGTCCATGTGACGCACGGCGGTGCGCAGTAGTGGCAACTTCGACCAGACTGGGCGGGTCATGTCCCTGCTGTCCCGCTCCCGATCCGAGGACGTTTCGCCCCAGCCACCGCCGGTCCCGCTGGGATCGAGCTACCGCAAGCTGCTGGTCGCAACCACCGTGTCGAACGTCGGCGATGGCATCGGTAGCATCGCCTACCCGTGGCTGGCGTCGGCCGTCACCCGCAACCCGTTGCTGGTGGCGCTCGTCGCTGTCGCACAGCGACTGCCATGGCTCGTGTTCTCGCTTCCCGCCGGGGTCATCACCGACCGTGTCGACCGCCGCCGGGCGATGGTGGCAATGGACGCCATCCGGTTCGCGCTGACGCTCCTAGTGGCCCTCGCCGTGCTCGGCCGGCAAGGTGATCTCCCGGGCCCGACGGAGCTCGTCGAGGTGGTCGGCACCACGACCGGGCTGTACCTGATCGTGTTGCTGGCCACACTGCTGCTCGGCATGGCCGAGGTGTTGCGCGACAACTGCGGGCAGACGTTCATGCCCTCGATCGTGGATGGCGATCAACTGGAGAAGGCCAATGGTCGCCTCGGGGCGGCTGAGGGGGTGGCCAACACCTTCATCGGGCCGCCCGTCGGATCGCTGCTGCTCCTCGCCGCGTTCGCACTGCCGTTCATGGTCGATGCCGTGTCGTTTTTCGTTGCGGCTGCGTTGATGGCAAGCATTCCCGGCACGTTCCGGGCTGCGCGCCCGAACGGTGACGAGGCACGCCCGCATTGGCGCAGCGAACTCGCCGAAGGGGTGCGTTGGTTGTGGGGCCACGAACTGCTGCGACCGATGGCGATCATTCTCGGGCTGATGAACCTGGCCGGAATGGTCAGTGGGGCGACGTTGGTGCTGTTCGCGCAAGAGGTGCTCGATGTGGGGCCGCTGCTGTTCACCGTGATCGGCTTCGGCGGGGCGCTCGGCGGGATCATCGGGGGGACCGCGGCGTCGTACCTGTCGAAGCGCCTCGGCAGCGGCACGTGCCTGGCGATCACACTCGGCGGAAGTGCCGTGATCTCGTTCCTGATCGGCCTGGTCGCCGTGTGGCCGGTAGTGCTCGTGCTGTTCGGATTCACGGCGCTGATCGGCACACTGTGGAACGTGATCACGGTCAGCTTGCGCCAGACGATCATCCCACCCGGCCTGCTGGGGCGGGTCAACAGCGTGTACCGGTTCTTCGCGTGGGGGATGATGCCGATCGGGGCCGCGCTCGGCGGAGTGCTGATCACCGTGGTCGACACGGTGGCGAGCCGCGACGCGGCGTTGCGGTCGGTGTGGTTCGTCGAGGGCGGGATCTACGTCGCTTTGTTCATCGTCGGGCGCACCAAGTTGACCACCGCCAAGATCGAGGCGGCCAGACTCGCCGGGGCCGGACCGGCACCGGCACCGGCGGGCGAACTGGCATGACGGCCGACAGGGAATCGTGGGCGGCACCGGTGGTGCTCGCCGACGGCGACTCCGCCTACGTGCGCGCGATTCGCCCCGACGACGCCGCCCGCCTGCTGGCCTTCCACGAACGCCAACCCCGCGAGAACCTGTATCGCCGCTTCTTCTCGCCCAAGCCAACCCTCACCGCGACGGAACTACGCCACTTCACCGAGGTCGATTTCGTGAACCGCGTCGCGCTCGTACTCGAGGTGCGCGGCGAGTTCGCCGCGTGGGCCAGTTACGAACGCTGGCCTGGACGGCCTGATGCTGACGTTGCGTTCATGGTCGACGATCAGCAGCAGGGCAAGGGCATCGCCACGCTGCTACTCGAGCACCTCGCGGTGATCGCCCACGCCAACGGCGTCGAGCGGTTCACCGCCGACGTACTGGCCGACAACCGGCCGATGCTCGGCGTGTTCGCCCGCGCCGGGTGGCCGGTCCGCCGGCATTTCGACAGCGGCGTGATCGATCTCGAGTTCACCCTCGACAGCACCGAAGCCTTCGTCGATTCAGTGGAAGCCCGCGAGCAGCGAGCCGACAGCCGTTCGGTGGCCAGGCTGCTGTTCCCCCGATCGATCGCCGTGGTCGGCGCTTCGGATCAGGTTGGCTCGGTCGGGCGCGAACTGTGGCGCAACGTCACGAGCGGCACCGACGTGCCCGTGTTCGCGGTCAACCCCAACCACCCGACCGTCGGCGGGGTCCCCACGTACGCCTCCGTCCGTGACATCGTCGACGACGTCTGGCTGGCGGTCATCGCCTGCCCGGTCGAAGGATTGCTGAGCGTGCTCGCTGACTGCATCGAGCGGCGGGTGCGCGGTGCGGTGATCATCACCGCAGTAGATGGCACCGACATCGACATGACCGAGATCGTCGACCGCGCCCGCCGGCACGGAATGCGAATCATCGGACCGGCGAGCATGGGCGTCGCCGCCGGACGTTGGCACGTGCACCCATCGCGTCCCACCCCGGCCCCGCATCCGGCCAACCGGCCCGACGACGAAACCGGCGGCGAAACCGGCGATGCTGTACCAGCGATGTCGGCGGGCGTGCAGGCAGCCCTGGTGCCGATCGACCTGCCCCCGGGACGGGTCGCGATCTCGTTGCAGTCCGGGTCGCTCGGCGCATCGCTGCTGCAACTCGCTCAGAGCCTCGGGATGGGCCTGTCGTGGTTCGTGTCGCTCGGCGACAAGACCGACGTCTCGGCCAACGACCTGTTGCAGTTCTGGGAGGACGACGAGACCACCGCCGTCATCGCGATGTACACCGAAACATTCGGGAACCCCGCCAAGTTCGCCCGCATCGCCCGGCGAGTGGGCCGGCGCCGGCCGATCGTGGCCATCCGCACCGGCGACGCCGGGCTCGGGGCCGCCACTGCGGCGCTCTACGAGCAGGCCGGGCTGGTGGAGGTTCCAACGGTCCGGGCGATGCTCGACACCGCCCGGGTGATGGCCGGTCAGCCCGTGCCGGCCGGCCCGCGTGTTGCGGTGATCAGCAACTCGCGTAGTCCCGGCGTGCTTGCCAGAACCGCACTGCTCGATGCGGGGCTGACGGTGGTTGACGCTCCGGTGGCGCTCGGCTGGCAAGCCTCTGTTGCCGATTTCGGACCCGCCCTTGCGGCTGCGCTGGCCGACGAGCAGATCGATGCGGTGATGGTGATTCACGCCCCTCCCGTCGTTGCCGCCGAAGCACCGATCGACGAAATCGAGGCCGCGTGCGCTGGTGCCACCAAGCCGGTTGTTGCGGTGATGCTCGGCCGCGGCGATGGAGCGTTGCAGCCGGGTTCGGTGGTACAGACGTTCGCGTTCCCCGAACCCGCGGCGGCGGTGCTCGGGCGGATGTGGCGCTACCGCCGGTGGCTGTCGGCCGAGGCCGCGGATGAGGAGCGGCTGCCCGACGAGACCCTCACCGATCCCGACGCCGTGACCGCTGTGATCGGCGCAGTGCTCGACCGCGGCGACCAGCAACCGACGCGTGAGGAGCTGCGCGCGATCCTGGCCGCATATGGCTTGGCGGCCCCACTGTCGGCGCAACTGGAGCGCCCCACTGCGGAATCGGCGGTCGCCCTTGCCACAACGATCGGCTACCCGGTAGCGATGAAGAGCACCCGCCGCCACGCCGGGCGCTCTGCTGCGGCCGGCGTGGCCCTCGACCTGCACGACGAGAGCTCGGTGGTCGAGGCATTGGCAGCGATGCAGGCGGGTCTCGGCGCCGACGCCAACGTGGTGGTGATCCAGGCGATGGTCACCCCCGGGGTCGATGTGCGGTTGCGGGCAAGTACCGATGACCGGATCGGCCCGGTCCTCACGTTCGGCATCGGCGGGATGGCGGCCGACGCAATCGGCGACGAGACCAGCAGGCTCGTGCCCATCTCGCCGTCGGCGGCCGTCGCGCTCGTCGGCGGCTCGCGAGCGGGCCTCGCGTTGCGCACAGCGGGCATTGAGGACGCGCCGCTCGTGGCCGCAATCATCCGCATCGGGCGATTGCTGTCGGATCATCCCGAGATCGAATCGCTCGATGTCAACCCAGCCATCGTCAGCGCCAACGGCTGCCACCTCACCGACGTCGTCATCGTGCTCACCCGCCGCGACCAACCCGACCAAGCCCTTCGCCGCCTCGTATGAAACTCGGCTTCTACCCACGGCGGTCGTGACGCAACCGGCTCGTAGGATTGGGTTGATGACGTCGACGCAATCGCTGGGCCAACCCGCCCGGCCGAGCGACGACGACGACGTGGTCCGGCGCACGCAGGTGCTCGACCTCGTTCGGGCGATGCCGGCGGGTGTGCTCGTGCCGCTAGAAACGTCGGTCTTGCTCACCATCGCGATCACCCAGTTCGACGCAGCGGGATGGGTGAAGGGTCTCATCGCCGCGGCATCGGGCGTTGGGCTGTTGCTCTCGCCATTCATCACCGAAGCGGCGCGCCGAACCAGAATGCCGGCGATGCGCTTGGCGGCGATGATCTCGATGATCGGTGCGGTCGGATTCGCGCTGGCGGCGATCGGCCCGATCGGCATGCTGGTGATCGGCGCGATCATCGGTATCGCCGCGATCACCGCGTCGATCCCACTGTCGACGGCCACCTACGACAGCAACTTTGCAGCTGCGGACCGGGGCAAGCGAGTCGGTCGGGGAATGACGGTCCGGGTCGCCGCCGGCGCCCTGACCGGGCTGGCGATGGGCGCTTACCTGAAGGCCAACCCGAACCAGTGGTGGCACCTGGCACTGGTGGGCACGGTCGCGATGTCCGCAGTGGCCTGGGCGCAACACCGGTTCCCGTCGCAGCCGATCCCACCCGTCGACGGACGGCACCCGTCGACGCTGCCCCACTTCCATTTGCTCGGCGAGGACCGCCAGTTGCGGCTCACCCTGATCGCCTGGATGTTCATGGGCTTCGGCAACCTGATGCTGCTGCCGCTGCGAGTCGAGTTCCTCGCCAGGCCGCGCTACGGGATCAACGCCGACGCCGCCGAGATCATCCTCCTCACCGTCACCGTCCCCTCGATCGTTCGGCTGGCATGCATGCCGCTGTTCGGTCGCCTGTTCGACCGCATGTCGTTCTTCTCGGCACGGATCATGGTGAACTTGTGCTTCGCTGTCTACGTCGCCGCGTTCTTCTCCGGCACCGGGCGCACCGCGTTGCTGTTCGGCGCAGTCGCGTTCGGTGTCGGCAGCGCCGGGGGCGATCTGATGTGGACGCTGTGGGTCACCAAGTTCGCCCCGCCGGGTCGGGTGGCCGACTACATGGGCTTGCACACGTTCTTCACCGGCATCCGTGCCGTCTCGGCACCGCTGCTCGGGTTCGTCGTGATCGAACGCTTCGATCTCACCACCGTCGCGGGCATGGCAGCCGCGCTGATCGTCATCTCGTCGCTGATGCTGCTCCCCGAAGCTCGCAGCGCCCGCCGCGCCCGCCGCATCGCCTGAAAACCACGATCTGGGCAGCATTCTTCTCGGAAACCGAAACAGATCCTGCCCAGATCTTTCAGTGGGGGGCGAGCTTGCGGGCCCAGGCGAGGGCGTGGTCGAGCGAGCCGGTGAACGCGGTTCCGGTCCAGGCGATGTCGAACGCCGTCCCGTGATCGACCGACGTGCGCACGATGGGCAACCCGAGGGTGATGTTGACCCCCGTTTCGAACGCAAGCAGCTTCATCGGGGTGTGCCCCTGATCGTGATACATGCACACGATCGCGTCGTAGCGGTGGCGGTGCACCGCCTGATGGAACACGGTGTCGGCGGGATGCGGGCCGCTGGCATCGATGCCGGCAGCCTGCGCGCTGGCAATCGCCGGGACGATATGGCGGGCGTCCTCGTCGCCGAACAACCCGTGTTCGCCGGCATGGGGATTCAGCCCGCACACGGCGATGCGGGGTCGCTCGGTGAAGCGCATGAGCGTCCGGTGGGTGAGCTCGATCACGTCGAGCACGCGAGCAACGGTCACCCGCTCGATCGCCTCACGCAGCGACACGTGGGTGCTCACATGGGTGACCGCGAGGTCTCCCGCGGTGAGCATCATCGAGAACCGGTCCACGCCGCACAGCCCTGCGATCAGTTCGGTGTGCCCGACAAACTCGGGATCGCTCAGCTGCGTCGATTCCTTGTTCATCGGCATCGTCACCACCCCGGCGACGTCGCCGCGAAGCGCGGCGCGAGTGGCCGCGACCACGTACTCGCGAGCCGCGGCCCCGGATGCCGCGTCGATCTGGCCCGGCCGGTGATCGCTGGCCGCAAGGCAGCCGAGGTCGACCACCGCGATGCCGGGGTGGGAACGCGCGGGTTGCGAACCCAACTCGGCGGATCCTTCGATGCGATGCAGATCGACGTCAATGCCGAGCAGCTCCGCCCCGTGACGCAAGATGGCGAGGTCGCCGAACACGACGCATCCCTCGAGCGCTCCCTCGGCACCACGTTGGAGCACGATCTCCGGTCCCACGCCCGATGCGTCACCCATCGTGATCGCCAGCGGTGGGCTCTGGCTGGCATCTCCCGCAACCGTACCGCTCCGATCACCGGTGCCCTGCCTCATGCCAGGGACGCGTGGATCGGGAGCGGGTGTCGCGGCGCTCACGACCCGGCCTCGTCGTGCGGGAGCAGCGCGACCAGCAGCCGAACGAGCGACTGCGGGTCACCGAACCCGCCGGGCTTGGTGACGATCTCGATGCGCCGACCGCCAATCGATGCCGAGCCGGCAGCAATGCCCGGTGCGAGCGAACCATGCACCCGCACGGCTGCATCGCCGATGAACGCCGCAGCGGTCTCACCGCCGACCAGGATCACCGTGGCGAACCACCCGTGGCCGACGACAGTACGCGCAGCAACGCCCATGTCCGCAGCAACGCGTGCCGCGGGGCGCGCCGAGCCTCCGCCCGAATCGCTGGCGATCACCGCCACCGGGGAACCGGCCAGGCCGCGCAGCCCGTCGGTGTCGCCCGGACCGACCACGGGCACGCCACGGCGGCGGAGTGCGGCGAGCTGTGCACGGCTTGCGGGATGCAGGCTGCCGACAATCACCAACACGGGCGCGCTGACGCCGGCCGAACTGCTCGAAAGAGCGCACGACGACTGCGCGCCACCAGGCTCCACCCCGCGCTGCAAGCGGCCGGCGGCGATGCCGATGACCACCGCAGGACCGCACACCACGACGCCGGCAGCACGACCGGCCGAACCCGGTGACGGCGTGAACCACGCGTCG
>JANNHO010000546.1:0-2189 GCA_031404435.1 Acidimicrobiaceae bacterium | reverse complement strand
CGCGGCGGCGCGGATCACCTCGGCCACCGGCATCAAGGGTACCGGGCTGGCAAAGTGCATTCCGAGGCAGCGCTCGGGACGTGACGTAACCGAAGCCAAGCGCCCGATGGGAATCGTCGACGTATTGCTCGCGAGGATGGCGGTAGGCGGCGCCAGCCGATCGAGGCGCCGAAAGATTTCCTGCTTGACTTCGAGCTTCTCCACCACGGTCTCGATGTAGATCGCGGCGCCGGTGCAGGTCTCGAGGTCGGTGACCGGCTCGATCCGGGCGAGCACCGCCGCCGGCGCGTTGGAGATCTTGCCCTTCGCGTGCAGCTTGGCGACGGAGTCCGCGATGCGTCCGATTGCCCCGTCGACCTCCTGGCGGCTCACTCCCCATAACCTCACCGAATGACCTGCCTGCGCCGCACATTGCGCGATGCCGTGGCCCATCAGCCCCGCACCGACCACCACTACGCTCGTATCCATCGCCGGGTCCGCCCTATCGGTTCTCGTTGAGCCGGCGCAGGATCTCGGCTTCGAGCAGCTTGCGATCGACCTTGCCGTTGGGCAGCAACGGGAACTCGGGAATATTCTCCACCCGCTCGGGCACCTTGTACTTGGCGAACGAGCGGACGACCAGATAGTCGAGGCAATCCTCGACCGTCACCATCTGGCCCGGCTTCGGCACCACGAACGCGCAAGCCTTTTCACCCATGACCGGGTCCGGCATCTTGACGATGGCGATGTCTTGTATCTTGGGATGGCTGATCAGGGCATCCTCGATTTCGCGCGGGCTGATGTTCTGGCCGCCGCGGATGATGATGTTCTTCTTGCGTCCCACGATGCGCAGATAGCCCTGCTCGTCAAGGACGCCGAGATCGCCGCTGTGGAACCAGCCCTCCGCATCGAACGCATGATTCGGGTCGTCGAACAAGCCGACCGCGCAGTTGGGCCCGTAGTAGACGACCTCGCCGACCGCGTTCGGGGGCAGCGTCTGCCCGTCGTCGCCGATGATCTTCAGTACCATGCCGGCGCACACCTTGCCCACGGTGCCGAATACCTTCTCCGACGCGTCGTCGTAGAGGGTATGGACCGGGGTGCCGCCATCGAGAGCGCCATACGCTTCCATCAGGCGGCAATCGAACTTGCGCGCAAACTCGGCCGCGGCGTCCGGGGCGATTGGCGCGCCGGCGTGATAGAACAGGCGCAGCGAGCTGAGATCGGTCTGGCCGACGCGCGGGCTGTTCATCATCTTGATCATGTGCGTCGGCACCCCCACCGCCACCGTCACCCGCTCCCGCTCGATCAGCTCGAGCGCGGCCTCGGCGTCGAAGCGATCGAGCAGCACGTTGCGGCAACCCGCGATCAGCGCGGCGACCAATGCCATCGAATAGCCGGTCCCCTGGTTGATCGGCGCGACCGCCAGCACGACATCGGAGGGACCGAGGCGCGCCCGTTCGACGATGTGGTGGCCGAGGGTCAGGAAAACGTTTGGCGTACGCAACATCAGCTTCGGCTCCCCGGTGCTGCCCGAAGTCGACATCAGGATGTCGATGTCGTTCGCGCTGGGATGAAAGCGCAGCAGGTGTCCGGGCGGGCGGCGCGTCTCGCCCCGCCCGGTGGGACCGTGCTGGCGAGCCGAGGGCGGCGAGCTCGTCGATCCCGAGGGCCGGGCCATCTGCGAGATCGACTCGCTTCCCCGGCGCCGCCCCCACGACCTCGCCAACGCCTTGGCCGCAGGGGCCGCGGCGACCGAGTTGGGCGTCGCCCCTGAGACCGTCGCCACCGCCCTGCGCAGCTTCGAGCCGCCGGCGCATCGCATCGCCCTCGTCGGCGAGGCTCACGGTGTTTCGTTCTACGACGACTCGAAGGCCACCAACCCGCACGCCACCCTGGCGGCACTGGCGGGCTTCGAGTCGGTCGTGCTCATCGCTGGTGGACGCAACAAGGATCTCGACCTGGGCCTCCTCGTCGGCGGGATCGACCACATCCGGTCGGTCGTGGCCATCGGCGATTCGGCGCCCGAGGTCGAGGCGGCGTTCACGGGACGGCGCCCCGTCGTACGCGCCCGGTCGATGCGCGAGGCGGTGTCTCGGGCTGCTGGTCTGGCCCGACCCGGAGACGCCGTGCTGTTGTCGCCGGCGACGGCGTCGTACGACTGGTACCGGAACTACGGCGAGCGCGGCGACGACTTCGCAGCCGAGGTC
>JANNHO010000545.1:0-6415 GCA_031404435.1 Acidimicrobiaceae bacterium | reverse complement strand
ATCCCCTCGACGCCCCGATCGAGCACGTCCACGAGCGACGGATGTGATTCGGGGATCGATGTCGAGTCGCGAGGATCGTGCCCTCCGATCGCGTCGAGCACCAGCGCCGCGTCGTGCACCGGTCCGACGTATTCGTCGCCGCGTCGCGCCAAATCATGATTGCCCGACCAATCGACACCTGAACAACCAACTCGCCGTCGAAGGGGGATGTGCCGTCGACGAACTCGGATTGATCGTCGTCGACGCCTCTGTCCTGGCCAACGCCATCGGTGACGACGGCCGGGTCGGGCAAGCCGCTCGGGCACGCCTGGCGGCCGCTCTCCAGGTGTCGGCGCCAGACCTCGTCGACGTCGAAACGGCAACGAATGGAGAGCTGTCGAAGAACCCCGCCGGATGCGTCAGGCGCGATCGAGGTTCGCGAGTACGTCGGCGCAGGTCTCGATCGAGGCGCGGGTGATGGGGTCGACGACGAGCTGGACGTGAACGGCACCAGCGGCAGCGAACGCCCGCAAATGATCGGCGATCTCGGCGGCGGAGCCTTCGACGGGGCGGATCTTCGGACCGTCCTCGTGACCCATCTGGCGTCCTCCGCCGCCGGGCAGGCGTACGTGGACGGCGCACGTGGCCTGGACGTCGCCGGGCGCACGGCCGGCTGCTGCAATTGCTTCATCGACGCGAGCTTTCTCCCCCGCGAAACCGTCGGGTGTGTTGCCGTACTGGCTCCACCACACGTTCCACTGGTCGACGTGGGGGAGACCGATCGAGAGCATCCTCGGGCTCGTCGACCCGAGCATCAGCGGCGGCCCGCCCGGCCGGGGCGACCGTGGGTGCAGGATGCAGTCCTCGACCGTGTAGTACGTGCCGGCCAGATCGCAGCGCCCATCGCGCAGCAAGGAGCGGATGATGGCGAACGCCTCATCGAAGCGTGACACCCGATGATCGAACGGGAAGCCGAATGCCTGGTACTCGCGTTCGTTCCAGCCGGCGCCGAGTCCGACGATCAACCGCCCACCGGAGATGGCATCGATCGTGGCCGCTTGCTTGGCCAACATGGCCGGTTCGTGGAAGCCGATCGAGGCGACCAGCGGGCCGAGCTCGACCCGCGTGGTCACCACCGCCAGCGCGGCCAACGTCGTCCATGCCTCCCACGGGCCGCGCGGTCCGACGGGTAGGTCGTAGAGCAGGTGGTCGCCGACCCAGATGGAGTCGAAGCCCACCGCCTCGGCGGTTTTCGCCATGGCGATCAGTTCGGCAAACGGCACTTCCCATTCGACCTCGGGGAGTTGAACCCCAACCTTCAGTGGACGCGTCACGCCCCGACGATAGGTCGATACCGGTGGACCGTCATCAGGCTCGCCGCGAGCAGCGCACCCGGCGTGTCCGAGGCCCGCCCCGATCTCGTTCGGTAGAGTCCAATCAGTGGACGATGTCGAGGTGTCTTTCGTTGGCGACGTCTACACACCGGTGTTGTTGGTGGGTGAGCGGGGATGCGGTTTGACGTTCGAAGCGCGTCGCCTGGCGTCGACCCTGGCGCACGAGGTGTTGTGGTCACCGGGACTGGCGACGGCGCTGCCGCTTCGGTTCGCTCCGTTCGTTAGATCCGTCGGTGGACCGTTGCCCGACGATGTCGATGCCGCCGCGGATCGTGTCGTCGACACCGTCGGCGACGGTGTCCTGGTGATCGATGATGCACATCTGCTCGACGAGGCGTCGACCGAGTTGCTCGGGCGGCTCTGCACTCGTGTGAGAATTGTTGCAACCGCCGCTCAACCGCATGTGTCGCGTCTCCAAGCCGTGCTCGGGGTGACGCCGCGACGAATCGAGCCGATGACACTCGAGGCGATTGCGGGGCTTGCCCCTTTCGACACGTCACCGGTGCGCTTGGCCCAGATCGCCCACGAAACCGGGAGTCTGGCCGGTGTCATCGTCGAATTCGTGCGTCGAGTCGACGGCACGGTGAGTGAGGCGAGATACCGCCAGTGGGGTGAGCGACTCGATGGGCTTGGTGCCGAGGCCATCGACTGGCTCGCCTCGTTCGATGTTCTGGCCAGCGCCCTCGGCGCGTCGGAAACGCGCCGCGGCAGCGTCGTCCTCGTCGGCGCCTCGCCCCCGGCGTCGCTGGTCGATCAGCAGATTGTTCGTGTCGACGGCGACAACGTGGAACTTCTCCACACCGCGTTGGCCGCGGTTGCGCGGCAAGGCCGATCGCGGTCTTGGGTTTCTTCCGTGCTGGGCGCCGCAGCGCGCCGCAGCAGCGACGATGCGAAGGCGAGCGACCTATTCGAAGCTGCGGGGGAGCCGGTGCTCGCCGCAGAACACGCGCGCCGCGCAATCGAGCACGCCTCCGATCCCGATCGACTGGCCGTGCTCGTGGCGCGCGCGTCGCGTGGCGGTGCGCCGGACGAGGTGGCCTGCGCGGCGAGGGGGTTGATCAGACGCGAGTTGGTCGACCATTTGGCGGTGTTGAGCGAGACCGTCGCGGTGCCGACATGGGCTCGTCTCGCTTGCGCGCGCCAGAGCGATGATGAAGCGACACGGTGCGAGTTGGTTGCCTTGATGCCAGAAGGCGTCGTTGACGAGGACCTGGCGTTTGAACGGGATCGGACGTTGGCGACGCTGAGCGGCCGACGATTGCCGATGGCTGTGGGTGCACCGCGCAACGTGGACGCCGACCTGGATGGACGACGCCTCGCGTGGGGATCCGCCGTACTCGATGCGGTTCGCAGCGGTGACGTGAACGGCGCGAATGCCCTGGCCGTCACCGCCGGGGCAATCGGATCAGAGAGACCAGCCTGGAAGTGGACGGGACGCACGCTCACCGCAATCGTTTCCTTTCACGCCGATGGAACGCTCGACGGTGAGTTGGACGCACCTGTCGGGGTCCACCCGGTGATCGCTCGCTCAGTGCTCGATGCCCACCGCGTCGTCGCTCTCGCTGATTCGGGGCGGTCGGGTGACGCGTTCACGTTGCTCGGCAACACGCTGAACGGCACCGCCCCGCTCACTCGGTCGTTGAGGCGATGGGCGGTTGCCGAGGCAGAGCTGGCCGCCGGTCATCCGGTGAAAGCGTTGCGCGCAGCCACACAAGCTCCCGATGCCTCCTCACCGACCGCTCTGCTCACGCTCAGCGATACGACGGCAGACGTCTTGGCGACGCTCGCCGGAGCATGGGGTGCGTTTGAGAGCGGCGCCGATCTACCGGTACCGGTAGATCCGGCGTGGCCGTCCCTCCGTGCTGCGTCGATCGAGTTCGCGGCGCTGCAGAGATGGGCGAACGATGGGGCTGACGAATTGACTGTCGCAGCGTTCGGTGACGCCTCCGACGCTTGGGAGTCGGTCCATCTGCGCGGTGCGCTCCGATGTACTTGGGCGGCCGGTGAGGTGGCGCGTCGTTGGGGTGATGTGGACCGTGCCCGAGTCCTACTTGCCGACGTCGAGACAGCGGCGCTGCGGCTCGGGATGTTGCCCTTGCTGAGTCGATGCCGACAGTCGTTACGGCGTGCAGGGGTGCGGGCCGCGACAGGGCAGCGCGCCACGACAGGCGCGCTCTCGGCCCGGGAGCATCAGGTGCTGGTTCTCGTCGGCAAGGGGCTCGACACGCGAGCGATCGCCCAGCAACTCGGTGTGGGCACCGCAACGGTGGAGACGCAGGTGTCATCGGCGATGACGAAGTTGGGCGCGAGGTCACGACTTCAGGCGGCGATGATGTTGCAACGTGGACCCATGCAGGCGGGCAGCTAGGTGAGTGGCCACGTGGCGTCAAGCCGATTCTCGTTGGTCGATTCGAGCGAGTTGCGCCCGGCATTCGAGCGCATCCGAGATGCGGGGGGTGCCGTCCAGACAAACCTTCAGCTTCCCGTCGACCCGTGGAGCCTCGGCGCTGCGGACCTCACGTGCGTAGCCATGGTCTCCGGGCCCGATGACGCGGCCGAGGCGATCGTTGCCGCGTTGCGTGGCGTGTCACTGGTGCTGTTCGTGGGTCATGATGCCTCGTGGGCCGGGCGTGCCGACTTCGTCGAAGACCTCGGCCGCCTTGGTTCGATCGCACCGTTGGGACCGTCGTCGGCGCCGGGGGCTCTACTGGCACCCGTGCCGGAGGTTGGCCCGGATCAGCGCGACATCCTCGAGTTGCTGGCCGAAGGGTTGTCGTTGCCCGAGGCTGCCGGTCGCCTGTTCTTGTCGTTGCGGACGACAGAGCGGCGACTCTCGGCGGCGAAACGCCTTCTCGGTGTGCGCTCCACGGCTGAGGCGGTCGGTGCGTTCGTGGCCGGACGAAGCACGTTGGCGGGGTTCGGGGATCTCGACATCCAGCCCGGCCCGTACGCTCGGTCTCGACCAGCCGGACCGCAGGAGGTGTGACCAGTGAGCGACGATTCCCACGACGGCGTCCACCCGACGGAGGCGATCCCACCCGATCCCGGCGAAACCGACGATGACTTCGCGCCCGTTGATGAGATTGACGGCGGCGAGGCGGAACATGAGGCTGCGTACCAGGAGAGCCCAAGTTTCGACGCACCGACAGATGACGACTCGCTCGTCAGTTTCGGTCGCGGATTCGAGGTGTCCGACGACGGGCTCGACGACGACGAGGCGGACTCGGACTCGTCCAACGACGTCGGATTCGACCCTCGCTCCGGCGAATCCGGTGATCGTGGCGGATTCGCCGAGGTTGGAGTCTTTCGCCCCGACCACCTCGACGTGCTCGCCGATCTCGTCGGTCATCCGTTCATCTCCGCCGCAGATGCGATCGAGCGGCTGGATCTCGACGCTGACGACCTCGACGCCCGAGCATCGATACGGGTGCTCGACGTGCTCGGCGTGGACGCGAGAGTCGAGCACGGATCAGTCGATGCGCTCGTCGAGCACCTGGCGGAGGGCGGGCGGATCCAACTTGCCAGCGACAGTGGTTTGTTCGAGGTGGATGGTCTGGATGATCGGCTCGACCTGCTCCGGATGCATTCGTTGAGTAGCGGGCTGCAGTACGAGCTTCCACTCGAGGAGTTCGAAGACGCCTGGGCCGGCGCAGCGTTCGAAATGCTCGTAGCGGGTGGCGCTGGCGGCAGCGACGGGTCGGACCCGAGCGTGGCTCTGTTACAGCTCTCCGGGTTGAGTGATCACGGACCCCGCACGTTGAGCGCCGAGATCTGATGAACGCTTTGGCGGGGTTCGGGGATTCCACTTTGCCACGACCGGCGCATCATCGATCACAGCACACAGCACGTTCCCGAAAGGACGCACCGACATGGACCCCGAACTCGATCTGAACAATGGCCCCGGATTTCCCCCCGCCGGTGGCCCCGGCGATCTGCCAGTCCCGATTGATGTGGTTGACCCGTTTGATGTGGTCAACCCGGCTGATGTGATCGACCCGATTGATGTGATCGATCCGATTGATGTGATCGACCCGATTGATGTGATCGACCCGGCTGATGTGATCGACCCGGCTGATGTGGTCGATCCGGCTGATGTGGTCGATCCGATGGCAGACGACGGAGTCGATACGGCGCTCGAGGACTCCCTCGAAGCGTTGCTCGGCGGGGAACTGATCCTGGATGGCGCCTTGCTCGCTGAGGTCGTCGCCACCGGATCGGTCGAGGAGTTGGCGACATTCCTGACGGCGCACGGTGCGACCGCCGAGGTGATCGATACGTCGATCGAGGGACTGGTGGCGCTTCTGGCGTCCGGCGGCGAGGTGGTGGTGCCGGTGATCCTTGAACCGGCCATCGCTGCGGTACCGGCAGCTCCGGCAGGTGTTCCGGCCCCCGATGCACTTACTGCGCCCATGAACCAGCCCGCCGACGCACTCGCCCCGTCCCTGCCCCAGACACCGGCTGCACCCGAAATCGCCGCTCTGCCCCAGACACCCGCTGCACCCACTGGGCCGGTTGGTGCGGCATTCCCCGGGTCCGGCGAGCCGGGCGCGGTTCCGTCGGCTGCAGAGATGCCCGCCGGCGCGCCGGACCCGGCACCGGCAACCCAACCGGGAGCGTCCCCCGGCGAACCCGGTCCCGATGTCGTGTTCCCCAACGCAGTGCCCGCTGCGCCCCCGCAGGGTCCGCCCGCCGCGTCCCCCGACGCGTTGCCACCGGCCGTGCAGGCTGGTTCGGGCCCGGCCGGTTCGGGCCCGGCTGGTGGTTCGGGCCCGGCCGGCACCCTGCCGGGCGCACCCCTGGTGGCCGCGTCCGAGTCGGTGCCAGGCCAACCAATCTCACTGCCCGACAGCGTGCCTCCGCCGCTGTTCGATGAGGATCGATCGGTCCCGGTACCCGCAGCCGCAGGTGTCGTATCGATTGACACCGCACGCGATGTGATGGTGGTACTGGTCGACGGCGAGACCGTCGAGCTGCCGCTCGATGATGTACGCGCCGCCCTCGAGTCGTCGGGCGGCACGGCGGTCAACATCAGCGGAGGGGCA
>JANNHO010000544.1:0-6976 GCA_031404435.1 Acidimicrobiaceae bacterium | reverse complement strand
TTGATGATCGGGCCCCACCATTCGATCATCTGACGCTTGACCTCGGCCGGACAGGGGGCCGCGGCGTGCACCACCATCTGGAGGCTCGAGTAGTAGTCGTGGGCGGCACGCTCCTCGTTGGACAGCTTGAGCATCCGGATGAAGTGGGTCGGGACGAACTGCACGTGGGTGACGCGGAAGCGTTCGATCAGTTCGAGGCAGTGCACCGGGTCGAACTTCTCCATCACGATCACGGTGGCGCCGAGCCGCTGGGCCGCGGTCGACCAGCCGAGTGGGGCGGCGTGGTAGAGCGGAGCCGGGCACAGGTAGACGGTGTCGGACGAGAAGCCGTACATCATTTGGATCAGCGAGACGAGTGCGCCGCCGCCGGCACCGTACGGCATCTCCTGTCGTGCCGGTTTGATGCCTTTCGGCCGGCCCGTGGTGCCCGAGGAGTAGAACATGAACTGGCCCTCGACCTCGTCGGCGAGCGGCTCGGCCGGGTACTTGGCGATCTCGTCCTCGTAGCTATCGAAGCCCGGGATCGTGCCGTCGATCATCAACTTCACCTCGACGTGGCCCAGCGAGGCCGACAGCTCGGCGGCGACGCGCTCGAGCCCCTTCGACACGAAGATGGCTCGCGCGCCGCAGTCATCGATGATGTAGCCAGCTTCTTCGGCCTTCAGGTGCCAGTTGATCGGCGTGGTGTAGAGCCCGGCCCGCTGGGCGCCCCAGAACACCTCGTAGTAGCGGGGGTGGTTCTCCAACATGATCCCGATGTGGTCGCCCGATTGCAGACCATGGGCGCGCAGCATCTGGGCCACCTGTTTCGATCTGGCGTCGAGCTCGGCATACGTAACAGTGTGTCCGGAGTTGGCCATGACGACGGCGGGTGCGTCGCCGCGTGTCTCGACGTGGGCTCCGGGTTGCAGATTGCTCATGATGTGCGGTTCTCCCGTGTTGTCCGGGGTGGTCTGGACGAAGATCGTGCCCATCCAGCCAGCGTTTCTGACAATGGTGTCACGAACGCTAGCGCGCACGCTCAGTGCGTGCCGCACGCAGAACAGAACGTGGGCGACACGAGTGTCAGAATCGTTTAGTCTGTGCGTTTGTGAAGCAACTCAGCCTGATCGACACCACGATGCTGGCGTCGGAGACGCCGCGCACACCGAACCATCTGTGCATGGTCGCCGTGTACGACCCGTCGACCGCCCCCAACGGTGCGCCGTCGTTCGAGGACATCCTCGCCAAGCTCGAGCGCTGCCTACCCCTCGTGCCGTCACTGCGCCAGAAGCTCATCCACGTCCCTCTGGAGCTCGATCGGCCGTACTGGATCGACGATCCCGACTTCGATCTCGAGTTCCACGTTCGACATCTGGCCCTCCCCAAGCCGGGTGACTGGCGTCAGTTCCGCACCCAGGTCGCTCGCCTGCAGTCGCGCCCGATCGACCTCAGCCGTCCACCCTGGGAGATGACCGTGATCGACGGTCTTGACAACGTCGAGGGGCAACCGCCCGGGTGTTTTGCCACGGTGCTCAAGGTGCACCACGCTGCGATTGACGGACAGTCGGGCGTCGAACTGCTCAACGTGATGCACGAGCTGGCGGCCGATGCCGCCGAACCGATCGTCGTCGACGAGTGGCAACCCGAGCCGACGCCGACCGGTGCTGACCTGTTGCGTCGGGCCGGCGTCAGCGCCGTCGAGAATCCGCTTCAAGCGTTGCGGTCGGTGGCCGGCAACGTCGCTCCGCTCGCACGCGAGTTGGCCACGTCGGTGCGGCGTCGACCAGGGCGCGGTCCGAAGGTGCTGCGCACGCACTTCAACCAGCGTGTGTCGGCCCATCGCACCTGGGAGGAGGCGCGGTGCTCCTTGGCCGACATGAAACGGATCAAGAACCAGGTGCCAGGGGCGAGCATCAACGATGCCTGCCTGTCGGTCGTGGGCGGATCGTTGCGCTCCTACCTCACCGAGATCGGCGAGCCGCCCACCGAGTCGCTCGTGACGCTGGTACCTGTCTCGACGCGAACGCCCGGCAAGGCCGGTGCAGGCGGCAATCAGATCAGCGGCATGCGCGTGTCGTTGCACAGCGATATCGACGGGCCGCTCATGCGCCTGGCGGCGATCAGTGCCGAGACCGCCACCAAGAAGGCTGCTCAGAATGGGGTGGCGATGCCGCTCCTGCTCGATGTTGCCCAGGCGCTCCCCGGTGCGCTCGTCGGTGCCGCCGTGCGCGGAGTCGCGGCGCTGGGCACGCGGGGCCCGGTGCCGGCCAACACGATCGTCACCAACGTGCCGGGTTCACCGGTACCGCTCTACTTCCTGGGGTGCGAGCTGGTGCGCAGCACGGGCTGCGTGCCGCTCATCGATGGGATAGGACTGTTCCACTGCGTGACGAGCTTCGCAGGAGCGTTCGCCTTCATGTTCACCGCCGACCGCGATCTGATGCCCGACCCCGAGCGCTACCGCGACCATCTCGATGCGTCGATCGCCGAGCATCTCGCCGCTGCCGAACGCGCCGAGCGTGCCGCCCTGCCAGCCGCCGTCACCAAGTCGTCCGCCAAGAAGGCCCCCGCCAAGAAGTCGACACCGCGTTCGCGCGCTGGGCGCTGAGGCCGGCAACGTGGACACCTGGTACCTCCTGGACGAAAACGACGACGTCGACCACGCCATCCTGCTCGAGTGGTTGCGGTCGAACGCGCGTGACGGCAAGGTCGTTTCACTCGGCGGCGGTGAACTGGCCGCTGGGCTTGGTGTTGTCCCCGAACTTGGTGTTGTCGCCGAACTTGATGTTGTCGCCGAATTTTCTGACACTTGTGTCACCTAGGGTATCCGATGTAATGGTGAGCGAGAATCAGTGGGGACTCGACGGACTGGGCGATCGTTGGTCGCCCCGCATGCAACTCGCCGAGGTCGAACCGACACGCCGTACCAACCACGGCCGGTACGGCACGATCGAGCGATACCGCGTGCTCACTGACGACGGCATCGAACGAGAGGTCATCCATGGCCGCAGCACCACCACGCGCGACCGAGGCCCGATACGGCTGACGGTCGGCACGGCTACTCCACTCAGCCTCGGTCCTGAGGGCCCGGTGATGCACTCGCTCCTCAAGGCGATGGAGCACGGCCTCGACGGGATTGTGTTCGGCCCCGAGCGGTCGCCTGACAACGTGTCCGACCAGACGGAGGTGGAACGACTCGCATCGACGATGTCGTTCCCGATGTGCGCACACGTCTCGCACCTCGTGTGCGACCACATCGCGGAGACGACCTCGACCGACCTGTCCAACATGTTGTGGACGGGCGTGTCGCTGGGCGCCATGAAAGGTCTCACGTTCGCTGCGTTCGCGCCGGCGCGAGGGCGGCGGGTGGTCTACGCCCAGTTCGTTGTGCCGGTCTGTCCGTTTCCTCAGGCGCGACCGACCGAGGAGGAACTCAAGCGGTTCACGCGCGGCGAGCGGGGTGCGATCGTGCGTCTGTCGGCGGGTTTGCTGGCGCACGACATGCGGTCGCGAATGTTCCAGCTCAATCGGCACGTGGCGCGGTCGCTGAGGCCCGGGCTCACGATGCGCTACCTGCGGGCGATGCCCCGCGACAGTGTGTCGAACCTGTTCACCGAGGGCTGGCGCAACGCTGTCGTCAGTGGCGACGCGGGCCTGGCGGCCAGCCGACTCCCGGCCTACGAGCTGGCGACGTTCGAGTTGTTCGACCGCGACGAGGGCTACACCACCGAGGATTGGCGCCGCCGGCTCGGCGACGTTCTCGGCGACCGCGTGCGCATCGTCGAAAAGCGCGGCCGGCACACCGACGCCTTGGCGCTCCCCAATCAAGAAGCGCGCGAACGCCATATCGGCCGCGTCGTGCGAGCGATCCGGTCGGGCGTGCCGATCGAGGAGATCGAGCACCCCTACGGATGATCAGCGAACCGGACTGAGTGGCACCGCGCCTCGGTCCGATCCAACCACATCCACGCCAGCCTGCTCGTCGCCGCCGGCACACCGATCAAGGTCGTCTCCGAACGACTCGGCCATGCCCACACCCGTCGCGAGTGCGGTGTCCTTCTGCGTTGGTATGCGCTCGTTGGTCGGTGTCGTGCTGACAACACGCTGACAGGCCGCAACGTCACCGGAATGGCGGGCGATGAGAGCTCTGTCGCCGGGCTGCGGGGTGCGAAGCCGCCTGCGATGGGACTCTCGACCGGCACCCGGTGTGACAGGCTCTGGTCATGCTGCTGAGTGGGATCAATCACGTCGCTGTCTTGACCGCGGACACGGAGCGATTCTTGGAGTTCTATAGCGGTGTTTTCGGAGCGACCCACGAGATTTTACAGGATCGTGACGGCTTCAAGATCACTCTCGTGTGGGTCGGTCCGACGTCGGAGCTGAACGTATTCGAGCTCGCCGACAACACCGAGCACGCGCGTCAGGTGCCGATGTTCGGTCGCGGCCGCCTCGACCATCTTGCGCTGGAAGCCGCGTCGCTCGACGCGTTCGGGGAGATCCGGGACCGGATGCTCAAGCGCGGTGCGACAGACGGCTTCGTGACGGATTTCGGTCACATCCTGAGCCTGTTCTTCCGAGATCCAGACGGTCTCGAGGGTGAGGTCTGCGTACAGAACCCGGACGCTCAGCCGGGCGTGCGCAACCCGCCAGGAACACCCGCTGTGCGGTACCACCCCGCCGGGACAGCCACACCTGAGCGGCTCACCGACTCACCCCTACGGACGTGAGGTCCACACCCGACGCCGGCAAGCACGACGGTGTGACGGCATGCCTGGCGGCGAGCGCTGTGACGTGACGTTCACTAGCTTCCGCGGAAGAGCAAGCCGACTTGCCGTCCCGAGGAAGCGCCGGAGATCGTCATCGAGTCAGGATCTGGAGCAACTGCTGGACGTTTGGAGATCTCACTCGCTCCTCGGTTGCTCATCAGAGACACGCTTGGCCCACCTGACGCCGAGTTCGGAAATACAGTCTCAGACCGTGACGACGCTGTACGGCTCCAAGAAGGACGTCACCGCGAGCGTCGGGTTCTTCGTCCTCGTCGCAGCGGCGATCGCCGTGTCGACACTGGTACGTGGCTCGACCGTCGTGGGCATCGTGTTCCTGTTGGTCGCCGTCGGACTCGTGGCGCTGACAATCGTGTTGCGTCGACTGCCACCGAACGAGTTGCGAGTGTCGAGCGACTTGATCGAACTCACCCGACCTGGCAAGACGATGGGGTCGCTGTCACGCACCAGCACCGGCGGCAGGTCGACGTGAGGCGCCACATCTACCGTGGGCGAGCGTTCTGGTCAGTGGTGCCCGCCGGCGGTGAGCCAGCATCGGGATTCTTGGTGGACGACTTCGTTCCCGATGAGATTCGCTCGGCCGCCGAGCAGCACGGTTGGACGGTGAACATCGTCCAGTGACCAACGGTCGCCTCGCCCGGCGGTGGCTGTGTAACACTGGTGCGCTGTGGAAGAGGAGCAGCGATGACAAGTACCTTTCCGCAGCAACAGCCCGGACTGAAGTACCTGGCCGAAGCCGGGCAGGAGACCGAGATCCTGTACAAGTACGGATTCGACCTGCCGCATTTCGCGATGTTTCCCCTGCTCGACGACAGTCGGGCAATGGCCGAGCTGCGCGGAATGTACGAGCGGTACCTCGACACCGCGGCGGCGCACGGGTTCGGGGCGCTGATGGCCGGAATGGACTATCGGGCGAGCCCCGACTGGGCCGAGTTGCTTGGTTACTCACCGATCGCGTTGGAAGAGATGCAGTTGCGCCGCCATCGGGTTCCTGCGCGACGTCGCCAAGCCGTACCTGGATCAGCTTCCCGCAGTGATGGTCGCCGGCATCGTCGGCCCACGCGGTGACGCGTACACACTCGAACAACGCATGACCCCCGAACAGTCCCAGGACTACCACTCGACTCAGATCGCCACCCTGGCCAAGGCGGACGTTGACCTCGTGGAGGCGATGACTTTCAACAGCGTGCCCGAGGCGGTCGGCGTCGCGCGCGCCGCCGCTGACGCCGGACTGCCGGCATCGATCTCATTCACCTTGGACAGCAACCATCGGCTGCATTCGGGCCCAACCCTGAGAGAAGCGATCGAGTCCGTCGACGACCAGTGTGGCGACGACCGGCCGGCCTTCCACGGCATCAACTGTTCGCACCCGCTCGAGTTCCTCCCCGCAATCGAGCCGGGTGGCTGGTTCGAGCGGGTTCGATGCCTGCGACCGAACGCAGCGATGATGGACAAGATCGCCTTGTGCACGCTCGGGCATCTGGAATCCGGTGACCCTGTCGACCTCGGTCACCGAATGGGCGAGATCGCACAACAACACCTCCACATCGACATCTGGGGAGGCTGCTGCGGAACCTGGGACACACACCTCGACGAAATCGCCCGCAACGTCAGCGCATCCCCACACACTCAGTGAGCGTCCGCCAGTGACCGTGACCGGTCGAAGGCGAAACCGCTCAGCGTGTTCCACACGAATCCGGGAGAGGGGCGAATCACGACTCGGACCCCTCACAGCCGCTACCCCTGCGACATCGGCGGCGTGAGGAGGGAATCGACCAGGGTTCGTTCGACCCAGTGCTGGTAGCGGCCGAGCGTCCAGCCGAGGCCGTCAACGAGTTGAATGAACGTCGCTGGCGACGAGATTGTTGCGTCGTCGAGTCGGTGCCGCTGACCGGTCGCCCACAGCACGGCAGCATCGGGATAGGTCCGGTCGCGTCGGAGCAGGTCGGGCTCGACGTCCGCATCGCCGTGATCGCGATCAGCCAGACGATGGCGACCGCGTCCCGACCCCGATCAGGTCGTGACCCAGCAGCTCACCCGTCGCGATCGCCACGTCGATCCCGTCGGGCGTGGCGAGCGGAGGAGCTTCGTCGACATCCCGAAGGGAGGAGGCTGCGGTTCTCAATCTCGATCCGGTCGTTGCCGAGACATTGGTGCAGGCGATTGCCGTGCTCGGCCTGGAAGCGGCACTCGAGCGCTGCGTCGGGATG
>JANNHO010000543.1:0-6100 GCA_031404435.1 Acidimicrobiaceae bacterium | reverse complement strand
TCGTTGCGTCCGATGTGCGAATTCACGACACCTGTATCACCTGCGGGCTGCGCGGCACGGGCTCGATCGAGTTCTGCGTAACCGTGGTGTTCGTGCCCGCCGATGGGACGATGAGCGCCCGTGGTGCCCGCCCCACGGTCGAGACGCCGCTTGCGTCGTTCCCGACGTTCACCCTCCTGGCCGTCGGGGTCGCCGCGGTTGCGCTCGGTCTGGCCCGGCGGGCCATCGACGAGTTCACCGAACTCGCCGTCGACAAGCGGCCCCAGTTCAGCCAGCGAACCATCGCCCAGGCGGGAACAAATCAAACCGACCTCGCCCGCGCCGAAGCACGCGTCCGTGCGGCGAGGGCGTTCTTGCTTGGCGAGGTCGCCGATGCGTGGGAGGGTGCCCTCAACGGCGACGGGGTCGAGCTCGATTCCCGCGTGCGCATCCGCCTCGCCGGTGCTCACGCGGTTGAGTCGTCGATCGCTGCGGTTGATTCGGTCTACACGATGGCCGGGGGGACGGCGATCTTCGACACCAGCCAGTTGCAGCGCTGCCTGCGCGACATCCACGTTGTGTCGCAGCACATCATGGTGTCGCCCCGCCTGTACGAAACCCTCGGCAAACACCTCTTCGGCGCCGAGATCGACTCGTCCACCATCTGAGCGAGGAACGGCCGGTCAAGTCGATCACGGGCCGCTCGCTGCGACGGTGCTCTCCGGCCAGGCTTCGGTGCCGCGCCGAGCGAGTCGAATGGCGGCCCAGGTGGCGTCGTTGTCGTAGCCGAGGGCCCACAGGGCCACACCGTGCAGGTCGCTACGGTGAGCGAGCGCGGCGCGGAGGTGCACCGCTCGGTCGTCGAGGAAGCGCACGGTTCGCTGCACGGTGCAGGTGACCGTCACGCCGGCTGCGTCGGTACCGCTGAGCGTGTCGGTGTAGTCGAGCGTCGCCTCACCCGTTGCCGTGTCCCACACCGGCGATAGGCCGCGCTCGGCGATCATCGTCGTCAGTCGCTGCGTGGAGATCACGTCACTCGCTGGTGTCTGCTCGGGCGGGCACGTGCCGGTCACGGTGACCACCCAGTCATATCCGTAGACGGGGATGCCGAGGTCGATCTTTTCGGCCGGCACCAGCGCCGTGATCGCGGTGACGAGGTCGCGAACCCAGTCGATCGGGGCGACCGGGCCGGGGCCGCTACCGAGGGTGGAGTAGTCGTAGGCCATCACCCGGATGCGGTCGACGATGCCGCCCCTCGCCGCGTAGTCGTACACCCAGTACCCGCTGGCGTCGGTCTGCCCGCCGTCGTACACGGCGGGCACGCTGACGATGAGTTGCACATCCGCGGCGTGCAACTTGGCGGCAAGTTCGGTCAGGAAGGCGACCCAGTTCGGTCGTGTCGTCGCCCAGGTGGACCGGCCATCTTCGAACGCGAAACTCTCGTAGTCGAGGTCGACGCCGTCGAAGCTGTTGGTGGTGGCGATGCCGACGATCGTGTCGACGTGCGCGGCGCGGGCCGCAGGGTCGGCCAGCACGGCGGCCATTGCGTTGGGTGGGGCCTCGTCGAAGATGGTCGCCACCAACGGCACACCGGCTGCGACTGCCGAGCTTCGGAACGTGGCCAGCACCTCGTCGGTCATCGCCGGGTAACGAGTGACCATGGTGGCTGCGGTGGCGGAGTACGCCACAACCGAGACGTCGGCGAACAGGTCGGCGTTGGCTTTGAACGACGCGAGCGAGGCCTCGGGCTGCCAGTAGGGCGCCCATCCGGTCACGCCCAGCGGCTCGCCGTCGCGCTGCCATCCGCCCGTCGGCCAGGCCAGCCCCACGGTGATGACACCGGCGAGGGCGACGAGCCCGATGATTGCGGTACGGAGAACGGTCCTGGCCGCGGCGCGCCCCGTGGGCGCATCGGTCTCGACCATGAGGCGATGGTACTGGCCGTGGGTCTCCGGGTCCGGACACCCGCGAACCCAGCCGCTACGGTCGGCCGGGATGAACTATTCGCTGCCGCGCCCGGCACCGCAGTTGGGCACCATCGACATCGAACGCCGCGCCGACGTGTTGCACGTGACCATCAATCACCCGACGTCGCCGGTCAATGCAGTTGACGCGCAGTTACACGACGATGTTGGCGCGCTGTTCGCGTGGTTGAAACGCGAGGGCGGCGCGCGGGCGGTGGTGCTGACGGGCGGGAGCAAGCGGGCCTTCAGCGCAGGCGGCGATTTCGACTGGTTCCCGCAGCTGCGCCGGGTGGATGCGCTTGATCCGCTACGCCGTTCGGCCAAGCAACTCGTGTGGGACCTGCTCGATGTGGAGGTGCCGATCGTGTGCGGGCTCAACGGTTCAGCAGCGGGCCTCGGGGCGTCGGTGGCGTTGCTGTGCGACGTGATCGTGATGGGCGAGCGCGCAGTGATCGTCGATCCGCACGTCAACGTCGGCCTCGTCGCCGGCGATGGCGGCACCGCGGTTTGGCCGCTGCTGGTGGGCCCGCTCGCAGCCAAGCGGCACCTGCTGCTCGGTGAACCACTCACCGCCGCCGAGGCGTTGCGGCTCGGTGTCGCGGCCGAGGTGTGCCCCAACGAACAGGTCGTCGAGCGGGCGCTGCACTGGGCGCGCCGACTGGCCGATCAGCCCCCGCTCGCGTTGCGCGGCACGAAGATCGCAGTGAACGCACACCTCAAGCGGGCGCTGCTCGACAGCTTCGACCTCGCGACCGCGTTGGAGATGCCGTGCTTCCTCTCGCACGATCACGCCGAGGCTGTCGACGCCGCGCGCGGGAAGCGCACCCCGATCTTCGAAGGACGATGATGCCATGACCAACCCGGAAACCAGCCCCGTGACAAGCCCCGGGACGATCACGATGATCATGACCACACGGGCGATGCGCCGGTATCGCACCGATCCGGTGAGCGACGACGACATCACCACCTGCCTGCGTGCCGCGCAGCAGGCGCCGAGTGGCGGAAACGTGCAACCCCAGCAGTACGTCGTCGTTCAGGACGCGGCGCTGCGAGCCGAGCTCGGTCGGCTGTACCGCGAGTCGTTCGACCGGTACGAGGCCACGTTGCCCAACCCGTCGGCGATCCCTGATCCACAGCAGGCCGAGGCGTGGCGGCGTACCCGCGATGCCAGTCGTCATCTTGCCGATCACATTGGCGAGGCACCGGTGATCGTCGTGTTCCTCCAGCCGCTGATGCCGTGGACACCGAGCGATGCCGACGGTCCGCTCGACATCGGCCGCCTCGATGCCAGCGTGTACCCGGCGGTGCAGAATTTCTGCGTCGCGGCCCGTTCGCTCGGCCTCGGCACGGCGCTCACCACTGTCATCCGCATCCGTAGCGACGAGGTGCTCGCACTGTTGGGGGTACCGCCCGGCCGTTTCGAGATCGCCGCGCTCACCCCACTCGGGCACCCGACCGGCCGCTTCGGTGTCGCACCACGCAAATCGGCGGCGGCAGTGACACATTGGAATACATGGGGGGCGAAACGGCGATGATTGTCGACCTGCTCGATCCGGAGTTCTACCGCGGTGATCCGCACCCGGCGTTCACGTGGATGCGCGCCAACGAGCCCGTGTACCGCGACCACCGCAACGGGTTGTGGGGCATCACTCGCCATGCCGATCTGAAAGAGGTCGAGCGGCGCAGCACCGTGTTCGTTTCCGGCCAGGGCTACCGGGCGATCTGGTCCCCGGAGGAGATCAACATGATCGCCCAGGACGACCCCCGCCACCGCCAGCAGCGCATGCTCGTGCAGCACCGTTTCACCGGGGCCGCAATTGCCGAACGCCATAACGAGATCGAAGCGCTGACCGCCGGCCTGCTCGACCAGGCGATCCCGCCCGGTGGTCGGCGGGGCGAGATGGAGGTGGTCGATGCGCTGTCGGGACAGCTTCCGGCGCGGCTCACGTGCCGCTTGCTCGGCTATCCCGAGGAGATGTGGCCGCAGGTGAAGAGCTGGAGCGAACGGCTGATGCGGATCGACATGCGTGAGCGTGACGGCCACACCTTCGCTGAGTTCTACGACGCCAACATCGAGTTCGCCACCGCACTCGGCGAGGTCGCGCAGGCGAAGGTGGGTTGCCCGGCTCACGATCTGATCAGTGACTGGGTCCACGCCGACATCGATGGCGAGCGCCTCCCGCCCGCCGCGATCGTCCATGAGGTCGGTCTGTTCATCAGCGGTGGTGCCGAAACCACCCGCACTGCGATCAGTCACGGCCTGCGTGCGTTCGCCGATCATCCTGATCAATGGGAAGCCATGGCGGCCGACCCGTCGCTGGTGCCCGGTGCCGTGGAGGAGGTGCTGCGCTGGGTGACACCACTCAACAACATGTTCCGCCGCGCGGTTACCGACGACACGATCGGTGCCGACCGTGTAGCGAGCGAAAGCGGCACAACGCAACAGGTGCGGCGTGGCGACCGGATCATCCTGCTGTACCCATCGGCCAACCGTGACGAGGCGGTTTTCGATCAGCCGTTCACGTTCGACATCCGTCGCCATCCGAACCCGCAGATCGCGTTCGGTTTCGGCACGCACCTGTGCATCGGAACGCACGTGGCCCGAGCCACGCTGGCCGCTGTGTTCGGGCAACTCTCGCAGCGGGTGACCGACCTGCGGGCAATCACCGAACCCGATGTCGAGCCGAACATCTTCGCCAGGGCGGTCAGGTCGTTCCGCCTCGGTTACCGGGCACGCTGACGGTTCGCGATCGGCATTCCGCTGGCGAACTACTGTCCGAGGCCATGGCGATCAAAACTGTCTCCGACATCATCCGGGTCCACGGCGTTGACCGTGCCGATCATACCGCGCTCGTGTTGGGGGATCGGACTCTCACCTGGGCCGAGCTGTACCGGCGCTCGTGCCGGGTAGCCAACCTGCTCGCCGCCGCGGGCGTCGGCAACCAGGACCGCGTCGCGTTCCTCGACAAGAACGGGATCGAGCACTTCGAGGTATTCTACGGGGCAGCGCTGCTGAACGCGGTATGCGTCGACGTGAACTGGCGCCTCGCCGGGCCGGAGGTGGAGTACATCGTCAACGACTCCCAGGCCAAGGTGCTCGTCGTTGGACCTGACTTCGTGGAGATGCTCGATTCGATCAAGCCGTATCTCACGTCGGCCACGACGATTCTGGTGATCGGCACCGACTACGAGGCAGCGGTGTCGGCCCAACCCGACACCGATCCCGGGGTCGCCAGCGCTCACGATGATGTTGCGTTCCAGTTGTACTCCAGCGGAACCACCGGCCGGCCGAAGGGTGTGATGCTCAGCAACGACAACTTCTTCGGGCTGATCCCCATGGCCAAGGAGATCTGGGAACTCTCGGAGGATTCGGTCAACCTGATCGCGATGCCGCTGTTCCACATCGGCGGTGGTGGTTGGGCGACGGCGGGGATGTACGAGGGCTGCACGAGCGTGATCTTGCGCGAGCTCGATCCGGCGGCGCTGGTCAAGATGTTCGGCGAGCAGCGGGTCACACACGCATTCTTGGTGCCGGCCGTTCTGCAGTTCATGTTGATGGTTCCGGGTGTTGAGGAAGCCGATTACTCGAGCCTTCAGGTATTCGTCTACGGGGCGTCGCCGATCAGCGAGGAAGTGCTGGCGCGCAGTGTGCGCATGTTCCAGTGCAAGTTCTGGCAGGCGTACGGGCTCACCGAAACCACGGGTGCCGTCGTCAACCTTCCGCCGGCCGATCACGACCCAGAAGGCCCCAACCGTCACCGGTTGCGCAGTTGCGGTGTGGCTGGACCGGGTGTCGAGCTGCGCATTGTCGATACCGACAGCTTGTCCGACTGCGAGGTCGGTGAGGTCGGCGAGATCTGGATTCGCTCGAAGCAGGTGATGTTGGGCTACTGGAATCAGGCCGACGAGACCGCCAAAGCCGTCACCGAAGACGGCTGGTTCCGCAGCGGCGACGCCGGTTACCTCGATGCCGACGGGTACCTGTTCATCCACGACCGGGTCAAGGACATGATCGTGTCCGGCGGCGAGAACGTGTACCCAGCCGAGGTGGAGAACGTCTTGATGTCACATCCGGCGATCGCCGACGTTGCGGTGATCGGTGTGCCGCACGAACGATGGGGTGAGACCGCAAAGGCCGTGGTGGTTCTCAAGCCAGG
>JANNHO010000542.1:0-4281 GCA_031404435.1 Acidimicrobiaceae bacterium | reverse complement strand
CGAATCGCGGCTACCAGTCGCGGATGTGGGTCTGACCGAACGCTGAGAGCCCTTCAGGCGCCGCTCGAACCCCCAAGTCGCGCCCCTGAGTCGCGAACCGCGGCGTGGTCCCAGATCCGCCATCGCCAGCCGAGTCGGCCGGGCCGATCCTGCTACGCGCCTAGGACGCGCCGAGGGCGCGCCCGACGACGGCCTGGGCTTGCTCGATGATCAGGGCCAGGTGTTGGTCGCTCTTGAAGCTCTCGGCGTAGATCTTGTAGACATTCTCGGTGCCCGACGGCCTGGCGGCGAACCAGCCGTGCTCGGTGGTGACCTTCAGGCCGCCGATGGCGGCGCCATTGCCCGGGGCGGTGGTCAGGATCCCGGTCACGGGTTCGCCCGCGAGCTCGGTAGCCGAGACCTGGTCCGCCGACAGCTTGGCCAGCACCGCCTTCTGGGCCGGCGTCGCTGGGGCATCGATCCGCTTGTAGACCGGGGCCCCGAAGCGATCCTCGAGTTCGCGATAGGCCGCACCTGGGTCGCGGCCGCTCTTGGCCGTCAGTTCTGCAGCGAGGAGGCAGGCGATGATCCCGTCCTTGTCGGTCGTCCAGGTCGTCCCGTTGCGGCGCAGGAACGAGGCGCCGGCACTCTCTTCCCCGGCGAACCCGATGCTGCCGTCCAACAGCCCCGGCACGAACCACTTGAACCCGACCGGGACCTCCAGCAGGCGTCGCTTGAGATCGTGCGCCACGCGATCGAGCATCCCGCTCGAGACGAGTGTCTTTCCGATCGCCACGTCGTGGCCCCAGTCGCGGCCGCCGGCGAACAGGTAGGTCACGGCCGCGGACAGGAAGTGGTTCGGGTTCATCAGACCGGAGCCCGCGGTCACGATCCCGTGGCGGTCGGCGTCCGCGTCGTTGCCGAAGGCGACATCGAATCGGTCGCGCAGCTCGACGAGCCGGGCCATCGCGAATGGCGACGACGGGTCCATCCGGATGCGGCCGTCCCAGTCGCAGGTCATGAACGCGAACCTCGGGTCGACGACGTCGTTGGTGACCGTCAGATCGAGGCCGTACCGCGCGGCGATGGCCGGCCAGTAGGCGACGCTCGCGCCACCCATCGGGTCCACGCCGAGGCGCAGACCGGACGCGGCGATGGCGGCCATGTCGAGGACCTGGTCAAGGTCGTCGACGTAGATCGTGACGTAGTCGTGGTTCGTGGCTGCGGCGCGTGCTTCGGCGAACGGGGTCCGCCCGATCGACTCCCAGCCGGTCGCCAACAGTTCGTTGGCCCGATCCTGGATCCAGCCGGTGATCGAGGCGTCCGCCGGCCCGCCGTCGGGTGGGTCGTACTTGAAGCCGCCGTCCTCGGGTGGGTTGTGGGATGGCGTGATGACGATCCCGTCCGCGAGGTGATCGGTGCGCCCGTGGTTGTAGCCGAGGATCGCGTGTGACACGACCGGGGTGGGGGTGTAGCCGTCTTGCGCGTCCACCTGGACGTCGACGCCGTTCGCGACGAGGACCTCCAGTGACGTCTGGAACGCGGGCTCGGACAGCGCGTGCGTGTCGCGGCCGACGAACAGTGGCCCGTCCGTGCCCTGGCCGGCCCGATACCGGCAGATCGCCTCGGTCATCGCAACGATGTGCGCTTCGTTGAACGCGCCGTTGAACGACGATCCGCGATGGCCGGACGTCCCGAAGGCGACCCGCTGGGTGGGGTCGGCCGGATCGGGCCGGATGTCGTGGTACGCGCCGATGAGCCGGTCCAGGTCGACCAGGATGGAGGGATCGGCCGGCAGTCCGGCCCGCTCACTGTTCGGCATCGGTCGATGGTGCCACAACGGATGCGGCGTCAGGCACGGTCGGCGGAGGGTCGGCGGGGGTCTTGGCCGGGGTCGGCGCCGGGGTCGGCGGGGTCGACGGGGTTCGGCAGCTCGGCGCCTGTCAGCTTCGCCTTGCACGCCTCATGTTCATCCGTGGCACATCAGATCCCACATCGACCCCGCCACGGCGTTGGCGCGCCCTCGTGTCGACCCGAGCGCTCACCCGCCGTGCAAGACGCGTCCGACGGGACGATCTGAGACGGTCCGAGGCCGTCCGGCGGGCGGATCGGGCGTCGCGTGTTGCGTGGATGAACATGAGGTGATCGCCGGACGAGACTGCCGACGTCAATGACCACCGCACCGGGCTTGACCATCTCGGCCGTCACGGTGTTGCGCCGGCCGACCGCGGCCACCAGCACGTCGGCCTGTCGGGTGTGGAGGCCGAGGTCGGGCGTGGCGCTGTGACAGATCGTCACCGTGGCGTCGGCTTGCAGCAGCATCATCGCCATCGGCTTGCCTACCGTGTTGCTGCGGCCGATCACGACTGCATGTTTGCCGCGCAGGCTGATCCCCGTGCTCTCGATCAGTTTCATGCAGCCGTAGGGCGTGCACGGCCGCAAGCCGGGCAGGCCGCTGGCGAGTTCGCCGGCGCTGAGCACGGAAAAGCCGTCGACGTCCTTGTGCGTGGCAATCGTCGCGATCACCTCGTGCGAGTCGATGTGCCGGGGTAAAGGCATTTGCACGAGGATGCCGTGCACGCCCGGATCGTCATTCAGCGCCTTGACGCGCGCCAGCAGATCGGCCTGGGTCAGCGTGGTGTCGAACTTCTCGAACACGGAGTGCAGGCCGGCTTCGACGCACGCCTTGATCTTGTTGCGCACATAGACCTGGCTGGCCGCGTCGTCGCCGACCAGGATCACGGCCAGGCCCGGCTTGATGCCGAGCTGTGCCAAGGCAAGGGCGCGTCGGGCCACATCGGCGCGTACCTCGCGCGCCAGGGCCGTGCCGTCGATGATTCGTGCGTTCATGAGCGCGCTTGAGTCAAAAGAAAAAAGCCGCTGCGGTAGCGGCCTTGGTGGTTCCGGGAATCGGTTTGAATGGAAGCATCAAACTTTCGTCTGAGCGCCGAGCGCGATTTTGAGCAGGTCGGCGACCGTGTTGGCGTTGAGCTTTTCCATGATGTTCGCGCGGTGCGCCTCCACGGTCTTGATGCTGATGCCCAGATCGTCGGCAATCTGCTTGTTCAGTCGGCCGGCGACGATGCGCTCAAGCACCTGCGCCTCGCGCGTTGTTAGGCGCGACAGCAGCGCGTCGCGGCTGGCGGCTTCCTGGTGCTGCGAGAACGCGGAGCGCGCCTGTTCCAGCATGCCTTCGACCAGACCGAGAAGTTCGTCTTCCTTGAAAGGTTTCTCGATGAAGTCCATGGCACCCTTTTTCATCGTCGTCACGGCCATTGGCACGTCGCCGTGGCCGGTGATGAAAACAATGGGCAGTGGCGAGCGGCGCTCCATCAGGCGGTCTTGCAGCTCCAGGCCGCTCATGCCGTCCATGCGGATGTCGGCGATCAGGCAGGCCACCTCGCGCGGATCGAAGCGCGACAGAAACGACTCCGCGGAGTCAAAGCACTTGACCCGGTAGTCCTTGCCCTCAAGCAACCACTGCAAGGAATCCCGAACGGCTTCATCGTCATCGACGACATAGACCGTTCCCTTTTTCGGAATCAGGCTCATGGAATGACTGCCGGTTGGTGTGTGGTGGGGGTCTCGCTACGCGGTGTCTCAACGGGCAGCGTGAAGGAGAAACGGCAGCCGACTGCGACGCTTCCATTGTAGAGGTTCTGGGCTCGAATCCGGCCCCTGTGGCTCTCCACGATGGTCCGGCACAGGCTCAGGCCGATGCCCAGGCCGTCGGCCTTGGTCGAAAAGAAGGCCTCGTAAAGTCGGGCGATCACTTCATCGCGCAGGCCCGGCCCCATGTCGGTGACGCTGAACTCGATCACCCCGCCATCCTCCGGTGTGTGGCGTGGGATCACGCGCAGCTCGATGTTCCTGCGCCCCGGCGGCATTTGCGCGTTGTCGACGGCTTCGGCGGCGTTCTTCAGCAGGTTCAGCACCACCTGTTCGATCAGGATCGGGTCGACCATCAAGGTGGGCAGACGCTGTGCGACGTAGGTCTGGATCGTGACGTTGCGGCGGCGCAATTCGATTCCCGCCAGGTCCACCGCGTCTTCGACGATGCTGTGCGCCTGCGCCGCCTGGCGCTGCGGCTCGCTGCGTTTCACGAAGGCGCGAATGCGATGAATGATCTGCCCGGCGCGTTGCGCCTGGCGCGATGTCTTTTCGAGCGCCGCGATCAGGTCCGCCTCCTGGATGCCGCCGCCCTTGACACGCGAGATCACGCCGTTGCAATAGTTCGTGATTGCCGTGAGCGGCTGGTTCAATTCGTGCGCTACCGACGACGCCATTTCACCCATCGTCACC
>JANNHO010000541.1:0-15077 GCA_031404435.1 Acidimicrobiaceae bacterium | reverse complement strand
CGAGCAGGGCCCCGTTCTCGAAGACGAGGGGGTCACCATCGGGGTGGTGACCGGCGTACAGGGCATCTCGTGGACCGAGCTGACGATCACCGGCCAGTCCGCTCACGCCGGGTCCACGCCGATGCGCCTCCGCCGTGACCCTGGGTACGTCGCCGCCGAGATCATCACCGGCGTCCGCTCGATCGCCCGTCAGATGAGCGGCGCGCAAGTTGCCACGGTCGGGCGCTGCGAGTTCACCCCGAACCTGGTCAATGTGGTGCCATCAGCGGTCACGATCACCGTGGACCTGCGCAACACCGACGAGCACCTGCTTCGGCAGGCAGAACACCGCTTCGAAGTGTTGTGCGACCGGCTCGCCGACGAGGAGGGTGTCACCATCGAGCGCCGACCCCTGGCCAGGTTCGAGCCCGTCGAGTTCGATGCGATGATGGTCGACCGGGTCGAGGCAGTAGCCCACCGGCTCGGGCATTCGACGCTGCGGATGCCGAGCGGGGCCGGCCACGACGCTCAGATGCTGGCCCGGGTGTGCCCGACGTCGATGATCTTCGTGCCCAGTGTGAACGGCTTGTCGCACAACATCGCCGAGTTCACCGCACCGGCCGACCTGCAGGCCGGGGCTGACGTGTTGTTGCAGTTGATCCTCGACCTGGCTGGCACCGATTGATGGCGACGCGCTTCGACCTCGTCACCATTGACACCCCGGATACCGGCCGCCTCGGCGCATTTTGGTGCGCAGCGCTCGACCTGCACGAAAGCGAACGCGAAGACATCGATCGCTGGATCGTGCTCTCGGACTCCGATGGGGTGCGGCGGATCGGGCTGCAGCGCGGTGCGCACAGACGGGGTGGCGTACACATCGACCTGACGTGCGATGGTGCCGAGTTCGAATCGGAACGCCAACGGTTGCGTGGCCACGGTGCAACCGAGACACGATCGCCGCGGATCGAGCCATACGGCCCGATCGCCAACTTCGCCGATCCCGACGGCAACCCGTTCGATCTCTGCGCCTACGTCGACGCCCAGGACGACTGACGACTGACACGCGAGAGAGGGGGCCGACCCTGTGGGCCGGCCCCCTCTCCGTTTCAGTGATGCTGCAGGTGGCGGGTCAGCGACCCGGCGCACCCTCGCAGTACTTGTTGGTGTAGACCGTCGTCACGTCATCGGTGATCTCGGTGCCCTGCGCGTCGTAGATCTCCTTGAGGCTGTCGTAGAGACCCTGGACCCGATCGGCTTCGAAGCTGCAATAGGTCCCGTCGGCGCTGTTGGCCGCCATCTCCTTCTCCTCGAGCAATGCCAGGCCGGCAGTGTTCAAGTCGGCGCTGAGGCCCCAGAAACCGTCGTGGGTCGTGTTGATCTCGATCATCACGTCGGTTATCGGCTTGGGATCGTTGAGGAAATCCACCCAGGCTTGCTGCATCTTCGGAACCAGCAGTGTGAGGCAGGCGTCGAGCTCGTCGGCGCGATCCTTCATCATCGTGATTGCGGCCGGGTAGTTGTCGAAGCCCATCTCGCCGACGGTGTAGAAGCTGACGTCAGCCGGTGCGCCGTCTTTCCAAGCGACTTCGTTTTCGTACTTGTACACCTCGTTGGTGGCGAAGCCCTGCTGGAAGAAGTCTCCACCATCGGCAACCCACTTCGCATCGGACCCGTCGTAGGTCGCGTTGCTCTGGTCGGCGCTCATGTATCCCTTACCGATCATGAAGTCGATGTACGACGTACCGGGGAAGTGGAGGACCTTCGCGCCTGACGCAGCGATGTCCTCTGGCTTTTGGATGTCGTTCTGGGTCGGGTCCCACATGACCATCTGCGGGTCCTTGTCCAGCGTCTTGGCGATGGCGATCATCGGCACCGCAGCGGAGTCCTTGATCACGTCGCTGATGTTGATGTAGGCCATATCGGCCTCGCCGTCGAGCAGGATCGCACTGTTTTGCTTGTCGAACTTGATGGTGCCGATCTCGATCTCCTCGAGCCCGCCCACTGCGTACTGGGCCTGAACCGGGCCCGAGTACGACACCGTGTCCTTGCTGGCGGTTCCATCCGGGCCGATGAGCTGATAGGTGCCGCCGTGTTCGAGCTCAGGGAACCAATCGGACTGAATGGTGAGCTTCTTGGGGCACACGGCCTCAGCCGGTGCTTCGGATACCTCGGTGGTGCCAGCGGTGGTGCCAGCGGTGGTGCCGTCGGGCGTCGTGGCCTCCGCAGGGGTGGCCTCGGGCTCGTCACTGCCGCATGCCGCGACGGCGGTTCCGAGTGAGAGCAGCGCCAGCGCTGCAAATGTTTTCCTTGCCTTCATGGTGTCTCCCCTTGTTGTATGTGAACGGTGTAGCCAGGTGCTGGCTCAACTCCGGCTGCGCGCCGAGTCGTGCCAGTTGCGGATGGCACGGGTGGTGATCCAGCTGACGACGACGAACATCAAGACGCCGAACATCGACGCGGTGATCGTGCCGGCAAACATCTCCGGTCGTTCGGAGGCCTTCTGCTGGCGAGTGCGAATGTAGTAGCCGATGCCCTTGTCGCCTTGGGCGAAGAAGAAGTCGGCAACGATCGAACCGATGACCGCGAGGCCCGACGCGATACGCAGGCCCGTCATCATTGCCGGTAGGGCGCTGGGGAACTCCAACTTGCGCAGACGCGTCCAGCGGCTCGCCTGGTTCAGTGTGAACAGATCGTGGTGCAGTCGATCCGTCGATTGCAGGCCGAACAGAGTGTTGGTGATGATCGGGAACACAGCGATGAGGACCACGACCACCAACCGCACGCCGAGTCGCTCGCCGAACAACTGGGTGAGCAGCGGGGTGATCGCCAGGATCGGGATGGTCTGCATCAGCACCGCATACGGAAACAGCGCCCGTTCCATGTGCTTGGACAGGTTCATGATCACGGCGATCGCAGTGCCGAGCGCGATCGAGATGAGCAGGCCGATGAGGGTGACCTTGACCGTCGGCCACATGTACCCCAAGATCGGTCGGAATCCGTTGACCTTGTCGGACAACGGCAGGAATCCGTCGGACCAGACCTCGTGCGGATACGGCAACGCGTTGCGCCGTTGGGCAGCGATGTCGTACTTGAGCGCGCTGTAGAGGTACCACGCCGCAATGAACGCGACGAGCGTGAAGATCGGCGGAATCATGTTCTTCAGTCGATCGCTGCGTGGGCCGGCGGATGTGGCCGGCGGGGAATCGTCCTCGATTGCCGTGGTCGAGTCCCTCGCGTCTGTGACGGGGTTGTGGTCGAGCGCGGTCACGAGTGGGCGTCCTTGAGGTCGGCACTGATCTGGCCGCACAACTCGGCGAACTCGGCTTCGTACCGGAGGTTGTGGTGGCGGGGGAACGGGAACGAGACCTGGTAGTCGGCGATGATTCGACCGGGTCGGGCCGACATCACGATCACACGGGTGGACAAGAACACGGCCTCTTGCACGCTGTGGGTGATGAACAATCCGGCGAACATCTCGTGTCGGAACAGCAACAGCAACTCGTCGTTGAGGCGTTCGCGGGTGATCTCGTCGACCGCGCCGAACGGCTCGTCGAACAGGAACACCTTGGGGCGCAAAACGAGCGAGCGGGCCAGCGAGCAGCGCATCTTCATGCCGCCCGACAGCTGCTTGGGGTACTTCTTTTCGTGACCGACCAGGTTGACGAGCTCGATCGCCTTGCGGGCCTCGGCTTGCCGGGTGGGCTTGTCCATCCCCTGCAGCTCGGCGTTGAGCTCGACGTTGCGTTGCACCGTGCGCCACGGCAGCAGGGTTGCGTCCTGGAACACGTAACCGATGCTCGACCGGTCGATCGAGACGAAACCGGTTGTCGCGTGCTCGAGGCCCGAGGCGATGCGGAGCAGGGTGGACTTCCCGCATCCTGAAGGGCCGACGACGGTGACGAACTCGCCGGCGGCGACATCGAAGCTGACGTCGTCGACCGCGTGCGTGCCATCGGGGAAGGTCATCGAGACGTTCTTGAAGGTCAGTGCCGACGAGCCCGGTGCGACTGCCGTCCTCGCACCGCGTGGCGAGGAATCAGTGGGTTTCATCATTCTCCCCGAACATTCGTGACCAACATAGAGGCTCACCCAAGGCTTGGCGTGTTGCGCATGTGTCGTGTGTGTTAACTCAAACCACCTGCAACGATGCGGCCGCTGCGGACGACGATGCGATCGACAGGACCGAACGCAATGGCTTCCCGTACGGTAGTCGCGCGAACGGCCACGATGTCATCGGAGCCACCCAAACCCATCAAATGGAGGGGTGCGGTGGTGATGCTGGCCAACGCCTCGTCGGGGAGCAGGTGGGCGGTCATCATCATGAGGGCCGCCGTCTCGAGTGGGTCGCCGCGCCCGACCGGGTTGAACGGGTCCTGCAGGTTGTCGGCACCTGCGGCCACGTTGACACCGGCGGCCATGAGGGCGCGTACGGCGGTGAGGCCGCGAGGCATCGCCGATTGGTGATCGCGGCCCTGCAGGAACAGATTGGTGTGGGGGAGCGCGATCACATGGATGCCTGCCGCTGCGACCTGTTCGGCAATGCGCTCCTGCTCGCCGAGCGACTGAACGCCGAGCGACACGCAATGACTGGCGGTGACACGGTACGGAAAGCCGGACCGCAGCACACGGGTGGACAGGTCGTCGAGCCCGCTGACCGCCGGGTTCAGCGTCTCGTCGGTGTGCAGGTCGACCGGCAGCCCGGCTGCGGCGGCCATCTCCAAGAAGTTGGCGTTCGCCGCGACCGGGTCGGTTTCGAGGTGCGGGCACCCGCCGACCACATCGACCCCCATCGAGATCGCCTCGCGCAGCAGGGCCCGCTGGTCGGCGCCGATGGCACCGGTGGATGGCCAGCCACACAGCGCGACGACTTGGATGTCGACCAGCCCGCGCAACCGCTCACGTACCGTGATCAGGGCCTCCACCGACATCAACCCGTTCTCGATGGTGGTATCGGCGTGGGTCCGGATCGCGATTGTGCCGTTGCCGAGCATCAGCCGGGCTGCCCGCTCGGCCCGCTCGATGGTGTCGGCGAGCGTGATCCGGTGGCGGTTCGCCTCCATCGCCACGATCGCGCCCATCAGATCGCCGGTGGGGTTGTCGATCGTTTCGGCCAGGAAGGCCTTGTCGAGATGAGCGTGAGGTTCGGCGAACGCCGGAATTGTCAGGTAGCCGGGCGGGAACACGACCGGTGAGGTAGGAAGCGTTGCGTCGGCAGGGCCGGCACTCGCCACATCAGCACTCGCCACACCAGCGCTCGTCACACAAGCGCCCGGCCGGTGAGCGGCCGCCGCTCGATTGGTTCGCCGAGGCGCGGGAACACCTCCTCGGCGACGAGGTGCATCTGCTCGTTCATCTCGTCGCGGGTGAGGCCGGGGTAGTCGAAGAAGAAGCAGATGTGCTTCAGGTCGAGCAGGTCGCGCCAGAACCCGATCGCGTCGACCGCGTCGTCGATCGAACCGACGATCTGGATCTTCTGGTCGTTGCTCTCCTCCACCGTCGGGCAGTGGTTGAACGCCACCTTCGAGCCGTCGGGGTTGCGGTTGTTGCTGAAGCGCCCGTACGGCGACAGGAACTTGTTGAACTCGTCTTGGCCGGGACGGCCTTTGCGCATCGCGGCCTCGCGGGTGGCAGCAATGTGCAGGTTGAGCACCAGGCAGCGGTCCTCGCCGGGGCCAACGGGCTTTCCCATGTCGGCGCGGATCTCGGCGTAGCGATCCCACTTCTGCTTCTGGCTCTCGGCGCTCTGCAGCCAGTACACGGCCTTGTGCCCGGCGCGGGGGACGTACTCGATGGTCTCGGGCGAGGTGACCGGTTGGTACACATCGACCCGGCGGACCGGCTTGGGGATGAGGGTGAGGTCGCCAACGGTGGAGCTGCGATCGGGCACGTCGTCTGGCGGGAACGTGAACTGCTTGCCGCGGTAGCTGAACCGCTCCTGGGTCCAGGCCAGCTTGATCACCTCCATCGCCTCTTCGAAGATCTCGCGGTTGATCCGGTCGTGTTCGGCCGACATCGCGTTGTCGCCGCTGGCCACGACGGTGCCGAGCGACCATGCCTCTCGTGGCACCGTGCCGCGGCCGACACCGAACTCCATCCGTCCACCGGTGATGATGTCGGCGAGCGCGAAGTCCTCGGCGAGGCGCAGCGGATGCCACTGCGGCACCACGTTGAACATCTGCCCGAAACGCAGATCCTTGGTGAGATGGGCGAGGTGCAACCCGAACATGATCAGGTTCGGCAACACCTCGTAGCCCTCGTACTGGAAGTGGTGCTCGGTGAGCCACATCGTGTCGAAGCCGAGCTGGTCGGCGGTCTTGGCCCAATCGATCAGGTTCTCGTAGCAGGCGAGTACGTCGTCGTTGCCGTACCGGCGGGCGGTGCTGGCGATGCCTGGGTCGCCGGCGTCGGGCATCGGGACTGTGCAGAAGAAGTTTGAGTCGACGCGCATGGCCTCTCACGATAGTGCCGGGGCCTATCCCTGTGGCGACGCGAGCGGCACCAGACGCTGGAATCGTCCGACTTCAGGCAGCGTGCTGAGCGGCCGATACAGGAACATGCACGACGTCCAATTTGGCCTTCCGGCACCCAACGGTCCGGCCGTCGACCAGCTGCCACCCGCACCGGCCCGGCCGACGCTGCCCTCGCTGCCCTCGCTGCCGTCGCGGTCGGCGCCCGCACCGGCTCGGCCAACGGTGACCGGGATTCCAATTCGGGCAGCGTCGCTGGCCGTCGACGATCGCGCCCTCGCCGAAACTGCTGCGGTCACGCCGCGTTCGTTGGCGCCGGCGGACCCGCCGCGGTTGCGCCTGCTCGTGCCGGCAGTGTGCATGGTGACCAGCCGGGTGATGTTTGCGATATTGGTCGCCGCGCTCGCCAACGGTTTGCGTCGCGCCGGTGACCAACTCGCCGATGACAGCTTCGGACAGGTGTCGATGACGATGGCCGATGTCCGCTCGCTGCTGTTGGCGACCTGGCTGATGGCCGTCCTCGCGGTGCTCGCCGCCGCATGGTGGAGCGCACGCGCTGCTGGTGCGGACGCGGTACTCGGAGGGCCTGCAGTGGGCAGCGTTGGCAATGGAGCGCTGCGTTGGGCCGGGTATGCGGTGCTGGTCGCCGCAGTGGTCGCAGCTCGCGAGTTCGGCTTGTTCACGGGCAAGCTCGAGTCGCTCCGTCCGGTTGTCGCATTCGCGCTGGCGGCGGTGGTGAGCTTTGTCGCGATCAACACGTCGGCGCGGGTCATGCGCCGGCACGGGCGGGCGAGACTGATTCCGTGGACGTGGTGGATGTTCGAAGTCGGGGCGTTGTACGCACTCATCGATACGTGGAATCGGGCGACGCCGTCGCCTGCCGACGACACTGCACCAACGTTCATCGCCATGGCATCCGATACGAGCATGGCGTCCGGATGGTTGATCGTCGGGGTACTGCCGATGATGCTGACCGCATGGTCGGTACACCGGCTGCTGGCGCGCCGCCGGGTCGAGATCGCCCATCCCGACGCAGTGGATGTGCTGATGCACTTTGGTGTGGTGCGGCCCGAACTGCGCACCCCGCAGTGGAGGCATCGCCGCCGGGTTCCGGAGCAACCCTTCGTGGTACTGCTGGTTGTCGGTCACCTTGGGTGGGGTGCGCTCACGCTGATGCGCGGTGTGGCCACGATCATGTTTCGCTCCGCCAGCGGCGACGGAGCGAATCGGGTCGAACTGCTGCGCCTGGCAGGTCGAGTCGACACCCTCGCAGCGGCGGCGCTCGCTGCGATGTTCGCGATGTTCGTCGCCCACGGGTTGTGGTGCACGGTGGTCGTGATCAATGCCGCCCGCTCGAGCACCGAGGCGCCGCTGATTCGGGTCCCGGTGCTGCTGTTCGGCGTGCCGGTACTCCTCGCAACGGTGGGGATCGGCGCCCTCAGCGATCCGGGCAAAGCTGACGTCGGCTTGTTTGCCCTCGCCGCACTGGCCGCTCTGCCTGCGCTCATCATGTCGTTTCGGATCGTCGGTCGATGCGCACTGATCGTCGGCGCGGGGACGACGGTTTTCCGCAACTGGTCCTTCGTGTTGTGCTCGATGTTCGTGCTCAGCTACGTCATGGGGTTGTTCGCAGGGAACGATCTCATCGCCGAAGCACTGCTGGTGGAGTCATTGGTCTCGGTTGTGGTCGGCGTGTTCGTGTTGGTGGGCACGGTGATCGGCGGCCCGGGCGCGGTGCGCCTGGCCAGTGCCGGGCGTGCGTTCCACGCCGCATCCAACCTTCACCGTCCAGCGGCGGAGCCGACGACGGAGCGCGGGTCGGCTGCTCCGTTGAGCATGCCGTCGTGACCGACGACGATGGCATGAGCGTGCCCAAACGAACTGGAGAACTGCGCTTCGTTGCGCGTGCGGTGGCCGCGCTGTTCGAGGCCTGACTTCCACCGCTCGACACCGTGTGCTTCGAGCAGCACATGCGGGCCACCGGCACCGGTCCAGGTATCGAATCCGGTCTCGGGACCGTGCAGGATCCACCGTGGCGAAGCAATCGCAGCGGCCGGCGACTGGTCTCGCGCGAACAACCGTGCCGTGAGTTGCAACAGGATCTGTGGCTGCGCGTCGCCCCCCATCGTGCCGAACACCGCAGCCAGGGTGCCGTCGCGTGCAGTGGCCAGCGCGGGGGCGAGCGTGTGTGGTGGCCGCCGGCCGGGGGCGAACTCGGCCGGATGCCCTTCGGTGAGGGAAAAGCCGATACCACGGTTGTGCAGGTTGATGCCCGTGTTCGGTTCGGCCAACCACGAACCGAAACCGGATGCGTTGCTCTGGATCAACGACACCCCCATCCGATCGCTGTCGACCGCGCACAGGTAGGTGGTGTCACCGTCGTGCATCGGGGCGACCAGAGCCCCGGCGCGGTCGGGGTCAATCTCGTCGGACCTGGCCCGGATCAGATCCAGCGCGCGCCACCCGTCGGCTCGGTCATGGAGGAGGTCGGGCCGATCGCGACCGGCCGCCTTGGCAGCTTCGATCAGCACGTGCGCCCACAGTGGATCGGCGGGATCATCGGGCAGGCCGAACTCGTCTGCAAGGGCGGCGGAACCGAGCAGCAGGTAGCCCTGCGAGTTCGGCGGCATCGTGTGCAGGCGACGGCCGAACACCTCGACCGCGAGCGGTGTCACCCAATCGGCACCCGGCTCACGCAGATCCGATTCGTGGAAGAACCCGCTGCCGAGCGACATCAACCCGCGGCCGAAATCACCGTGGTAGAAGCCGTCACGTCCATGCTCGGCAATCGCAGCAAGTGCGGCAGCCACGCCCGGTCGGCGCACTCGCGCATGTGGCCGCACGGCCTGCTCGGCCAGTTCACGCAGGTTCTGTCGGCCCTGTTCATCGAGTTGGGCAACCGATCCAACGAGGAGCGGCGAAGCAGGGAATCCGAGCGTTGCCAAGCGGATCGCCGGGGCGAACAGTTGGGCCAGGCTCAGTCGGGCGAATCGTTCGTGCAGCGCGTGCCATCCGTCGACGCAGCCCGGCACGGTGACGGCGGCGATGTGGTGGCGAAACGGCATCTCCGTGTGCCCGCCGACGCGTAGCGCGGCTGCGTCGGCACCCGCGCCGGCACGGCCGCTGGAGTTCAGCGCATGGACACCGGTGCCGTCATGCACCAGCGCGAACAAGTCGCCGCCCATCCCGCACAGGTGCGGCGATGTCACCGCAATCGCGGCGTTGGTGGCGATCGCCGCATCGACAGCATTGCCGCCGAGTGCCAGTGCTTCGAGGCCGGCCTGGGTGGCGAGTTGGTCGGCGGACGCAACCATCGCCCCCGGGGCGCGGGTGGTGCGGAACCGGATCGTGGCAGCAGTCATCGGGCGTACCGTATGTCGCCAGTGCGCAACCCGCGTTGCTGTTGCGAGGCCTGCTTCGATCGCGGGCCATCTGGACCCCCACTTGCCGGAGAATGACCCAAATGGGCTATCCAGAAACTGTTGGGCGCGCCGATTCATATGGAGCGGCCACGACGGGTGTGAGTTTCCGAACAAAGGAGGAGACCATCGAAGACAGCATCAAGGTTCTCGGACGCCTGAAGTCCGCAGGGTTCAGTGGTGAGGCCGTGTTCGACACTGCCCCAGTGAGCCGCCTCTACTTCCTCGATGGCACCTGCTACTACGCAGAGCGCGATGGTGACTTGACGCTCGGCCAACAGTTGGTGGCGTCCGGCGCGATCACCGGCGAGGAGTTGGAACGCGGCGCCGTCAATCTCGGCCAGATCGAGTACCTCGGTCGCTTCTTCGAGCGCAGCCCCGAGAGCGATCGCCACCTCGTCGAGCTGGCGATCGAACGCCAGGCTGCAGGCGTGCTCGTTGATGTCGCTCGGGCCGGTGTCATCGCGCATACGACGACGTCGTCTCGGCATCACCGCTCGGGGATCTCGAAGTTGCTGACCGAAACCGCCCCTGGTCTTCCCCCGCTTCGTGCCCCTGCGCAGGTACTGGCGCGCACTGGGTTGCCGGCCGAACCCGACGTCGGGTCGCGCATAGCGCGCCCGGGCCGCACCATGGAAATGCCGCGTCCTCCCGCAACGCGTGAGATTGCGCCGGTCCCGATCGCACCCGTCGACGGTGTGTCGGTCGCGGAGGTCGAGGTCGTCGCGGAGGTGGCAGAAGTCGTGCCGGTCGCTGAAATCGCGGTTGCCGATGAGCCCCAATCCACGGTGCTCGGCGTGCAGGTGCAACCGTTGGTGCCCGTGCGCGCTGTCGAATGGAAGCCACGAGACTCCCAGCTGCGCGGGGACACGCTGGCGAAGACCATCGGCGGCCTGCAGCGATCCACGGATCCCGCAGCGCCCGCGACGGCCGGCCCGTCCACTGGTGAACCTCGAGTCACCATGACGATGCCCGTGGTTCGCACCGCTCCCGTGACGTCGACCATCCCCCTCACCCGCGCCGCCCCGATCACGCTGACGATGCCGATCATGCGGCCTCACGCCGACGCGCCAGCTCCGGCTGACGCTCCGGTCGCGGAATCATCGCAGGCGCTCGAACTGAGCGATGGCGAGTACGCCGACAACGTCGTACTACTGATTGCCGACACTGCACCGGCTGCCCCACGCCCCTTGCCTGCCGACATCTCCACGCTCGTCGACATCATCGTCGGCGGCAGTAGGCCGCCGTGGGGATCGGATACAGCAAGCCCCGCGGCGCGTTCGGCAGATCCTGCATCAGCGGCCGGCCTGAGGGATGCGGCACTCGACCCGCCGGCCACCCCCACGCTGCCGTCCGCTGCGGGCATGGCTTCAGGAACACCCTCGGGTGCCGGCTCGCAGGGCCGTCCTCCCCGCGGTGCGCTGCGGCGCCTCATCAACGGCTTGTCGAAGTAGCCGACTCGACCCTGTCGCCGTGGGCGCAGCCACCTACGCTCATCGGCATGTTTCGTCACCGTGGCGCAAGTTTGGCCGCTTTCACGGCATCGGCGGCACTGCTGGTGCTCGGCACGTTCCTGCCGTGGCTGCGCACGGGCTCGACCTCACGTTCCAGCTACGACCTGCTCGGCCTGCTCGATCGCTTGCAACTCGCTCCCGATGGCGTGGTGTCGACGTTGATCTCGTGGTGGCCGATCGTGCCGCTGTTGGTGACGCTGGCCGTGGTCGCTGCATGGTGGGAGCTGCGGTGGGTGGCGTTCGTTGCGGCGGTGGTTGCCGTCGGATACGCGGGCGGCGTTGGCATCACCCTGGTCGTGGCATCGCGTCGCAACGGAATTGGCATCGGTTCGGGGCCTTGGGTGTGTGCGGGATCCAGCCTCGTGTTCTTGGCGACCGCCGGTTGGATCGTGTTCACGCACACCAGTGACCGCGTCGCTCGAACACCTCACGCAGCACCGCCGGCCGGTCGGTCATGATGCCGTCGACGCCGAGGTCGAGCAGGCGATTGATCTCGGCCGGATCGTCGACGGTCCAGACGTGCACGTGGATGCCGAGCGCGTGGGCGCGCTCGACGAAACGCTGATCGGTCACGGTGACGCGCCCGTGCTTCACCGGAACCTGCGCAGCCAGTCCGCCGAGTGATCGGGGCCGCGCGAAACGCAGCGCCGCAACCCCCGCCGGTCCGAGGGCCGTGCACAGCTTGTCGCCGAACACGGCCCGCAGACCGCGAATCCTTCGGTCACTGAACGCCCCGACGCACACGCGATCGAGCGCGTTGGTCCGACGCAATGTGGACACCAAAGCGGGAGCGGCCGCGTCGCTCTTGCAGTCGATGTTGACCCGCAGTTCCGGCCATGCGCCAAGGAGATCTTCGAGCAGCGGTATGGGTGCTTCACCACGCACCATCGCGTGGCGCACCTCGCTCCACGGCAGTTGGCTGATCAACCCGATACGGCCGCAGGTACGGCTCAAGTCGTCGTCATGGAAGGCGACGAGCACGCCATCAGCGGTCACCTGCACATCGGTTTCCACGTAGCGGTAACCGAGCCCGACGGCGTACTCGAACGCGGGCATCGTGTTTTCCGGGGCGTCGCTGGCACCGCCGCGGTGTGCGAACGGGATCGGCCTCTCACCGTCGAGGTACGGATGAGTGACAGGAGGCATTCCCATGTTGTAGCAGCGCGGTGTTGCAGCGCGGTGTTGCAGCCCCGTATAGCCTCGGCGGCCATGGCCGTCAACGACGCTGGCACCGCAACTGCCGCCACGATCACTGTGCGTTCACCGTACGACAACAGCATCATCGGCGAGATTCCTGCCCAGACAGCTGGCGATGTCGATCGTGCCGTCGCGTCAGCGAAGGCCGCGCTTCGCGCAGGCGTGATGCCGCTGTGGAAGCGCGCCCAGATCCTCGACACCGCCGCCCAGCGCCTCGCCGCGCGGCGCGACGAGTTCGCCGAGATCATCGCCCGTGAGGCGGCCAAGCCGATCAAGACTGCCCGCGTGGAAGCCGAGCGGGCCGTTGGCACGTTCCAGTTCGCGGCGGCCGAGGCGCGCAAGTTGAGCGGCGAGATGATTCCCCTCGACGCCATCGCCGCCGGTGAAGGCAAGCTCGGGTTCACCCTGCGGATGCCGATCGGCGTGGTCGGAGCCATCGCCCCGTTCAACTTCCCACTCAACCTTGTGGTCCACAAGGTTGCCCCGGCAATCGCCGCCGGGTGCCCCGTGGTGCTGAAGCCGGCGAGCCAAACACCGTTCAGTGCGCTGCGACTGGCAGAGATGCTGATCACCGAATGCGGCTTGCCTGCCGATTATCTCCACGTCGTCACTGGCGGGGGAGCGACGGTGGGCAACGCGATCGTCGATCACCCCGACATCGCGCTGATCACCTTCACCGGCTCACCCCCGGTCGGTTGGGGCATCCGCGCCAGGGCGCCGCGCAAACGCGTTGGCCTCGAACTTGGCAACAACGCACCATGCATCATCGAAGCCGACGGCGACTGGAAAACCGCGGCAGCGAAGATCAAGGTCGCTGGCTTCAGTCACGCAGGTCAAAGCTGCATCTCGACGCAGCGGGTGCTCGTGCACACCAGCATTGCCGCAGCGTTCACCGATGCGCTCGTTGCCCACGTCGAGACGCTGGTCGTCGGCGACCCGATGGATGAAGCCACCGACGTCTCGGCGCTCATCTCCACCGCCGAGCGCGACCGGGTGCAGGAATGGGTGGCCGAGGCCGAGGCCGAGGGGGCCACGATCGTGACCGGTGGCCGCCCAAATAAGGACGGGGTGTTGTTGCCAACGGTGATTGCCAACGCCACGCCATCGATGAAGGTGTGCGCACAGGAGGTGTTCGGCCCTGTCGTCACGATCACCAGCTACGACACCCTCGACGAGGCGATCGCGCTGGCCAACGATTCTGAGTACGGCCTGCAGGCGGCGATCTTCACCAGCGACATCGCGAAGGGGTTGAAGGCCGTGCATGCGCTCGACTACGGGGGGGTGTTGGTCAACGAGGTGCCCACATGGCGCGCCGACCAGCAGCCCTACGGCGGGGTGCGCGATAGCGGCAACACCCGCGAAGGGCCCGCATTCGCGATCAAGGAGATGACCGAGATTCGCATGGTCATCATCGGTGGCTGAGCGCGCGTCGCACGCCGATCGCCCGCTGCGATGGGGTGTCCTCGGGGCGTCGTCGCGGATCTACCGCGGAAAGTTGTCGCCACCGCTGACGCACCGCGACGACCATCAGGTGGTGGCCGAGGCCAGCCGTACGGCTGACGGATCGGATGCGCCGTATGCCGAGCTGTTGCGCCGCGCCGACGTCGACGCCGTCTACATCCCGCTGCCCAACGACAGCCATCGGCGTTGGATCCTGAATGCAATCGACGCCGGAAAGCACGTGCTGTGCGAAAAGCCGATCACGATGTCGGCGACCGATACCGACGAGGTGTTCGCCGCCGCTGATGCTGCCGGGCGGGTGCTGATCGAGGCCTACATGTGGCCGCACCACCCTCGCCACCAGACGCTGCTCGATGCCGCGCGCACCGAGTTGGGCGATCTCCGATCGTCGCAGGGGATGTTCTCGTTCGCGCTCGAACGGACCACGGATCATCGCTTCGATCGGCGCGGTCGAGGGGCGCTGTTCGATGTCGGCATCTACTGTCTCGGCCCGGCGCTGCTGCTCGCCCCGCGCCATCCGGTCGGCGCGGCGGCTGCCGCGGTACGCAACGAACACGGTGTCGACGTGTCGTTTTCTGGCTGGGTCGACCTCGGCCAGGGTTTCACCGCCACCGTCAACGCATCGTTCGAGTCGGTCTACCGGCGCTCGTTGCTCCTCGTCGGCACTCATGGTTCGATCAGCATCGACCACGATCTTGCGCCTGGCCCGCTCGGGCCGACCACGGTGCAGGTGGTGCGCCGGGACGATTCGGTCACTGAGCACCCGAGCGCGGGTGCTGATGCCTACGGCGAGATGCTCGACCAGTTCGCGGCCGTTGTTGCCGGTGAGGCCGAGCCCGTATGGGGACCAGCCGAGAGTGCGATACGCCAGGACCCGCTCGGCGCCGCGCGAAAGGGCTTGCTTGCGCTGATCCACATCGTCGTGCTGACCCACGGCCAGGACGGGGACGCCGGCCGAGACGGCTCGCTCGATCGCGGCGAGCGGGTCATACCCTCGGGCTGTCAGGTCGACGATGGCCAGGTCGGCGACGTTCAGCGCG
>JANNHO010000540.1:0-7999 GCA_031404435.1 Acidimicrobiaceae bacterium | reverse complement strand
GACCTCAACCACGCTCGACGACGACGTCAACGATGTTGACGACGACATCGACGATGTTGACGACATCGACGATGTTGACGACGACAAGGACGATGTCGACGACGTTGACGATGTTGACGACGACAAAGACGATGACGAGGCTCATGACAGCAACGACTCTGGCGACAGCGATGGCGATAGCGACGACGACTGAAATCTGCGGGTTCCGCGATACAGATAGGTCGGCACCACGCGCCACACTGGCGTGGTGCCGGCTACCGATTGGAACCCACGACTTCGCGATCAGCTGACCCAGCCGTACTGGCAGCCGCTGCAGGACTTCGTTACCCGAGAACGGGCGGACCATACGGTCTACCCGACCGCCGACCACGTCTTCGCCGCGTTGCATCTCACGTCGTTCGCCGACACCCGCGTGGTGATCCTCGGCCAGGACCCGTACCACGGGGCCGGACAGGCGCATGGGCTGTGCTTTTCAGTCATGCGTCACGTCGCCCCACCACCGTCGCTGGTGAACATCTTCGCCGAGCTCCACACGGATCTCGGGGTACAGCGTCCTGCCCATGGCAACCTCACCTCGTGGGCACGCCAAGGGGTGCTGCTGCTCAACACCTGCCTCACGGTGCGCGCCGGTCACGCCGGATCACACCACGGTCACGGCTGGGAGCAGTTCACGGATTCCATCTTGCGAGTCGTCAACGACAAACCTGAGCCGGTGGTGTTCGTGCTGTGGGGTACACCGTCGCGGGCGAAGAAGGCGCTGATCGACATTGACCGCCACGTGGTCATCGAATCGGCGCACCCGTCGCCGTTGAGCGCGTACCGAGGCTTCTTCGGCAGTCGACCGTTCAGCCGAACCAACGACGCCCTTACGACAGCCGGGCACGCCCCCATCGATTGGAACATCATCTCCTCGCCCCCCACGTGACCGTGGGCCGGACGTCGTTTAGGGTGACCGCCGTGAATGACCGTCCCCAGAGCAAGCGGCCGTGGACCGAGCATCCACGAGTCCTTGCGATTCGACACCGTTCGACTACGGCCGACCTCGGTGTGCAGACCATCGGCGGGTACGGCCGCCACCGTTCGAGCCAGAACGCAGCACTCATCGCCCACTTCGGTTTCCTTTCGATCTTCCCGCTCGTCCTCGCGCTCACCACGATCCTGGGTTTTGTCCTCGAGGGCCGTGCCGATCTTCGCGCCGACATCATCGACTCGGCCCTGGCACAGGTACCGATCGTCGGTCAAACCCTCGAGCAGAACCCGGCAGAACTCAGCGGCAGTGCACTTGTGCTGCTGTTCGGGTTGCTGGCCGCACTGTGGTCGGGTCTTCGGGCGTTCCTGGCCATCCAGATCGCACTCGACGATGTTCGCGAAATCCCCCGCGACGAGCGTTCCAGTTTCGCTGCGATGCGCCTGCGAGCGTTGCTTGGCGTCGCCGTCATCGGGGGCGCACAGATCGCAACCGCGGCGGTGACCGCAATCGCGGGTGCAGGCGACTTCGCCTTCGCCGGTCGCGTGCTGCTCGTCCTCGGGGCGCTGGCGATCAACGCCGCAACCCTCGGCCTCACCTTTCAACGCCTGACGAGCGTCGACGTTCCGTGGCGCGAGGTAGCCCCCGGCGCGCTCATCGGAGGCGTGGCATTTTCGATCATGCAGTTCCTCGGCACCACTGTCGCACCGCAACTGATCGCCAATGCCTCACCGGTGTACGGCACGTTCGCGTCCGTCATCGCGTTGTTCACCTGGCTCGGGCTTCACGCAATGGTTGCGCTGTTGTGCGCTGAGTTGAACGGGGTGCTGGTCGGCCGCCGCGACCAGAGCCCCGACCGCACGCCGGCGGCAGCGACGACCGAGCCCAGCGTCACTGCACCGGCGTGACACACTGGTCACCGTGGCTCTTGCGCTCTCACTTCATCACGTGTCGCTGAACGTTCGCGACCTGGCCCGCTCACTGCGCTTCTACACCGACGTGCTCGGCCTGGAGCAGATCCCTCGGCCCGCCCTGCGTGTCGAGGGGGCATGGCTCGGCATCGGCACGGCGCAGATCCATCTGATCACCTTCGCCGATGGGCAGGGCGATGTCGGGGTGACGCCATCGAACATCAACCCTGCCGCACCACATGTTGCGATTTCCATCGATGACTACGCGGTCGCTGTGACGCACCTCCAAGGCGCCGGGCTCGAGGTCGTCGAAGCCGGTCCGCAGCGGCGGCAGTGCTGGGTCCAGGACCCGGACGGCTACGTGATCGAGTTCATCGCCCGCTCACCGGTCCCCGCCCCGCCGGCGGAGCCGGTCGCGCAGACGAACTGACGGGTACGACGAAACCGAACGCCGATCCGCCGCCCTCGCGGTTCTCGGCAAACACTGAGCCACCGAGTGCCTCAACGGTCTCACGCACGATCGACAGCCCGAGTCCACTGCCCGGCAACGATCTGGCCGAATCGGCACGATAGAAACGGTCGAAAACGCGGTCGAGATCGTTGGCGCCGAGACCAGGTCCCCGGTCAAGTACCTCGACTCGCCCCTTCGTCGCCCGCACCTCGATCGGTTGATCGCTGAACTTGAGCGCATTCTCGATCAGGTTGGACACGGCCCGCTCTACGGCCTGCAGGCGCACCTCCACGACCGCATCATCGGTGGTCACCATGATCTGCCGGCCGGATCGTCGGCGGGCGCGCTCGACGACGGTTTCGATGAGCCCAGCCAAGCTCGCCGGCGCGATCGCTTCCATGTCGCGACGATCCGTCGCCAGCTCGACGAGCTCGTTGACCATCGCTGTCAGCTCACGCGTTTCGGACTCGACATCGTCGAGCAACCGCTGCTGCGATTGGACCGAGAGCTCGTCGAAGCGCCGCATCACCGACACGTTGGTACGCAGGCTCGTCAACGGTGTGCGCAACTCGTGGCCGGCGTCTTGTACGAGTTGGTGCTGCGCCCGCCTCGACCGGGCCAGCGACATCAACATCGCATTGAACGCCTGACCCAACCGACCCGTCTCATCGGTGCCTTCGACAGGCACCACGACATCGAGGTCACCCGACTCGGCAACTGCGGTCGCAACGCCAGTGAGACGAACGAGTCTGCGGGTCACCTGCTGAGCGATGATCACCCCGGCGAGCAGAGCGAGGCCCGACATGCCCACAACGAGCACCATGGTTCGATTGCGGATTGCATCGAGCACCTGCTCGGTCTCGGCCACCGAGCGGGCGAACTGCACCGCTCCGCCATCGAACGCGACGGTCAGCAAGCGGTACGGCTCGCCGTCGATCGATCCGTCGCGCCGAAGCACCGACGGCCCCGCGCCACCCCCAACGCCGGCGGCCGCGACGGTGCGATCAGCGTCACCCACGGGCAGCGGCCCGCTCGGAGGCGACCGCCGCACGACGCCGTCGGAATCGATCACCTGCTCCAGGATCTGGGCGAAGCCGCGGAACCTGTCACGCGGATCATCGTCGTCACGGCGGCGACCGCCAAGGGGCCCGGCGGGAACTCCATCGCCTGGTGCGCCGAGGTGCTGCCGCGCCGCCTGCGAGAGCGAGGCATCCACCTGGTCACCCAACTCGTTCTGAGTGAGGAAGTAGCTGACCGATCCAACTGCGACCGTCGACGCGGCGGCCAGGGCGACCATCGAGATGGCGAGCTTGAGACGGAGATTCACCGGCAGCAGCTTGTCATTGCGTCCGCACGGTGTAGCCCACGCCGCGAACGGTGTGGATCAACTTCGGAAGATCTCCGGTATCCACCTTGCGGCGGAGGTAACTGATGTACACGGCGAGGTTCTTCGAATCGGGTCCGAAGTCGTAGTTCCAGATCCGCTCGTAGATCAGCGAGTGGTCGAGGACGATGCCGGTGTTGCGCACGAGCAGTTCGAGCAGGTCGAACTCGGTCTTGGACAGCTCGACCTCGTTGTCGCCACGCCACACCCGGCGGGCGTCGGGGTCGACGCGGAGATCGGCAACCCGCAGCACCGTGGTGGTTGCACTCGTCGTCGCGGAACCGTCGTCAGGGCGGCTGCGCCGGAGCAGGGCGCGCACCCTGGCCATCAGCTCGGCAAGATCGAAGGGTTTCGGCAGGTAGTCGTCGGCCCCGGCGTCGAGCCCAGCGACCCGGTCATGGGTCTCGGTGCGGGCGGTGAGCATCAGGACCGGAAGCCGGTCATGTTCCGAGCGAAGCACCCGGCACAGCGTGAGCCCGTCGATGTTGGGCATCATCACATCGACGATGGCCATGTCGGGGCGGGCATCACGAATGGTGGCGAGAGCGGCCGCCCCATCGGATGCGAGGACGACCTCGTACCCGTCGAGCTCGAGTGCCCGCGCCAACGATTCTCGAATCGCTCGATCATCGTCGACAACGAGTACGCGTCCGCTCATCGCCACCATTGTGCTCAGCCGCTGCACCCGGGGCGTGCACCCAAGGTCGACCATGTCGGCTCAGGCGTCAGTCGTGGTTGCAGCCGTATCGGCGTCGGTGTCGGCGCGGCCATGGCCGTGGCGGGCGGGGCGGCCGTTGTTGACCACGTCGGTGATCCGGGCGGTGACATCGGTCAGCTTGGCGTCGGCTTCGGCTTGGGTCAGGTCACCGGCGGTCACCCGCTCGGCGAGGCGGGTGGTGGCCTCGGCAACCATCGCATCGACAACGGTCTGCACGTCGACACCGTTGGTCGCGGCAAGCGCGGCGATCGTGGTGCCGTCGCGCAGTGCGGTGTGCAGCTCCTCCACCGTCACACCGAGCGCCGTTGCCGCAGCCTCGATGCCTGCACCGCGACCACCGCCTCCGTGACCGCCGTCACCACCGTTTCCGTGACGGCCGCGTCCGCCATGACGGCCCAGTGGGCCGGCCGCATCGAGCGCGGCGACCACCTTGGTGAGCTGGTCGGCGGTGATGGTGCCGTCGTCGACGAGCGGCTGCAGCACGTCGGTCAGTCGCGCCGTCCGATCGGGACGGGCCGTGTCGCCGGTGTGGCTGGTGTCGCCGGTGTCGGTCGTGTCATCGACGATCACTGCGCTGGGGCTCGCGGCACCGGCGAAACCTGACTGTTCGAGGATCAGCCCGGCGCCGGTTCCGGCGACCAGTCCGGCGAGCAGGCCAGCAGTTGCGAATTTCTTGTTCATGGTGTCCCTCCTGGGGATGTGGGGTTGATGCACACATCGTGTTCCCACAAAGTGAGGGGTCTATCGCGTCCAGGTAAGAGCCTGGTGAGAACTCCAGGAGAGGTGTGAACTCCGCGTAGGGCGACGCTACAGGCGAATGGCCATCGTGCCGATACACAAGTAGCGTCGCGGCATTCCAGCGGCGCCGATGACGCCAGCGCGCCGGGCACCTCTGATGATGCACACGATTTGATGACCACTCCTTTCCCGTCGCGGCGTACCGCTTCCCGTCGAACTGCAATGTTCGGTCTCGCGCTCGTTGCCCTCACCCTCGGCTCGACCCAGGCCGGTGCCGCCATCGGACGAACCCCGGTGGGCGCGGCGCGGCCACCGACGGCACGGCAGACAGCGGCGGGTGCCGTACCGAGTCCCGTTGCTGCCGTGATGCCGATCGAGGCTGTCGGCGCATCGGTCACGCGTCCTGCACGACGGCTGCGCCAGTCCGGCGGGTTGATCTTTCCGATGAAGCCAGAACCGCGCTGTCAGATCCTCGACAGCTTCGGCGACCCGCGCTCGGGGGGCCGCTTGCATGAAGGCGTCGACATCATGGCGACGCTCGGCCAGGAGGTATATGCCGTCGCTGATGCCACGATCACGACCCAGGCCGACGCAACCGCTTCGTTGTCGGGGAACGCCTGGGGCCTGACCTCGGTGCTCACAGGCACCTACTACTTCTACGCCCACCTCTCGGCATTCGCGCCGGGCCTCGCGCTCGGCCAACGGGTCAACCAGGGCGACCTCATTGGCTACGTGGGCGACACCGGCAACCCGGGCGTCGGCAACTACCACCTCCATTTCGAGGTGCATCCGGGGAGTCAGCGCAGCGCCGCCGTCAACCCGATTCCGCTGCTACAGATCCCCACGGCCTGCTCGATCATCTGAGTCGGCGCCCGTCCCGGCGACCTGGTCGCATGATCCGGCCCAGCCGAGGCTCAGGCGACGAGCTGCTCGATTCGTTCGAGCGTGGCGAGCATCGCGGCACGGGTCCGTTTGCGCATCGGCCGTACAACCGCCTTCACCCGTTCCCGGCTGATGTCCCAGCTCTCGCGTACCAACGTGCCCCCCTCGGTCGGTTCCAGCTCGTAACGCCAGATCCGGCCGCCGCCGAAACGTCCGATGAACGGCACCGACGACGTGGTCTGCCAGGCAATGCGGCGATCCGGCTCGTACTCGATGACCGTGTTGACCATCGAGTACGGAATGCCCATCTTCATCGACATACCGAACTTCGATCCGAGGGTGAGCGCGCCCAACGAGTCGGACTTGGCCTTGCGGACCGTGCCAGAGCCGTCGATGTCGGGGTGCCGGGAGGGGTCGGCCACCAATGCAAAAATCGCTGCTGCGGATGCCGGGATGAGCCGTTCGACCGTCTCGACGTCGGATGAGGAATGAGATGCCATGCGCGCACGGTACTGCGCATCGACCCAGTCGATGCACAACGGGGGCCGGCAACCTGCCTGCGGGCTTGATCGGGCTTCATCAACAGGTTTGCCTGAACGCCCCAACGGGTTTCCTGACTGATAGTACAGTTTACGACTATGCCGGTGATCCAAACCATGACTCCGTGCTCGACGCACCTGCGCGTCGTGTGGAGCGATGATGTCGAGAGCATCTACCCGTGGTTGTGGCTGCGTGATCACGCCCACGACGAAGCAACGATGCATCCGCTCACCCAGCAACGCCAGCTGTACAGCGCCGCCGTGCCGGCAGGCATCACCGCGGCCCATGTCACCGCTCTGGGCGATGCCGTGGTCATCACGTGGGCGCGCAGCGATGAACGGTCCGAGCTACCGATCGCCTTCCTGGAACGCTTCCGTCGACCCGCCCCGGCCATCGCCCGCCTGGACACCGCCCGCCCGGACACCACGGTGCAGCTCTGGGACGCGTCATCGATGTCGGCCCCGCCCGCAGTGCCCTACGACGCGATCATCGGCGGCGACGACGGTGTCGTCGCCTGGCTGCGCGCCGTCGCCCGATTCGGCTTCTGCATCGCCACCGGCACGCCAGCCACCGCCGGGGCCACCGAAGCCCTCATCCGCCGCGTTGGCTACATCCGCGAAACCATCTTCGGCGGGTTCTTCGAGTTCACCGCCGACATGAGCAAGGCCGACACCGCGTACACCAACCTCGCGCTTCGCCCCCACACCGACGGCACCTACGCGCACGACGCACCCGGCCTGCAACTGCTGCACTGCCTGTTTTTCGATGGCGAGGGCGGCGAGACCACGATCGTCGACGGGTTCCGGGTGGCCGACGAGATCCGCGCGGCAACACCCCGCGTGCACGAGGTGCTGTCGACCGTCGCGATCCCGGGCCAGTACATCGGCGACGGCGTGCACCTGATGTCGGCACGGCCGGTGCTGCGCCACGACCACTCCAGCCGCTTGGTGCAGGTGTCGTTCAACAACTCCGACAGGGCGCCGTTCCTCCTGCCGGCTGGAGAGATGGTCGAGCTGTACGAGGCACTACGAGCGTTCGACCTGGCCCTCAACGACGAGCGGTTCCAGTGGCGTCACGTGCTGCGCCCCGGTGAGGCACTGCTGTTCGACAACTGGCGCGTGCTCCACGGGCGCACGGCCTACACCGGCCGCCGTCAGCTGTGCGGTGCCTACCTGAACCACGAGGACTTCGAAAGCCGACTGCGGCTGCTCGCCACCGCACCCTAACAACGAGCGTTGCAGGCGTTCATCGACGCATTCCGGCCAGCGGCCTTACCCTGTTCGGCGTATGGAAAACACGGGCAATGACACGGGCAACGATACCGAGGCCCCCTCCGAGGTTGCCGATCAGGAGCCGGAGGTTGCCGATCAGGAGCCAGTGGTCACCGAGGTCACCGAGGTTGGTGAGG
>JANNHO010000539.1:0-2711 GCA_031404435.1 Acidimicrobiaceae bacterium | reverse complement strand
GCCGTCGCGGCACACGATGTCGAAGCCGCGCGAATTCGTCGGTCACGTTGCCGCTACGAACCACATCGACATTGTGCCCGGTCCGGATCAGTGGTCGTGGTCTGGCGACCAAGTTGTCAGTCGACGTGTACGGGATGCCGGTAGAGGTATGGGATTGGAGCCAACCACCTAGCGCCCACCGATACCGGCGAGCTGACCCTCCGCGGCGCGGATCAACTGGTCCTGGTGTGGCTGGAGTTCTTGCTGGCCACCGTGTTCGCAGATGAACGCGTACGGGTCGTCGACGGATGACTTCACGCCCGACATTTCCTCCACGACCGCGAGGCCGATGAACGGGACGTACGCCTGCGAGTAGCCGCCCTCGTGGGTCAGCACCAGCCGCCCCGAACACAGCTCGGCGGCGGCCGACATCAGCATTCTCGTCATCGATCGGAACGTCTCGCTCCAGGCCATCATCCTCCCCAGCGGATCGAAGAAGCCTCCGTCGAACCCGGATGGGGCGATGATGAAGTCGGGCTGGAACCGACGCAACGCGGGGACCACCACCCGCTCGTAGGCGGCGAGGTAGGCGCCGTGCCCGCTGCCGGGCGGGAGGGGAACGTTGAGGTTGTATCCCTCGCCAGCACCCGAGCCGGTGTCGGCCATATATCCGGAGTCGGGCGGGAAGCACAGGTCTTGGTGGATCGAGATGGTCAGCACATTGGGGTTGTCGTAGAACGCAGCCTGCTGACCGTTGCCGTGATGCACGTCCCAATCGACCATCGCAATGCGCTGCACACCACGCTCGGCGCGGAGGTGCTCGACGGCGATCGCTGCGTTGTTGAACAGGCAAAACCCCAACGCCGCATCGGCGGTGGCGTGGTGACCGGGGGGCCGGACCAGTGCGTACACGTTGTCGACCACACCCTCGAGCACCGCATCGACTGCGGCAATGCATCCGCCCGCCGACATGAGCGCGATCTCATAGCTGCCGAGCCCGAGCGGTGTGAGCCCGCCTGCGTCGCCGCCACCGGCGGCCGAAAGCGCGGCGATCCGGTCGACGTATTCGTGCGTGTGGATTCTGCACAGCTCGTCGACCGTCGCCGACCGGGGTTCGATCGCGACGAGGTGATCGAGCATCCCCGCCGCCCTCCACAGGTTCAGCATCCGCCGTTTGGTCTCCGGGTTCTCCGGATGCTCGAACGGCTGCAACACCACACCATCGTTGGGAATGATCCACCCCTGGCCCGTGTCGTGCCACAGGTAGCGCTCGTGAAAAACCAGGCCTGTCGTCATTGCCATCCCCTGTTCGGCCCAGCCGGGCTGCGTCGTTCGGCGACATGTTATGTTCACCCGGTGCAGGCTTGCGAAGGTCGTGACGTGGGGGACGTGGGTGGTGCTCGTCAACTTTCTCGATCCTGAACTCGGCGCGGCGCTCGCCGGGACCGCACCCCGCGACTTCGCCGGCCTCGGCATCATCGGTGTGCGGGCCAGTGGTGCAACTCGCCGAGCGGCGGCCCGCGCCGCGCGACTGCCCGACCAGCGGTTGGCGATCACGGAGCGCACCACCCCGTGTGGCGTCAAGTTGCGCTGCTACGAACTGGCCGACGTTGCGCTGGCGGCTGACCGGCCCGCCGCAGCCCGACCCGCCGTGGTGTGGTTCCACGGTGGCGGATACATGCTCGGTGGGTACGAGGACAACGCCGAACTGCTCGAGGGGTTCGTGGTTGACACTGGATGCGTGGCCATCTCGGTGGAGTACCGCCTCGCACCTGAACATCCCTACCCCGCCGCGCTCGATGATGCTCACGAGGCACTGTGCTTCGTGCACGACACCGCTGCCGAGCACGCGATCGATCCGGCCCGGATCGCGGTCGCCGGGGGCAGCGCCGGCGGAGGCTTGGCCGCATGCCTCGCGCTATTGGCTCGCGATAAGGACACGGTCCCGGTTGCGTTTCAACTGCTGATCTACCCGCTGCTCGACGACCGGGCAACCAGTACGTCGGCCAACATGGACACCGTTGCGTGGACCAAGCCGGAGAACGCCGTCGGGCTCGCCGCGTACCTGGGTCGCGACGCAGGCACGGACAGCATCGCGCAGTACGCAATGGCGGCGCGCGCCGAATCGCTGGACGGTTCCCCGCGGACCGCATTGTTCGTCGGCGAGCTCGACCTGTTCCGCGACGACGTGATCGCCTACGCCAGCCGTCTGTACGCAGCCGGGGTCTCGACGGATCTGCGCGTCGTGGCCGGCATGCCCCACGCGGCCGACGGGTTCGCCCCCGACGCGGCGATCACGAAGCGGTTCGTCGGCGAGATCCGCAGCGCATTCGCTGCCGGAATCAATGCCTCGGCCACCGAACGAGCCCGGCAATGACCGCTTCGGCGTACCACCAGCCGCCGGTGGCCGCGGCACCACCGCCCACCGGATGCCCCGTCGATCACGAGTGGAGCCCGCTGTCAGCTGAGTACTTGAGCGACCCGTACGCGGTGTCGGCGCGGATGCGTGACGAGGGGTCGGCGTTCTACTCCGCGCAACTCGGCTACCTCGTGATCAACTCGATGAGCGACATCGATGCGGTGTTCACCGATCACGAGACCTTCGCATCGACCAACGTGCAAGACCCGGTGTTCCCACTCGGGGCGGCGGCCGCGCAGGTGCTGCAGGCGCCCGATTTCGACCCGGTCGCGGTGATGTCGAACCGGCCGGAGCCCGACCACGGCCGCATCCG
>JANNHO010000538.1:0-5656 GCA_031404435.1 Acidimicrobiaceae bacterium | reverse complement strand
ACATGGTGCGGTTCCCGCAGTTCCTGATCGCGCGGCTGTGGACCGACGAGTACGGCGACCCCGACGTGGCCGAGGAGTTCGCCTGGCTGCACGCCTACTCGCCGTATCTCGCAGTCGCTCCCGGCGTCACGTATCCGGCGGTGCTGTTCACCACGGCCGAGGGTGACACCCGCGTCGACCCGCTGCACGCCCGCAAGATGGCGGCCGCGCTGCAGGATGTCGTGCACGATGAGCAGCGGCGGCCGGTGCTGTTGATGCAAGCGGGCCGCGCCGGGCACGGCGTCGGCAAGCCGGCGAGCATGCGCATCGCCGAAGGGGTCGACGTGTTGTCGTTCCTGTCATGGCAACTCGGCCTCGGTGAGCGATGACCGCCGTCGCCGAGATCGTGGTCCGCTCCTCGCCGGAACCGTGGGTGGCGATCGGGCTGTCCGCGATCGACGGCGTCGCACAGATCGGTGGGATCCTGCTCCGGTTCGAGCCCGCCGCTGCCGATCAGCCTGTGGCGATCGCGGCATGGGTTCTCGACGGTGCGCCGACGAAGCTTGTCTCCATCGACGGCTTGCCCACACGACACATCGATGGTGGCACCCCGCCGGCAGCGGGTGGCGCCGCCGTCCATCCCCTCGGGGTCGTGTCGTTCGATCATCTCGTCGTGATGACCGACTCGCTCGATCGCACATGCGGCGCAATCGAAGCAGCGACCGGTGAGCCGCTGAAGCGCGTTCGCGAGGTGGGCCAGATTCGGCAAGGTTTTCATCGCCTCGGCGAACTGATCGTCGAGGTGGTCGAGACGAAGGCTGCGACCGTCGATCACGCTGCGTTGTGGGGGTTCGTGTTCGTCGTCGACGACATCTACGACGCGGCCGATCGCCTGGGCCCCGATCTGATCTCGCTGCCCAAGGCAGCGGTGCAGCCGGGCCGGTTCATCGCCTCGTTCCGCCCCGCGGCCGGTCTCGGCCTGCCGATCGCGTTGATGTCGCCGTAAGGCGGTGAGTCTCCGCTGGCGTGGCGTTGCGGTGAGCCGACTTCGCCGGGTCAGTCGTCGAAGCCTTGCGAGATCTCCCCGTTGAGCGAGCGAAGGTGTTGTTGGCCTTCGGTGCAGGTGGCCGCAATCTGACACCACCGACATGCTGAGGCAGGGCGCTTGATGGGGTCTCGCATCATCCCTGCGTCGTCGCCGATGGTCAGCTCGATGTGGCGGTCGATCCCGCCGAGCAGCCGGGCCAGGGCTGCGTCGAGCACGCCCTCGGTGACGTCTTCCACGTCGGCCTCGGTCGAGTCGAGGTAGTAGGTGACCAGCCGCCGTGGCGGCACCTTGCGGATCATGGTTTCGAGCAGCGCGTAGAAGCGCAGATCGTCGCGGTGATGAACGTTGCGCCAGCCCGTCTTGAAGTCGACGATCAGGCGGGTGCTGATCCGTCCATCGGGCCTGCCGACCAACAGGTCGGTCTTGCCGACGAGTTCGATCGTGCCCGGCGGCGACCACCGGGTGCGTGCCTCGTACACCGGATGGGCCGTTGCTGGGAGCGGCGGAAAGTCCTCCATGAAGCGGGTGACGCGCTCGACGGCGAAGCCGCGTAGCTCGGCCCGGTCGGCGTCGGTGAGCCCGGCAACGAAGTCGCCCTGGTTGCCCGGGCTGTCAGCCAAGCGGGCAAGCGCCTCGTCGACGAGCACCTCTGGCACCGGCTCTCCGCTCCAGTGGGCGCCGAGCTCGATCGCCTTGTGCGACACGAACCCGCGGGCGTTGGCCGGAGTCCATGTGAACGTGTCGGGGGCGAGGTGGCGCGCCTCGCAACCGTGGATGTTGGTGAGGAAGCCCTTGCTTACCACCTGACGTTCGCCACCGAAGCGGGCCGATCGCTCGGCGAGCGCCTCGTGGCCGCGGTGGACGAGATCGTCGATGTACACGGCGTCGAACACCAACGGATCGGTGTCGCGACGGAGTTGCTCGAGCAGGCGCTGCTGGGTGGGGGTGAGCTCGCGGGTCGACTCCACAGCGGCGACGCTACTGGCCGTTCACGGAACCCTGTCGCACCCCCGGCGCATGATTCAAACAAGAAGTCCCCGCCCTCGCCCGCTCCCCCCGGGCCACCCTCGCTGTCTGGTTCCACCGTCGATTTCTCGCAGGCGGCGCGCCTGTTCGGGCGCGAGGCCAGACGGCGTGGTCTGGTCGCGCCGAGCTACCGCTGCCCGCCGCGGGTGGTGGGTGTGCAGCGAACAATGCGCCGTCACTCGGGCGGGGTCGTGGTAGCTGTGCAGGTGCGCGGCCGCCCGTGGGGTGCGGTGGTGGCCGACATGATCGAAGGCGTGGTGGTGGCCAACGGATTGAAACCGCCAGAGGCCGACCGGTTGCGCACCGACCTGTGGCAAGCGATCGGGCTCGTGTGCCCCGAGCAAATCAGCAGGGTCGCGTGAGCCCGTCCGGGTCAGACGTTGCGGGTCAGACGTTGCGACCGAGGAAGCAGAGAAATTCGGTTTGGCGATCAGCATCGGCTGGGGCGTCGACCTTGGCGTCGAACACGCCGGGTCGGCGGATCATCGCGTCCATCGGCTTCATCCCCGAGTACGCACCCTCCACCGCATCGGCGTCGAGTTGCTCGTCGCCGCCGACCGAGCGAGCCAGGTCCCAGGTGTGCACCAGCACATCGGTGCTCATGATGCGGCCGAGCAGTTGATCGGCGGGCATCGGCCCGAAGGGTCCGTTCAGCGTCTGGCTCAGGTCAGCAGAGCCGATCGTGCCCACGAACCCGTCGCGAACCTGGCCCCACGAGGCAGCGATATCGCCGTCGGCGGAGACTGGGCTGGGCTCGGTGCTGGTCAGGCCGGCGGTGACGCCGGCGAGGTTGTTGGCCACATGGGCCACCACATCGCGGGCCTTCCATTCTGCACACGGCGATTGGTTGTCCCAGCTGTCGCTACCGGCCGCCTGTACGCGGGCATCGAACTGGTTGACGAGTGAGGTGACGCGGTTGATGATTTCTTGGCTCATGCCCGGCGACCCTACACCCCGACGTTCGCCGCGAACCAAGGCCCGAGCCGCACCAGGACCGCGTAGTGTTGAGCGCTGGCCCGGGTGGTGGAATTGGCAGACACGGGGGGCTTAAACCCCCCTGGATCGCAAGGTCCATGCGGGTTCGATCCCCGCCCCGGGCACAAGGAACAACCAGCTCAACACCGCAAAATCTCAATTCCGTGTGATCGTGCTTCGCTCGCGGCGTCACGATTCCTGCACAGACTTTTTCGCGTTGGCGGGAATCGGACGTGACCGGAGGTCGTTCCTTGGATGGCTGAGGCCCGTAGTGGCTTCCCCCGGTGCCGGACAGCGACGCCGATCTGGCCATCATCTTCGACGACGGTGACGTCGACGATGTCGTCATGTGCTGAGCGTGCTGCAAGGACGCCGACGGCGTTCGGTTGATGGTCGGTGAGTGGTTCGGTGGTGCACACAGCGAGAAAGCGGGCGAGTTGGCGAGGTCCACCTCACCGAGTTGCGGCAACTGGTGCGTTGAGGACAAACGCTCGACCCCGCAGACTGCACCATTCGCGACATCTGCCACATTCTTCGACCGCCTGCCTCACACCGATGACGGCGACCGGCTCGCACCAGCGAGTTGTTTGGACCGTCGGTGGATACCGCCCCCGCCGTTCAGGCGCCTTGTGTGTGGCTCAGAATGAGGTGTTCGACACATCGCATCCGAGTCGAAGTTTGCCGCCGGTGATGTAGGCGGCTGGACTCATGGCGACGTGCTTTGCGGCCGCACGTGCGTCTCTCTCTCGCCGTTCGAGCGGTGACGACCGCAGGATCGCGACGGCGCCAGCCATCTCGGTGACCAGATTGATCGCCCAGAGCGCTGATTGGCTCGCGAACGTGCACGCGAGTCGGAAGTCGACTCGGCCCGCTTCCAGTTGTGCGCCCGCTTCGACTCCTTCCAATAGAGTGCGCATCGCGTGGCGGAGATAGGCCTGGCTCGCCGCGGTTCGTGCCAGGACCTGACCGAGCTGCGATTGGATCAGTTCGCGTTCTGCGAACGGGACGCTGTCGCTGCGCCGCATTGCGGAGCGACCATTGCTCGCTAAGTCATCGATAGCGCCAGCCGCGATGCCGAGCGGGACGGTGGCCACCGTCCACGAAAAGATCGAACGGGTAGGAAGCCGATAGAGCGTGCCGGGTTGTGTCGGTTCGGGCTGGAACGCGTGCGCAAAACGGTCGGGTACGAACACATCCACGAACTCGAAGTCGACGCTGCCTGTGGCACACAGACCCGAAACCTGCCAGTTGTCGTGAACCAGAACATCCCTACGGGGTGCATAGACGAAGATCACTTCACCGGTGGCTTGCTCGCCGTCCTCGACCGCGCAGATCGGAGCGAACCATGTGCCGTGCGGCGAACCGCTACCAAATGGCCATCGTCCCGTTACGGAGTATCCGCCGGGGACTCGAAGCGCGCGTCCGACCGCACCCGTCGACGAGACGATAAACGCCAACGGCTCGTTGAAGATCTCTCGTGCGCTCGCTTCCGGGAGGTATCCGCCAGCGCGGGCCATGCCACCCCCATTGCCCACGAGCCAGCCGATCGTGCCGTCAAGTGCGGCGGCTGCTTCGACGACATCCATGAACTCGAGAGCTGACAGACCGGGTCCACCGATCGATGTCGGCAAGAGGAGACGGAACAGACCGAGCGCGGCGAGTTGCTCAAACAGGTGGTCAGGCAAACGACCTTCCGAGTCGAACTTGCTGCGATGCTCCGACACCGCGGCGGCAAGTTCGTGGACTCCTGCTGCCAACTCGAGAGCTGCAACCGAGCTCCGACTCTCTGCGAGCGATGTCATTGCTGTCCTCCTCGACATCTAGGAAGTCTCACTCGGATCGGCGAGCGCGGCCAGGCCTTCAGGCCGGTACGGGCTGTTGGCGGGGTCAATATTGTGGTTCAGGCGGAAGAGGTTGTCGCCGTCGTAAATGCGCTTGACGGCGACGAGCCGTTGGTAGTTGACGCCATACCCCTGGCGCACGCTGCCGGCCTCGTCGGCTGACAGGAAGTTGGTGTACTGCCCGTCGCTGAGGTGCGGTTGCAGCCGTTCGAAGGTCTCCTTCACCCAGGCGGTCATGGCTGCGGCTTCGGCGGGTTTCGCACATTGGCCGAGGAGCAGCACGCTGAATGCGGTTTGGCGGTGTGGGAACGCAGTGACATCCGGGTCAACCCGGGTGGCGGCGCCGTGGATGTGGTCGAGGAAGATGCCCGTCATCGATGACGGCACCCGCTCGAACGCGTCGACGAGGATGTCGATGGCATTGTCGGACAGCTCGGGCAAGAAGCCGGACTTCCAGTAGTTCAGTGCGCCCTTCGGGAACGCAGGGTCGAGGAGCGTGTTCACGACGGGGTAGGGCATCGTCGCCACTGCGTCGACGAGCGGCGCGCCGAACGCCCGCAACTCCTTTACATCGTCCTCGGCTGCGCTCGGTTGTCCGCAGTGACACGGCACGAGAGCGGCGACCTTGGCGCCGGAACCGTCGGGTGCATGGAGCAAGGCGGCGCCGACCGTCAACTCATCAGGCGTCGACGCAGTGAACACGCGGTGGAACGCCAGCACGCCGCGAGCGTCGGCCAGTGGGTGCAGGACGGGTCCGGCGAGGACGTTGCGCACGGGGTGGGCGCGG
>JANNHO010000537.1:0-2459 GCA_031404435.1 Acidimicrobiaceae bacterium | reverse complement strand
GGCGGCGCATCCAGCCAGGAAAGCTGCATCGGGTCGGAGACACCCCACGCAGCAAGTTCAAGCATAAGCTGGGACAGGTCGGTAACACTGATTTCAGGAGGTGAGTGCTGGGCCATGGCGTGAAGGGTATGCTCCGAGTATAAACGATAGCATACTCCGGGAGCGGTGCGTCCAGCCCGACCGGCACGCTGTCGTGTTGTAGCTGCGGGGGGCCGAACGATCGGCCCCGATCTGTTTGCTGTTGTCGGTGCGCACCTTAGGAAAGGGGTGTGACACGGTTTCCGTGGCACCGTTGCGTGGGCACCGGCCGACGGCGAACAACCGCAGTGTAGTTACGAACAGTCGTTCGATCAAGCATTTTCCGGCACAATCATCGGCCCGGGCTTCGGGCATGCTCGGCGGCCGCCGCGGCGATCGTGATCTCGTCTGCCTCGGGCGGATGCACGGCCAGGTCGAAGGCGAGCCACATGGTGTAGGTGAACGGATAGATGGCCACCGGAACGACCACGGCAATGACCGCCAGCCCGAGCACGAACGGCATCACCGGGATATCCGGCGCAGTGAGGACAAAGCCGACTGCCATGAACAGCGTCAGCGTGCCGAACGTGACGATGGTGTTCATCGTGACCGCGCCGAGCTCGAAACCCTCCTCGCGACGCCACCGCAGCCCGCAGTTGCGGCATCGTGGATGCCGTCGGAACCAACCGTTCAGAAACGTGTTCCGGCTGGCGCACCACGGGCAGCGGAGCAGGATCGCGCGCGACATCATTCGCGGGAACGGCTGCCTGACGGTGCTCACGGGACCAACGCTAGATGACCCACGCTGTGCCACTGACGGCACTCGGATCTCGTTGCCTGCGGACTTTGCCGTGCGATCGGCCACAATGGACCGGTGCGTCGCTCCATTGCAGGTCTATTGTTCGGTATCGCCTTTGCCTGCGCCAGTTTGGCGATCAGCGGCTTCATGCTGCAGCGCACGGCATTCTCGCCGGATGCCACCACCAACGCCGCCGAGGTGGTGCTCGGCGACAGTGTGATCCAACGCGAGTTCGTACGCTTGATCTCCGATGCATCGGCGGCCCAGATGTATCCCGGCGACCCGGCAGCCGCGGCGATCGTTCGCCAGAACGTGGCCGTCGTAGCCGATACCAAGCCCGGGGCGATGCTGTTGGCCACCGTCATGAAAGATGCCCACGAGCATCTGATCGGACGAAACGACGATCCAGTGCAGATCACCCCGGCACAGCTCGTGGAAGTGGTCCGAGACGAACGCGCCGCAGCGTTGCCGGCTGTGACCTTGCCGGTGCCGCGGATCGGCGCTCTCGCGATCATCGACGACGTGTTGCGCTGGCTGGTGCCAATTGCCGCAATCGCCGCCGTCGTGCTGTTCGCATTGTGCTTTCTGGCCCACCCGGAAAAGGCAGCGCTGTTCCGGACGCTCGGCATCGGCCTCGGGGTGCTCGCAGCGATGCTGGTGATCTTCGCCTACGTGGTGCCGCGGTTCGTACCACCTTTGCTCGATGACAGTGCATGGGCGCGCATCCCGCCACGTCTTGCCGACGACGCGTTCCCGTTGATCCTCGGTGCCGCACTGGTGTTGGCCGGTGCCGGGTTGGCGTTGTTCGTTGGGTCCACCCGTATGGGACGCACCCGACGGTGGAGCACCCCAGTGAGCACGTATCGCTACCGTGAGGAGCGAAGCTGGAGCTGAGTGGGTCTGATGACCTCGAGTCGGTCATCCGTTCGGAGCCGGACCGAGCTCATCGACGTTGCCGTTGTCGAGCTGAACCTGCGTGTGGGTTGCACGGTGCTCGCGGAGATAGTCGCGCATGTACGGCAACGTGAAGCGAAGCAGGCCGCGGCCGGCCGACTCGATCATCTGCGCGTCGATCAGCCGTTGGCGGTAGACGCTCGCATACTTGCTGTCCACCCCGAGACGTCGGGCAACGTCACCGGTCTTGGAGTCGTCATCATCGACCGCCATCGCGATCAGGAACGACCGGTCGACGTAGGACAGATCAGCCAGTGCCGGCTCATGGACAAGCGAACCCATCCGGCGCAACGCAGCCGGCACACCGTCGTCGACGTCAGCTTCGCTGATCTCGATCAGGTTCGGGTGCCGTCGCCAAATGTGGTATCCGACGAGCTGGATCAAGAACGGGTAGCCACCAGTCGCTGCGGCCGCCTTGTTGCACGCCTGCGGGTTGATGGTCCGCCCGGCAGCTTCAACCGTGTCACGGATCGTGCGAGCGACCTCGCCGAAGCCGACGGCGCCAAGCGTGTGGCGGTCGGCGCGCCGGAGGAAGGTGAGCACCTCATCGGACAGCAGATCACTGACTACGCTCGGGAGGCCAGCCGCAGCGAGGGCGATCTCTCGTTCGTCTCTGACCAGGTGCTGCAACGTCGTGAAGAAGTCGCGCAGCTCTCCGGTCTGGTTGTGGTGGATCTCGTCCAGGGTG
>JANNHO010000536.1:0-3115 GCA_031404435.1 Acidimicrobiaceae bacterium | reverse complement strand
AGCCTGGATCCACCGCCCGGCGGGGTTGGTGTGGGTCGCGTATCCGCGTTGGAGGTCTCCTGGGCTGGGACGATTGATGTCTCTTACCTCATCGTGAGCCACAACCCAGGAGACACTTCCAGTGACGCGAGTATTGCACGATATTGATCGGATCGGGGTGACGTTCGACGATCCGAATCTGGTCGCGAACGCCGGGTTGTTGCTGGTGGCGACGTTGACCCGGCGGCTCGGCCTTGAAGCGTTGATCAACACCACCGTGAAGCTGATTGGTCGGGTGGGTGGTGCCCGGCCGGGTCGCAAGGTGTTGACGTTGGTCCATTCGATGATCGCCGGTGGGACCCACATCGATCATGCCGACATGTTGCGTGCCGGCTCGACCGGTGACGTGTTGGGGCATCGGGTGATGGCGCCATCGACGTTGGGGACGTTCCTGCGGGCGTTCACGTTCGGTCATGTCCGCCAGCTCGTAGCGGTGAACGGAAAGACCGTCGAGCGGGCCTGGGCGCTGGGTGCCGGGCCCGGTGAGATGCCGTTGGTGATCGATATCGATTCCACGATCTGCGAAGTCGACGGTAAAGCCAAGCAGGGCGCCAGCTACGGGTACACCAAAAAGTTGGGCTATCACCCGCTGCTCGCGACGCGGGCCGACACCGGTGAGATCGTCCAGGCGCGGATGCGGAAAGGATCGGCGAACACCCAACGCGGTGCCCGCCGGTTCATCGAAGAACTCGTCGCCCGCACCCGTCGCGCCGGCGCGACCGGCGAGTTGACAGTCCGGGTCGATTCCGGGTTCTGGTCGAACGAAACCATCGTCGTGTTGAACCGGCTCAACGTGCGCTACACGATGGCCGTCAGGACCAGCACCGCAGGCATCGCCAAAGCAATCGCCGCGATCGCCGAGACTGCCTGGGCCGAGATCGACTACACCCTCAGCGGTCGGGCCGAGGTCGCCGAATGCGACTACACCACCGGCAAAGGCAAACATGCTGTAACTCGCCGGCTGATCGTTCGCCGCACCCGCCTCACCGACGCCCACCAACTGAAGTTGTGGCCCGACTGGCGACACCACGCCTTCCTCACCGATCTCGACAGCGACGCAGTCGCGGTCGACGAGTTCCACCGCCATCACGCCGTGGTCGAACTGGCGATCAAAGACCTGAAACAAGGCGCCGGCCTCGAGCACGTCCCGTCCGGCAACTTCCAAGCCAACTCGGCCTGGCTGCAATGCGCCGTACTCGCTCACAACCTGATCCGCTGGACTGCGATCCTGGGCGACATCCGCAACCAAAACCAGTTGATCGTCGCCCGCACGATCCGCACCCGACACCTCGCCGCGCCTGGCCGATTGGTCAACCGCTCCGGACGGCCAATCCTGCGCATGCCCACCAACTGGCCAACCGCCACCACATTTACCACGGCCCTCGACAAGCTCCGTCAGCTCCGACCAGCACCCGCCTGAACCCGGACCCCGCGGTCAGGCGCGCCGCACACCCACCACCGAGCGCTGACAACCAAACCCGCACGAAACCGGCTTCAACGCGCCCCCAACCCGGCCCAGCGTCAGACCACCACCGCGCACCCAACCCGAACCTCGACCACCACCACCCCCGAGCCCGGTCGGTGGATTCAGGTTTAGGGGTGTCCGAACGGTACCATTCCCGTGACCGAACGTGGGGTCATTTCACCGTCGGTGGTGGTGAACTCCGTCACATCAGACGAACGCCGTGATCGCAATGCCGGCTTCACGGGTGACAGGGATGGTGACGGGGATCTTGCCCGGCGGCGATACAGTCGGTCGTCGTGCCGCCCGTCGACTCCATCGCCGATCGCCTTGTGGCGTTGCGTGCGATGAGCGGGGACGAGATCACGGCCACGCTGACCAGCTTGCCCCACGCCGCCAGCGCCATCATGGGTGTCGGCCCGCTCGCCGACGTGTTCGCGTCGGCCACCCACGAGTTCGGCCTGTTCCCGTTGTCGGGCTCCGGTTTTTCGACGAGACCGGGCTCGGACACCCCACGAGACGCGAAGGCCCGCCACCAACCCGATTTGCAGCGCCCCGACTTGCAGCGAATGGCCACCGCGATAGGCCACACGTACGCGATCCGGATCGCCTTAGAGATGTTGAACCCGGCCGAGCTGAACCTCGCGGTACTGCTGGCAGCGTTCGACGGGTCGCTCGAGACCGCTGCGCTCATGCGCGAACTCGAACCCCTGGAACCGAAGCTCCAAGACGACTTGATCGACGCGCTGGTCGTGCGGCTACTCGCCAGGCGCGACGGTAACGGTGTCACCCTCCGGCCGGGTGTGGCCTCCTACCTCCGGGCACCCGGTCGGCACCTCGACCGGCTGCTGGTCGACCAGGGCGTGACCAGTGACGTGATCGCCAACCAGTTGCGCCGCCACGGCGTTGTGCCGATCCCTCCGAAGAAGAGTGAGCGGATCGAGGCCATTCGGACGATCATCGAATCACTGCCCAACGTGCTTGATGCCGTGGCGAAGATGACCGCGCCGGCTCGGTCGGCATTCACCGGCCTGCTCGACGCCGGCCCCAACGGCCTGTCGCTCGGGCGGATCGGCGTGTCGTACTGGCACCTGCGCAGCCACTCGCCCGTCGATGCCACCAACCCGGTGGTCGGTTTGCGTGAGCTCAACGACTTCGGCCTGATCTGGATCGACGACGCCACCCACCTCGTCGGCTTGTGGCTCGAGATTCATGTCGCCACGCGTGGGCGGGTGTTCGCCGACTGGCCCGTTCCGAAGCTCCCACAGGTCGTGGCCCTGACGCCCACGACCGAGCAGTTGCCGTCGGTCCTCACCACCCTCGAGAACCTACTGCGACTTGCCGCAGCCGAACCGCTGCAAGGCCTCAAGACCGGTGGTGTCGGCGTCAAGGTCACCAAGGACCTCGCCAAACGACTCGGCATCAGCGTGAACCGCGTGTCGCTGCTGGTCCCCATGGCGATCCATCTCGGCCTGATCGAGGAGCTCGCCAAGTGGGTCCGGTCCGGACGTAGCGGTGCATGGTCGTACGTGTACCGAACCCACGCAGCCGCTGCCGCCGAGTGGTCCCGCCTCGATCCCGTCAACCGGTGGGCGAGCCTGGTTGCAACGTGGA
>JANNHO010000535.1:0-3772 GCA_031404435.1 Acidimicrobiaceae bacterium | reverse complement strand
GTCGTCCGGCGAGTTGGCCGGCATCGCGGGGCTCGACTTTCCGCTGCCTTATGCGCTCGACACGACATTCTTCGCCCCCGGCGCCGTCGACCCCGGGATCGACGGCACTCCCGTGAGGTCACGATCGGAGCGGCTGTGGGGGCATCCGGGGCTGCGCCCAGCTCACGCCGTGGTGCCTGTCACGGGGACGCCGTTGCTGGTGTACCGGTGGGAGCACACCGATCGGGCGTCGAACGACCAGTTGGCCTTCGACGACGACCGCAGCGTCACCGCGGAAGCCGGTCATGCGGTCGTTCGCTACACCGACCCGGTGACCGGTGGAGATGTATTGCCGACGATCCGGGCCAAATTTCACCGCTTCCGACCGGGCACAGTCGGTGCCCCGGTTCGCGAGGTTGGATCCTCAATGGTGCAGGTGTTCGACGGTTCCGCAACGGTGTCGGTCGGCGACCAGACCTGGACGCCGGAGCACGGCGACCTGTTCGTCGTGCCATCGTGGCAACCGTGGCAGGTGAGCGCCGGGGCGAGCGGCGCCGACCTGTTCCGCTTCAGTGACGCCCCCGTCATGGAACGCCTCGGGCTCACCCGCTCGCACATCGATGGTGCCCCGACTGGCGCTGCTGGAGGACACAAATGAGACTGGCAACAGTTCGGAGCAACGGCCGGACGCACGCTGCGCGCGTCGAGGGCGACACATGCATCACGCTCGACACCCCGATGTCGGCACGTGGCTGGAGCAGCCCGACTGGCAATCGCTGGCCGCGGCTGCCGATGGCCCGGCTCTCGCACTGGCAGATGTCGAGGTGCTCACACCCGTGCTCCGGCCCGGCAAGATCGTGTGCGTCGGTCTGAACTACCGCTCCCACATCCTCGAGATGGGTTGCGAGTTGCCGACCTATCCGACCTTGTTCGCCAAGTACGCCGAGGCGATCATCGGACCGACCGATCCGATCGCGTTGCCGCCGGAGACCAACGCGTTCGACTGGGAGGCCGAGCTCGGTGTCGTGATCGGGGGCACCGTGCGGCGTGCCAGCGAGGCCGAAGCTGCAGGGGCGATTGCCGGGTTCACGGTTGTCAACGACATCACCCTGCGCGACTGGCAGAACCGGACCCTGCAGTGGTTGCAGGGCAAGACGTTCGAGGGCACCACCCCGGTCGGCCCGGTACTGGTGACGCCCGACGAGCTTCCCGGCGAGGTCCGGCCGAGCCTGATGATGACCTGCTCGGTGGATGGCGATGAGGTGCAGCGCGCCGATACGGGCGACCTCGTGTTCGACCCGGTCGCGCTGGTCCGGTATGTGTCGACGATGGTCACGCTGCGCCCCGGTGATCTGATCGCCACCGGCACCCCTGGCGGCGTGGGACACGCTCGCGTGCCACCGCGATACCTCAGCGCGGGTCAGACCGTGATCACCGAAATCGACGGCATCGGCCGCCTCGTCAACGTGGTCCGCGAGGGATGACCGACACGTGTCCGAGGTGACCGCGGGTTGGTTGGCGGAACTGGACTCGATCTTCATCGGCGCGCTTGATCGCGTGCCTGACGACTCGTTTACGGAACCAACCGCGCTGCCCGGCTGGACGACGGCCCACGTGATCGCCCACGTTCATTTCAATGCGCTCGCGTTGTGCCGCCTGGTCGGCTGGGCGCGGACCGGCGTCGGCGCATCGATGTATGCGAGCGCCGACCAGCGGGCCGAGGAAATCGAGCACGGGGCGGCGCCACCCCCGGCGCGCCTGCGCGCGCTCGTCACGGCTTCGGCCGAGCGGTTCACGGCCGAGTTCGGCGGCCTCACGGAATCCGAACTCGCGCGCATAGTTGTGACCGCGCAGGGCCGCCACATCCCCGCCGCCCAACTGGCCTGGCTGCGCTGCCGCGAGCTTGGGGTCCACACGGTCGATCTCGGTGCCGGCATCGACTTCGGTGACCTCCCGCCAGCGTTCGTCGAGGCACTGACGAACGAGATCCTGGCGAAACGCCTCGCCGGCGGCGAAGGTCCAACGCTCGCCGCCTGGCTCACGGGTCGCAATCTGGCCGGCCGCCTGGACCGCTGGTTGTAACCGACACTCTCGGTTTCTGGAGCGCGACGCTGGAACCGTGGCTTGGGATTGTCTTGCTGTCAGATCGGATAGATGATCGAGTTGGGAATCATCTCGCTGTCGTAGATGCACTCGCGACGGGCAAAACGCAGCCCATCGCCGGTTCGCACAATCGTGTCGAATGATCGACCGACGTTGAACACGGTGGTCGTGTCGGAAAGCTTGGTGCGGAACACTGCGTAGTTCGCTTCGCAATCCCAGCAGTCCGGTGCTGCGCTGTGCACGACCGGGCTGCCGACGATGTGGCGCTGATAGTACGGGTCGTGAAAAAGCGTCTCCTTGATGCTGAACACCCGGTCGCGCAGCATGCCCCGGCTCGTGAACGCAAGTGTGGCGAGGGGAAGGTTGCGTTCGTGGTTCTCGCGTGGTTGCAGCCGGTACACGCAGTCCTCGGTGAACATCTCGGGCCAGCGGTCCCAGTCGCCCGCATCGATGATCGACACATAGCTCGCGTAGAACTGGGTGATCGCCAACCAGTCGTCGAACGGGACGGTCATTCGGGTGCTTCCATCACCGCGCGCCAGTAGTGGTACATCCCCCGGATCAACGTCTCGGTCACCATGTGCTCGGTGTCGCCGACCTCACGGCCGCCCATCTCTGCGACGGTCCGCGAGTCGGTGGTCTCGAAGGCCTGCTGGGAGAACTCGATCACCTCACCATCGTCGGCCGACACATAGCCAGCGGGGCCGAACAGATTCGCCTGGCGCAGCCGACGGGCGGTCATCTCCTCGGTGTCGTCGGCGAAACCGAAGTGGGTCCACACGAAATCGAAGCTGCCATGCCCGTTCGGCTGAATCTGGCGAGTCGACACGCTGTTGACCTGCTGCTGAAAGATCACGCTCGGGAACACGGTGGTCATCACCACCGACGGGCCGCCCCACCACGGTTCGGGGACCACGTCGATCTGGCTCGGATCGTGGAGCGTCATGTCCTGCTTGAAGCTCGACACATCTGCGGTCGCCTCGCCGACCGTTCCCGCGTTGCCCCGCGTCGAGATCATCGCGGCATGCCGGAAGTGGTCGTCCATTCGCAACTGCGAGGTGTTGTCGGCGCGCCACAGGCCAAACGTGACGAACCATGTGTGCAACAGCCCGGGGTGGTACGGGTCCTTGATGTTCTCCTGCATCAACTTCCAGTTGCCGGGAATCCGTTGCCGGTTGTAGCCGAGCAACGTGAGTTCGCGACCATTGAACAACCGGTCGAAGTAGCGCAGGATCGTTGGCCCGAGGAAGTCCTCGAGCGACTCGACATCGTGGTCGAACGAGGCGAACACGACGCCGCCGCGCCGGGCGACCTTCAGCTTGGTGAGTCCGTGGTCGGCTGTGGCAAAGTCCTCGGGCATTCCACCGTGCACCTCGTCACCGCTCCTGACGCCTGCACGGAACGGCACGCCACGCAGGTCGCCTTGGAGGTTGTAGCGCCACTGGTGATACGGGCACACGAAGCCCGTCGTAGTGCCCTCACGAACGCGGCAGAACCGCATACCCCGATGGGCACACACGTTCTCGACGACGTTGATGTCGCCCGACCGGTCACGCACCACGATCACCGAGCGCTCGCCGACAACGGTACGGACGAAGTCGCCGGCGTTGGGGATCTCGACCTCCAGCCCGACATAACACCAATGACGTCGGTAGAAGAACCGGTCCATCTCGACACGATGCAACTCGTC
>JANNHO010000534.1:0-8203 GCA_031404435.1 Acidimicrobiaceae bacterium | reverse complement strand
TAGTACACCAGATCGGTGGACGCGAGGCCGAGATCGACCACGTCGACACCCTGCTCGAGCACGCCGCGGGCGAATGCATCCACGAGCTCGGGACCCGACGGCCGCATGTCGCGACCGACCAATACCCGTGGCGCAGCGGCGAAGCGGGCAAACGCAACACCCAAGGCGTACGCGACCTCGGGGTTCATCTGGTCGGGGACGGTACCCCTCACGTCGTAGGCCTTGACGATGGAAGCGAGCACGGCAGAAGACGCGCCGCGAGACGAATGGTCGAGAGCGGACATGCGGTGTAGGACCCTACCCGGCGGGATCGTCCGACTGACGGCGGTCGAGCGGCGGCAACAGTGGGTCGAACCGCGACGACGGAATCGGCTGGCGCTGGGACGGCGGAGGTGTCGGGTCGAGATCCAACTCGGTCGCTGTGTCACCCCACGCCGGTTCCCGCCAGGATTCGCTCCATCGATCGTCGCGGCCCGGATCGTGTCGGCCCTGATCGCCACCGACGCCACCAACAAAAGGGTCGAGATCGGTATCGGTATCAGACCCCGGGCCGAGGTCACGCATCAACCCGGCGGGCGCTCTGGCCGGGTGGCGGACGTCACCGACGATCCGCCATCCAACGAGCGCCAACAAGCCCAACAGGGTGAGCGCGTAGGCAACGACATCGAGGTTCGACCGGCCGTAGGTGAGGTGCACGTCGTTGGCCGTCGGCACCACCACCATCAGGTTGGGAGCGATGCGCCACGGGCCGTCGGCCCCGCTGACCTCCCAGTTCGGGAAGTAGCTCATCTTGACCAGGATCGGCACCCCGATCTGGTCGACGCTGAAGCGCAGGTCCTGTTCGCCAAGCACCACACCCGACACGGTCACGTCGGGTAGGTCGACCACCTCGATCGGCTCGGTCGGTTGCACGATGTCGACCCGGCTCTCCTGGCGACGGCTGAGGTCGGGGTCGACCACGATGCGCTGCCAAGCCGCCGGACCGTCGTCGGCAGGGATCGCCGCCCATTCCTCGCGGTGCTGGAACCAGCTCATCCCCAGCTCGAGGTTGCGTTCGCGCGGATCGCCCCTGCGCGCACCGACGACTACCGGCTGCACCTCAAGCGGCACGACGAGATCGCTGCCAGCGACTCGGTAGATGTCCCATGGTCCCACCTCGCCGACGAGGGTGAGGTCTGATTGGGATTCGGCTTCAGTACGGGCCACCTCGGTGAACACCATCACGTACTTCACCCCGAGGCTTTGCAGGTACGGCACACCCTTGGCCGCGTCTGCGTCGTCGTACCGCAGTTCGCGCACCGGATTGGAGCTGTCTGCGCTCATCGCCGCAGCTGTCACGAAGTGATAGGGGGTGGTCCCCGACGCCTCGAAGAACAAGCCCTCCATGCTGGTGATGCAGCCGTCGGTCCAGTGCGGCAGCAGCATCAGCGCCATCGTCGTGCCGTACTTGCCGTTCTCTTCGTTGTTTTCCCACATCGCCCGGCCGCAGCCGTGTGCGGGGTCGGCGCCGAGGTCGGCCATGGTGGTGACGAGCGAGCGGTACTCACCGTAGGCAGGTTTGTCTTCGTAGCCAGTGAAGTTGTAGCGCGACCACGCATCGCTGAGTGCATCGTTCGAGGTGGCCGTGAGCGAGATCGGGCCCACCTGGTACACGCTTTTCCCGTTGTGGGTTTGCAGGTCAGCGCCGGGCATCACGCGGAAGAACATCAACTCGATCAACAGCACCGACACCCCAACGAGCGCCGCCACCACGGTGCCGAGCCGCATCGACCGCTGCGCGCTCAGCCGCCGCGAACCAGTGGCTGCCTGCGCGATCACGTGGACCACCTCGACCAGGCCGACCATCATCAACAGGTAACGCAGCAGGTACATGAACGGCAACAGCCGCGGGTTCCACAACAACCCGATCACCGGCAGGCTGTCACGGGTGAGATAGACGCCAGCGACAAACGCCAGCGCGGTGATCCCCATCCACGCACCGTTGAGGTGGCGCCTGGCGAGGCAGGCAATGAAACCGACGATCGCGAACGTGGTGATGAACACGTCGAAGAAATTGGTCAACGGGAAGAACATGTCCCAGAACGAATCCTGCGCCCCCGACGGCCGGGAGCCGTACTTCATGTCGGTCATGTACGCATGGTCGAACAGGAACGGCACCACCCAGAACGCAGCGAGCAAGAACGCGGTGAAACCCGTGGTGATCCCGTAGATGAACCGGGTGCGATCCATCCAGATGATCCACAGCAACAGCGCCCCGAACGCGACGAAGATCAACACGATGCCGTGGGAGAGGCCCGCCAGTGCAAGCACGATCGCCGCCCAGTTGCGGTACTTGCCTGTCTCCAGCCCGCGGGCGAACAGGCCAAGGCCGAGCACAGCGAGCGACAGCGCGATGGAGAACGAGAACTCTCCGGCCATCGTGCTCTTGACGTTGCCGCCGTAGATCGAGAAGCTCTCGTCGAACAGGAACAGCATCCCGGCCAATGCGAACAGCTCGGGCATTGGGTAGCGGAAGCGGGCCAGGCGGCCGAACGCCCAGCAGCACAATGGCAATGTGACGATGCCGGAAACGGCGACGACCTTGAACGCGACGCCGTAGGGCAGCACCACGTTGAGCACCACGATCAGCAGCGCAGGCACGACCATGTAGAACCGGTACATCGGCAGCCCGGCGTACCAGTAGTTGCTCCACCCGCTGAGCTGAAAGTTGGACAGCAAGTGGTCGCGCAAGAACGCCGGCCCCATCACATGGGATCCCATATCGCCACCCGTCGGGGTGTTGTTGGCGAGCACCAGCCCCGGATGCACCGCCTGCAGCGCGGCCCACGTGGAGCCGCCGACGAGCAGCACCGTCACGACCCAGCGGACGATCCGGTCCGCCGGCCATGGGGCGTCGATCCACCGCCGGGGACGGCGGATGATCCGCTGCACGATCCGCGCGCCCAGTGGCGGCGACGCCGCCGCGACGACGACGTCCGGCGTGACCGGCTCGACGTCGGGTTCATGGACACGTTCGAGCACTTGATCGACCATCGACGTCATTCTCCCATCACCGCCGCCGCTCAGCTCGTCACCCGACCCGCTGGCTCCCTCAACGGAATCGCGCGGCGTCATCGTGTGGCCACCCACGCCAGGCCGGTCGCATTGAACGCGGCGTGGGCGACGATGCTCAGGCCAAGGCGGCGCGTGACCAGGGCGCACGTCCCGAGCACGAGTCCAATGACGAGCAGGCCGGGGTACTCGACCGGCCTGAAGTGGATCAGCATGAACCAGACCGCGACCGCGACCACCGCAACCGGCTCGTTCACACGGCGCATCAGCGCACCCTGCAGCAACCCCCGGTACAGCAACTCCTCGACCACCGGAGCGCCGATCACCACAATGAACACCAACGCCACCAGCCACACGCCATCGGCACTGTCGTAGAGATCCTTGGCCGTTTCTTCGAGCGCGGGGGACGAGAAGGTGTCGGGCCACACCTCGACCAGTGGCCAGTACACCAAACGGACCAACACCAGCTGTGACATCACCCCGATCGGAATCCCCACAAGGTCGATCAGACGAAACGCGAACCCATAGTCGGCGACCCATCCACCGATGCCGAAACGGACGCTGACAAGCCGAAGGCCGATCAGCACCGGCACCCACAACGCCAGCGCCGCGACAAATGTGATCCACACCGGGGCCGGACCATCGGTACCGGTGTCGTGACCGACGACCGAAATGACCGTTGCGCCGAAGACGTTGCCGAACAACCAGCATCCGAGCCAGGCGAACGCGGCAACACCAGCGGTGATGCGGCTCTGACCATCGCCGATGCGCAGGGCGGGAACTCGGCGCATCGACATCGAACGACGAGGCTACCCGGCACGCGTGATCGGCCGGTCAGGCGATGGCTACCCCGCCAAACGGTGCGGGCCGGTCAGATGTTGCGAGCCAGCGGCCACCAATCGTCGTTGGCGATCGGCGCGCCGATCGTCAAGTCGCCAGCCATTGGGCACCGACAATCGCGCCGCGTGTCGCGGGCAGAGATCGTACGAATGCGGATCCCGCTCGGCCGTGAGCTCGTCGATCCACACCAGCGAACGACCGTACTGGTAGGCCAGTGTTGCTTCGGCGAGGGCCGCGCATCCGGTGCGAGAACACTGACGTGGCATCCCTACGACCGTACCGAACCGCTGCCGGGTCGGTGGTGGATGCTCTGCGCACGTCATTGGGTCTTGCCGACCGTCCCGGTCATGGTGTATGGCCGTATCATTGGGCCATGAGCAATCTCCCCCCGCCGCCTCCGCCGCCTCCCCCCGGCCGCACCCCCGGTGGTCACAAGCCCGGCGGTGGCAAGCCTGGCGGCAACAAGCAGGCAGGCAACCAACCCGAACGCAGCGGCAAGGCATCCTTCGGTGCTGGCTGGCCACGGTGGACGTTGCCGGTGATGATCGCTGTGCTCATCGCCTTGTTCGTCGTGCCCCGGCTGATCACCAACGACAATGGCACGGAGCTCACCTACTCGGAGTTCATCACCGAGGTCAACGCTGGTCGAGTGGGGACCATCGACATCAACAACACCACCAACAAGATCAGCGGCGAGTTCACCGACGGAAAGAAGTTCACCACCACCGGCGGAGGTCAGCGTGGCCTCAGCGAGGCCGACGAGTTGCTGCTCAACTCCAAGGGCGTCGGCATCGATTTCACCACGCCGACCACGAGCTGGTTCTGGAGCTGGGCCGGGTTGTTGCTCCCGGTCGTGTTGCTCATCGGCTTCTTCGTGTGGATGCAACGCCGGGCGATGGGCCAGGCCGGCAACATCATGTCGGTTGGGCGGAGCCGGGCCAAGACGTTCAACCCGGACAAGCCCTCCACCACCTTCGCCGACATTGCCGGCTACGAAGGAGTGAAGCAGGAGATCACCGAGGTGGTCGACTTCTTGCGGATGCCGGAACGCTTTCGAGAGATCGGCGCACGCGTGCCGAAGGGGATGCTCCTCGTCGGTCCGCCAGGCACCGGTAAGACCCTCTTCGCCCGCGCTGTAGCGGGCGAAGCGGGCGTGGGTTTCTTGTCGGTCACCGGTTCGGACTTCATGGAGATGTTCGTCGGTGTGGGCGCCAGCCGCGTGCGCGACCTGTTCCAGCAGGCACGCAAGATGGGCCGGGCGATCATCTTCATCGACGAGATCGACTCGATCGGACGTAAGCGCGGCGCCGGCCTCGGCGGCGGCCACGACGAGCGCGAGCAAACGCTCAACCAGATGCTCGCCGAGATGGACGGCTTCGAGACCAGCGAGGGCATCGTCATCCTCGCGGCCACCAACCGACCCGACATCCTCGACCCGGCGTTGCTGCGGCCCGGTCGCTTCGACCGCCAGATCGTGGTGCCGCTCCCCGAAGCCAGTGAGCGCCACGCGATCTTGAAGGTGCACAGTCGCGACAAACGGATGGGCCCCGACGTCGACCTCGAGGTGATGGCCAAGGCCACGCCCGGGATGAGCGGCGCCGACCTGGCCAACCTGGTCAACGAGGCGGCCCTGTTCGCAGTTCGCCGCTCCAGCACCCAAGTCGAGCGGATCGACTTCGAGAACGCCCGTGATCGCGTGGTGATGGGTGCCCGCCGCGAAAGCCTGGTGCTTGCCGGTGAGGAAAAGCGGGCCACCGCATACCACGAAGGTGGCCACGCGGTGCTCACGGTCGTGCTGCCCCACGCCGATCCGCTGCACAAGGTGACGATCCTCCCACGGGGCATGGCTCTCGGCGTGACGTGGAGCTTGCCGGAGGAACGCCACACCTACTCCAAAGCGTTCTTCGAAGACGTCATCTGCAAGGCAATGGGTGGGCGCGTCGCCGAAAAGATCGTCTACGGCCACATCAACTCGGGTGCCGCCAACGACCTCGAGCAGGCCACCGGCATCGCCAGGCGGATGGTGCGCGAATGGGGCATGAGCGAACGCGTCGGGCCGATGGCCTGGCACGGTCAACAGCAGGTGTTCCTGGGCGAAGACCTGATGACGAGCGGCCGCGAGTACTCCGACGAGACCGCCCGGATGATGGACGAAGAGATCTCACGGATCCTGCTCGAGCAGGAGGTACGTGCCCACGACCTGCTCGTCAAGCACCGCGCCGGCCTCGACCTCGTGGCCGAGGCGCTGCTGGAGAAAGAGACCATCGACGGCCAAGAGGTCGCCCATTTGGTGCAAGCCGGACTTGGCGATGCTGCGCCGAGATCAGGTGATGCGCGGCCGAGCGAATCGGCGACCATCGACTGACGGGCTGGTCAGGGCTCGCGAACCTCGGCCACCGCGGCCCATAGATCGGTTGCGCTCACCCTCCCCACGAACGACGCGTGCACCACGCCCGCGGAGTCGGCCACGACCAGGGTGGGTACCGCGTCGATCGCGTAGCGTCGATGACGTTCGCGGTCGCTGGTGTACTCGACCTCCTCGACTGCCACGGACCGGCTCGCCAGCACCTGTGCCTTGGTGACCGTATCGGCACAGGTATCGCACGTCGCCGAGGTGAACACGACGATCAGCCAGTCGACAGCGGGGTTGGCAAAATCGGCACGGTCGAGTTGCGCTGGGACCCGGTGGCGCTGCTGGGTCGGAGCATCTGGGCTACTGCGCCGACGGATGACGAACGCGATCGTGGCGGCGACGACGACGATCGCCGCGGCGACGATCAGGCGTTGCATTGGTCAGCCGGCCAGAGCGAACGAACCGGATCGACCGCGTAGATTGCCGCCTCGGGGCAGCAGGCGCTCGACGTAGACACGCCGGTCGCTTTCCACGACGAACGGCCGGCCGAGGATCGATGGATCGGTGAAGGGAACCGTGATCACCGCTCCCGCGGCGAGGGGCAAGTCGGTGAGCCCGGCAACGGGCACCAGACCACCCGGGCCGAGTGTGCTGATCGTGACCACCGCATCGGTGCCGTCGGCGTTGAGCACCACGAGCACGTTGTCGATGGCAAGGTCGGAACCGACCGACGACGACCAGCGGGTCGCCGCCAACTCCGGTGGCGATCCCATCACTACGGTGGTGGCGATACCGTCGCCGGCGGGGCGCGTCAGCACGCGTTCGACGACGATCGCCTCCTCGCCGAGCGTCGACAGCACGGCGCCGTGCCGACCGTCGGGGAGGCCCTCGATGTCGGCGGTGTCGATGGCGACGACCCGGTTCGCCGGCACTTCGATCTCGGTGTCGTTGAGAAACGGCGAGTCGATTGGGATGCCGAGGAACACCAACGAAACCGTGACGTCCTCGGCCGACCCGTTGAACACACTGAACTGCTCGCTGACCTCCGGTCCGGTTTCACCGTCGGCGAACCAGTACTGGCTCGACAGCGACGGCGCGCCGAGGTTCATCGTGTAGCCGGCGCGGCCCCCACCAAGGTAGTTCTGAGCGCGCCCGACCATCACCCGCCCACGGGTCGCGGTGACCCGCGTTGCCAGCACCGGCTCGTCACGGGCGCCAACGAGTTCGACCACCTGCACGGAGCGTCCGGGCACCGGATAGCCCTGGAGGCGGACGGGGTTACGTGGGCCCGTACCGGTGACAAAGCCAATGTCGACGGCGGCGTACCCGGGGTAGGGGTTGGTGATGATCAATTGCTCGGTGCTGTCGTCGGCGGTGAACCCGTCGGCGAAGTACCAGTTCGACGAGGCCGAGTTGGAGCACGCCGCGACCGCGTTGCCATCGGGATGTTCAGCGGTCTGCTCGACGAATCCGCCGCCACCGTCGATCTCCACCACCGCCGACCGGAACGCTCCTGCAGGCTGCAATACGTCGAGGTCGACGACGATGCTGGAACGCGGCAACACGGTGACCGGCTGCTCGACGGCGGTGACGCCCGGCTCGGAGGAGAACACGGTGATCCGACCGTTCATCGCCGCATCGGACGGATTGGTGATCGATACCGACCCGCCGCTCCCGGCCGCGCCACCCACCCCAGCCGCTGGCACGCCTGGGCAGAACCACGACGAGGTGATGAACGATCCGAGCGGCACGAATGGCATCGTCGGGCTGCCGAGCGAGGCGAACACCGCGTCACCTTCGACGGGAGTATCCCGAGAGGCGGCTCCGAGCCCACCGAGGCCGAGCACCAATGCACACGCAGCCAACGCCCGCTGCGATCTCACGAACCGGCCCTCGTCGCTTCATCATCGGGCTCGCGCACGATCTCGGTGTCGGGCTCTGGCTCGGGCTCGGGCTCGG